>JALEPZ010000102.1 GCA_022767125.1 Phocaeicola plebeius
ATACTGCACATAATGTCTCTGGTGGTGTCTATGCAAGAGAAAAAGTTGGAAATAATACATATGCTGTAGATCCTGTATTATGTTTCTTTGATATCGATGTCTCAGATTCTCCATCCGGAATTGACGGTTACAGATATTGCTTCGCTGAAAATGAAGGTGATGACAACCGTCAGAATGATTGTGAAGGAAATAGAAGCGACGGATACTGGTATATCAACCATACCGGCGATAAAAATGACAGTAAAAGAGTCAATGCGCAGGTTCCTGTGAATTTGAGTTATATCAAGGGCGCTGCAACAGAGTACAATCAAAGAACCTTCAACCTGTATATCCGCGACCGTGTAGGAAATGTTTCTGTCACAAAACTTGGAAACCAGTGGATGATGGATAACACTTATCCTGCTACAGCAAGTGGATCTACCTGGACTGGTGGTAAGGCTAATCCTGGCAATTCATATCTTTCTTTGCCTGGAGATGTTTCAAGAACTAATATAAATGTCACTATTGCAGGATCAAGCGAAACCTTCAAAACCGCTAAAGAACGTGAAGAATCATATTCTGTTAAAATCCCTGCTGAATGGTTTACTGACTTCCAGAAACGTGATGGTAATGGTAGCGGAACAGGTGAAAGCTCTGGCGTCTATGGTGCCGGTCTCATACCTAATGTAAAGGGCAGTGCAAAACAGATTGCTGATGGCAATCTGACTGTGGATATTCCGTATTTTATCTATAAATATGCAGATGCTACAAATGCAAAGCCTCTTGAATATTATATATTCGACAACACAGGAAACTACTGGACATGTAAGCTCAACGTTAAAGTTGATGCCAGTGCGCCAACCATGCGTGTCGGTGTCACAAGACTCAATGATAGTTCTACATTCCATTCGAAAGATAATCTTTATACTGAGGTCTACGGAACTGGAGCTGTACCGACAGGTAAAACACCTGATACCACTGCAACTGCGGACGATCGTCTTGTTTATCAAGGAAATGCCTTGAAGACCTTTACTACAGATGAAGGTTATTCAAAAAATGAATATAAGAATTTGTATTCTCTTGCTTCAAACGTTTCAAAGCAGTATTCATCAAAATCAGATGTTGATGATGCGTACTCAAACGGAACTCCCGATGAAAAGAGCCGATTCTTCAAGATCCGAAGTAACAATGCGGCTTTCTTTGTCAATGCATGGGCAGAAGATGCTGGTGGAATTTCTCAGGTATCCATCCGCAAATGGGATAAAACAAGCGGAGTATGGTCTACTAATACTGCAATGGGTGATAAGGCTCTTGAATTCAATAATGGTGATTCAAGTGTGACATCGATGAGTTTTGAAACTAATCCTCCTTTTCCATATATTCGGAGTGGTAAGCCTGTTGATTCTGATGAGTCAAAAAGATATGCCATTTATGTAACAACGGAAAGTCAGACTGAAGAAAACCTCTACGAAGTTTCTGCCACAGACTTTGCAGGTAACGCTGTATTCTATTACGCATACATTCTTCCGTATGATAATGTAGGACCAACTGTAACAGAAGCAACCGTAACAGGAAATGTAGGCTCTTCAGTTTACAACAGTAAGTTCTATTACAATGATCTCACTTATTCCCTTTCTGGTATTTCTGATGAAAGGTCAGGACTTGGTGCATATTCTTACGGCTATAAAAAATCTGACAGTGTAGTAGAAACAAGAGATTTCAGCGTTCTTGAAGGTATTACTACTGTTTCTAATCTGTCAGTTACTGCTGCATCCACTGAAAATGCCGGCGCTGCCTTTGTTGCCTTCGTTCAGGATATTCTTGGAAACAAGAGTGAAATAACTTCATTTAAGGTCAACGGCGGAACAGAAATGTCGTCAAGTGCTTTTGTGTATGATAGTGAAGCACCATCCTTTGGTACGACTGTTGATGTAAAGAGAACCGGAAACTATAAAGACTCGTATGAAACCAAGGAAGATATAGATGGTTCTAAATCAACAAATGATTTCATCAAAGAAGATTATGCCAACGGTAAAATCTATGTGCTCAATAAGGATTTTGATTCAACCATTATCCTAAAGCCTGCTGCAACCGATAACGAGGTGTTGAAAGGGTTTATTCTCACTGGTGAAAACACTAAGCCTTTAGTTGATGGCGCTGTGATCCATGAGGGAGATATAAAACTTACAGCAGGTGCATCAAAGGAAAATAGCATTAGTAACACCACTGTTAAACTTGATGAAAAGGACAACGGACTTACAGTCTACATCTGGGCTGTGGATTATGCCGGAAATATCAGTGAAACCTCGAAAAAGCTTACCATAGCATACTTCTCTACAGTACCAACGATTGTAAATGGCTCAGGTGGTGCTGAAGGTGAAGAAAGAAGACTTTCTGTTACAGGTT
>JALEPZ010000112.1 GCA_022767125.1 Phocaeicola plebeius
TTTGTATAGTATTAAAGTAACTACTTATGGCTAAGGGGGGCTGAGTTGTTACAACTTCCGAAGAAGACCAACAAAAGGAGCGTAAGAAATCTTTTGAGCACTTTACTTGAAGAGAAACAAAAAAAAGCTGACTCTCGTAAGAAAGTCAGCCTTTTGTGTGGTACCACCAGGAATCGAACCGGGGACACACGGATTTTCAGTCCTTTGCTCTACCAACTGAGCTATGGCACCATCGTTGTTTCTCTATTGCGGATGCAAAGGTAGACATTATTTTTGAATCTGCAAACATTTAAGCAGAAAAAGATGATAAATTATTTTTCTTATAAATTTCTCATCGAAAAACTTGCAGGAATCGGAAAAACTATCTACCTTTGCATCCGCAATCGAGAAACAACGATGGTGCCATAGCTCAGTTGGTAGAGCAAAGGACTGAAAATCCTTGTGTCCCCGGTTCGATTCCTGGTGGCACCACTTTGAAGAAAACAAACAGTAGTAAACTCCTGATTCCCATACGGAACCGGGAGTTCTTATTTTCCCGTAAAAGCCCAAAAAGTAGTCAACCGAAGCCAAAAAACTACAAATAACAGACAAAGAAATCTGATACCTCAGCAGGGGCGGGTTCGTGACGTATTCTACGGAATCCGGTGCAGTGAGTCTATCCTTGTCATCCCCATGCCTGAAGAAGCATAATTGTTCATCATATAAGCATAAAGGGGTCCGGACCTGTCTTCCCGTTCACATGGTCTTCATGACAAATGACATTCGTGACAAATGATTTTGGACTACATTCGAGTTCGAGTACCCGGAAAGAGCTACTACCCAGAGCGACCTGATAACCACCCCAACGGTGATATCGTCCGTGTTCAGCCCTCAGAGCAAGAATCCGAACGATTTCAGCCGTTGCTTGACCTCGGGAATGTGCGTAGTCTCTACCAATACCATATAGCCTTCGGCACGGCGCACATACTTCCGCAACACCTCGTCGGTCGATAACAGACGGAACAGCTCTGCATTGTCGGTCGGCAGCTGATAGATCTCGAACTTCCTGGGAGACATCTTTGTCCACGGAACTGCCTTCGCCCGCAGACGACTAAAGAAATCCTCCCACACGGGCGGCGGATTCTGGCATACGTACCGGTGGAAAAAACTGATGCTTTTTTCCAGGTCGGCAGCCGTAGAGCAGGTTTTCAGGAAGCTGGCCTCCGTCAGTCGGAAGCGATGACCACCGATGGGTTCGGCTATCTCGGTCACCAACGTTTCGTAGGGATTACTGTTGTTCAGTGAGCGGAACAGCAACCGCTCCTCGTCCAGCTCAAAGCCCGATTCAGGCGCAAAGGCGGACACATAGTGAGGGGTCCTCCCCATCAAATAACGTCCCAATTCCGTGAAGCGGAAGTAACGGAGGGAATCGTAATAGGAAGGGGAGCGGAGATCCATGTCCTGATAGGCAATCTCTAGGATGCCCCATGCCGCCAGCAGGAACAGGAACCCCTTGACGAAGGGGACACTGACCTCCTGATAGATCTTGTCGGCAGGTATCTCTGCCTTCGTCAGCTTGGCGTAATGCAGTCGCATATTCCCAATGGCAGGGGGCGAGAACAGCAGATTGTTTGGATTGTTCGTTTCCATGAAATACAGTTCCGCTAGCAACTGATCGATGTCCGTCCATCCCTCATCGGTACAAATCTTTTCCAACGACAACGAAATATGCAGTGTCTGCAGGTCAAAACATGTCCAATCCATCACCGTCTGACGGATGCCAGAAACGTGGGGCAACAAAGTATGTGACAAATGCAGGGAGGAAGTACTGTACTCGATGAAAACCTGCTTGGCCATTTTCTCTATCGGCTGCTCTTTCCCTACCTTCCACCGGCAGTAGGCGAACGAGTCCATCAGCAGCAATGCCCGGAGCGAAGAGGCATTCTTCTCGACCGAGTCAGGGAAGAACTCCCGCAGTTTAAGCGACTTGCTGACCTTGCGTGCCGTGGTCCATTTCATCTTATCGTAGAGGTTGTGGGTCAGTTCCTCTTTCTGGTGGAACACCTCCAGCATTTTCAACAGTCTGGGCATCTCGTTCTCGGCGTTGAAGGTATGCCACGTTGTTCCTTCGGGCAAGGCATCCACCCTGCCAGCTGTCCGCCTCGCACCGAGGAAATACGGGTAGAAATACGTGCGTAACGCATGCCTCATGGTCAGATAATACTGATAGTCACTGCCCCGAAAAACGTAGAACCAGTGCAGGGGAACCGGCAGTATGTCGGACTCATAGTAGTAGCTTTTCGTCAGCCATTCCTTACCCGTTGTTCGCTTCAGCAAGGGTTTCCCCGCATAATAGTTGGTCACCACACATCGCCACAGTTCCCGCTCGTCGGCGGGCAGAGCGTCGAGAAAGAGTGCCACGTTCCGTTCGTCTGCCACGAAAAATGCGACCGCATACTGTAAATCCGACTTGCACAGCGAAGTCCGCTCCTTCATCAGCTTCTTCATCTTGTCTGCCAGTGCCTGCTCCTTCTTGTCCTTACCTTCCTCCAGCTGGCTGGGGTCCCAAAGCATAGACAGCTGTAAGAACATCGGACGCAACTCCGCAACCCGATACGTTCCCATCAACCGCTGGCAGTCGGAGAATGTTGTCTCGTCGGGTATATAGATGGTCCGTCCCTCTTGTACTTCTTTCGTTTTCCATAATGACTGTTGGTTCATTCCGTTGCCTCCTTCCTTTGCTTATCCTAATATATACTGAATGTCCTCCTCGCTCAACTGCTTGATGGAACCGCTGTCGTTGCCGATCAGTTCCTCGAACAGTTCTGCCTTCTGCTGCTGCAGTTGGCAGATCTTTTCCTCGATACTGCCCTGCACGAGGATGGAGTAGCAGAGCACCTTTGCCGTCTGCCCGAAACGGTGCAGACGGTTCACCGCCTGTTCCTCGGCCGCCTTGTTCCACCACGGTTCAAAGATATAGACGGTGTCGGCGGCAGTCAGGTTCAGTCCCACACCGCCTGTCTTCAAGGTCATCAGCAGCACCCTGCACTGCGGGTCGTTCTGGAAACGCTCCACCACCCCCTTGCGGTCGTGGGTGGATCCGGTCATGCTGGTGAAGTCGATGCCGTTCTCGTTCAGCTTGTCTCCCACCAGTTCGATGCCCGCTATGTAGTTGAAAAAGATCACCACCTTGTGGCCGTTCGATACTGCTTCTGTCACCGAGTCCATCAGCACCTCCAGTTTGGGCGAAGTGATGCGCCCGTCGCTCAGGCTTTCGGGTACCGAGGCGATGCGGCGCAGCTCGTTCAAGGCCTGGAACATGACGAACTGCGATTTCTGGATGCCGTCGGTGGCAATGGTCTGCTTCACCTGCTGGTAGTAGTAGGCCCTCCGCTGCTCGTAGAACCGTGCTTGTTCCGGCGACATCTCCACATAGAAGCGGTTGTCGATGCGGTCGGGTAACTCCGTCAAGACCTCTTTCTTCAGGCGGCGGAGCAGGAAGGGATAGATTTTCCGGCGAAGGCTCTCCATCGCTTCCTTGTCGTTGTCTTTCTGGATGGGGTAGGTATAGCGGCTGTTGAAGTCCTCCAGGCTGCCGAACATGGCAGGATTGAGGAAGCGGAACAGCGAATAGAGTTCCGTCAGGTTGTTCTCGACGGGAGTGCCGCTCAACGCCATACGATGGGCGGCATCGAGCAGTAGCACCGCCTGTGTGACCTGCGCCCCCGTATTCTTGATGTTCTGGCTCTCGTCCAGCACTACATAATGGAACTTCTGCTTGGAGAACTGTTCCACATCGTTGCGCACGATGGCGTAGGTGGTCAGTATCAGCTGGCTTTTCTTGGCCTCCTTCAGGTCGCGGGTCGTGCCGTAATAGGTATAGACCGACAGCTGAGGGGCGAAGCGTTCCAGTTCCGCCTGCCAGTTGAACAACAGGCTGCGGGGCATGACGATGAGTGAAGGCTTCTTCGTCTTGGGGTAGCAGGAAGCCAGTACGGCGATGGTCTGCAGGGTCTTTCCGAGGCCCATGTCATCGGCTAAGCAGCCGCCCAGATTCACGTCGTAGAGGTAGCGCATCCACTTCACGCCCTCCACCTGATACGGACGCAGCTCGGCATTCAGGGGAGGCAGTTTCAGCTGCTGCTTTTTCAGGTGATTGAACCCGTCGAACACCTCCCGATGACGGACGACGGCTTCGCCCTCTAACCGCTGCCGCATCATTTCCTCCACTTCAGGCAGGTCGAAGAAGGAGACACGCACCTTGTCTCCCCGCTTGTGCTGGAACACCCGTTCCAACCGTCGGATATACCCCTCGTCGAGCACCGCCCGGTCGCCGTCGGACAAGGTGATGTAGCGTTGTTTGCGGTACTGGTTCAGGAGATGGTTCAGCGTGAAGGTTTCTCCCTCCAGGTCCAAGGTCAGGTCGCCCTCCAGGAAATCAATGCCCGACGAAAGAGAGAGGTTCAGTTTGGGCTGAACTGGCTTCACCCGGTAGGCCTTAAGCTTGTCTGCCCCCATGAGGCGGTAGGTATGCAGTAAGGAAGGCAATTCCTTGAGCAGAAAAGGAGCCGCCGTCTCTTCGGGCACGATGAAGAATCCTCCCTCCTGGTAAATCTCCTTTTGTGCGGAACGCGAAGGGGCATACCGGTCCAGCTGTTTGGAGAGCGAGGCGATGCACTCCTCGATAGGCTCATGCTCCACCCGCCTTAACGACAACTGCCGGTCGGGCATCAGCGTGGCTTTCCACTCTACGTCGAAATTTTCCAGGAACCCTAATTCCCAGCCGGGCACAGAATAGGTCATCCGCAGGTGAAGGGCATGGTCGGCATCCACCTTCTCGAACACAAGGGTGGGTACCGCCTTTAACGGCGTGTCCGAACGGCAGACGGTATAGTCCTCGTAGGTCACATCCACCTGATCGATGTACGAATAGAACAACGAAAGATATTCCTCTACCAGCACCTTGTCGAAAGGAGCCATAAACGTAGGGAAGTGGCGGTAGTTGTCGCCCAGCGAAGCAACGGGGAAGATGGTGTCACCCGCCAGCAGCAGACAGTCGGTCAACACGGCCCATCCCTTGGGGGCTTCTGTCCCGTCCACTGTCAGTGTCGGCACCAACCGTGCTTCTTCCCCCTTCAGGTGCAGCCGAAGTGTGGCCGGATGGTCAGCCACCCGTACCGGCTGCATCTGCGCATTCATCAGATGGGGACAGCGTACCAGCTGTCCGACCCAGTAAGGGGATTCGGCTACATAGAGCTTGTCGCTCGCTTCACCCCCTTCCCATCGGAACTGCAGCAATCCTTCCTCGCGCAGGCGTTCCATCGTGCGCAAGGCTTGGGCGGTGTCGCCCGTATAGGCATGATAGTCGGGACATACAGGCATTCCCTTTGCATTGACAGTCTGTACGTAACAGCCGTTCTCGTCAGCTATCAACTGAAAATAGAAATCTGTGGGAGCCTCCCGCCGCTGGCTCCATCCTGGCTGACGGTTCTTCCGCAGAAGTGAGAGAAAATCGTTCATAGTTACTCAGGTATTCTTTCGTTTCGTTCCAACCAGTATCCTTGCGGTTACTGTGGGGACAAAGTTACGTAAAGTCGGTGGTATTTCCGAACAAAGAAGGGTTATTGTTGCTGTTTCCCCGTTTTGATGGCCGATGGTTCGGCGTGTCTCGTCCTTGACGTGCTTGTTCATCATCTGGAAGGCTTTTCCCCGGCCTGATTCTTGCGGTATTGTGTGGGAGTCATCCCTGTATACAACTTGAAGGCCGAACTGAAATAGGAAGCCGTACTGTAGCCCACACGTTCCGAAATTTCGGTGAACGAGAGCGAGCTGTCCCTCACCAACTCGGTGGCACGTTCCATTCTCATCTTCGTGATGTATTCGTTGCACCCCATACCGGTGAGCACTTTCATTTTATTGAAAAGGGAGGCACGGCTCATGCACATTTCACTTTCTATCAGGGCAATGTCCAGGTCGGTATTGTCGATGTGCTGTTCCACCAGCTGGTTCAGCTTGGTCAGAAAGGCTTCGTCGGCATAGCTGATGGTCGCTTCCTTCGGCGGTGGTACGGCTCCCGGTGCCGAATACTTTTCCTGGATATGCAGACGGGTGTTCAGCAGATTGAAAACTACCTGTTTCACCATTTCCACGTCGAAAGGCTTAGGCATATAGGCATCTGCTCCCGTCTTGTAGCCCATCATCACGCTCTGTTCGTCGGTCTTGGCAGTCAGCAGAACGACAGGTATATGGCTGATGTCGAGATTCTTCTTGATTTGCTGGCACAGTTCGTAACCGTTCATGCGCGGCATCATGACATCGCTGATGACGGCATCGGGACGGTTGCTCAAGAGGATATTCAGTGCCTCTACGCCGTCTTTGGCAGTAAGGATGGTCCGGAAGGAATCCTTCAGCGATTCGGCAAGGAAGCGCGTGATGTCTTCCTGGTCATCTACCACCAGCAGGGTGTAGCTGCTGTTGGCGGTGTTGTTGCTGACGGTTCGGGTGTCGGACGCTGCTTCTTTTGTCGACATATCGGGCAGTGGATCCGGTATCCCGGGGGCGGCAGGAAGATGGGTCTCGTCAGGGAGAAGCGGCGCAGCCGGTGTCGGGGAAGTGACATGGGGGAAAACGCCGTTTGCCGTCTGCTGCAGCGGCAAGATAAAATAGAAGGTAGCCCCTTTTTTCTCGTTGTTGTAGACGCCGATGCACCCGTTGTGCTGTTCCAGTAGCACCTTCGAGTAGGCCAGTCCCAATCCGGTGCCGCTGTTTTCCTTGGTTCCCTGGTAGAAGCGGGTAAATAGGTGCTTCATCTCGTCAGGATGCAGACCGGTGCCTTCGTCACTGACGCTCAACTGGACCTGCTGTTTTTCCTCATCCATGCGGGTACGGATGGTGATGGTGGAGTTTTCGGGACTATGTTTCAGCGCATTCATGATGAGATTGTTCAGCACAATGTCACACTTGCGGCTGTCGAACTCTACCGGCGTGATACGTGTGTCCGGTTCGAAAACCACCTTGACACCCCGTTCCTTGCCTTCGCTGACAAAGTCTTCGATTCCTTCTTCCACCCAGCGGTTGAATGCATGAGGGGCTATCTGCAACTGGACGGAGTGGTGTTCCATCTTTTCCAGGTCGAGTACCATGTTGATGACATGGGTCATGCGGAGGGTCTGTCGGCGGGCAGTCTGTATGAGGGGATAGTTCTGGTGGTCAGGACTGGTTTGGCGGAGCAGGCGGTTGAGTGGGGAGTAGATGAGTGTCAGCGGTGTACGCAGCTCATGGCTCACGTTCACCAGGAAGTTCACCTTCTCTTCGTTCAGCCGTAGGCGGTTCTGTTCTATCTCGTGGGCCATCATGTGCCGTTTGCGTTCCAGCAAGATCCAGAGGCCGATGCCGCCCAGTGTCAGTACCAGCAGCGAGGTGCTGCCGATGAACCAGAAGCTCAGGTACCAGGGAGGCAGGACGGTAAATTCGGCAATCTGCTGGTAGGGCGACCACGACCCGTTGCTGAGCGTGCAGGACACCTGTACCTGGTAGGTGCCCGGCTGCAGGTTATGCAGCTGTATCTCTGGGCGCTCGGTCTCAATTTCCTCCGAACTGTAGGCGGGGATGAGGAACCGGTAGCCGCGCGATCGGAACAGGTTCTTCTCCTTCGTTGAGACGCGAAGGGTGAAATTGCTCTTGTAGGGAAGTTCCACCGTGCGGGTAGTGTCGAGGAAGGGATTTCCTTCGTTCACTCCGTTGAGGGTACAGTCGGACACACTGAAGACCGGAGTACTGGTGTTCGGCACGGCATGGGGGTAGGAGATCTTCACGAACCCTTTTATGCCGCCCATGTAGAGGCAGTCGTCGTGGAAGCCATAGGCACCTCTCACGTACTCGTTGCTCAGCACGCCGTCCAGGTGGTTGTACGCTATCAGGCGGTTGGCAGAGGGATTGTAGGAAAACAGGGCATAGTAGGTACCTATCCACAGTCGTCCCAACGGGTCGGCCTGTACGGACATGACATCCCTGAACTGCTTGGTGGGGATGCGGGACAGCTCGTGGCTCTTGGCATCGTAGCGCAGGAGCCCGTAGTTCGTGCCCATCCAGAAGATGCCGTCGGGGGTGCGCGTGGCGGTGTTGATGACTTCCCTTTCGTTGTGGTGCTCGTAGAGGATGGAGAGGGTTTCCGTGTGATGGTCCAGCAGATAGAGGTGACGGCGGTCGCACAGGTAGCTGACGGTTTTGTCGGTGCTGATCATCTTCAGGGTGCCGATGCCGATCATTCCTTCTTTCTCCTCCGTTGCTTGGCTGAAGGTGCCGGTAGACTGGTGGTAGATGTGTACGTGCCGGCCCAGGATGAGCAGGCTTTCCGGTGTGTTCCGCCAGAGATAGACTCCGTTGCCGTAATGGAAGGTGTAGGTGTTCAGCTGCACATTTCTGAGCAGGAAGGGGGTGGTCTGTCCTGTGGCGGTATCGAAGACGAACATCCCCTGGTTCACCACCGAAATCAGCAGCTTGCCCGGTGCAAAGTCGGTGATGGAGAAGATGAACATATCCTTGGTCGCGGGGTAGGAGACGAAGGTGTTGTCGGAGGGGCGCATCCGGTTCAGGCCTCCGTCAGCGGTGCCTATCCACACATAGTCGCCCTGTGGGAAGAAGCAGGTGATGGAATTTCCCAATGGCCCTTTGCCGAAACCGGCATACAGGCTGGTATAGGAGCGCAGGAAGACGGCACGGAGTGAGACCAGTCCATGGTCAACGATGCCCATCAGCACATTGTCGTAGCGGTCGGTGTACAGCCGGTTGATGTTGTTGCCCGGCACGGTGAACTGTCCGTCGCCGGGGACGTGCTTCATCTGCCAGATATTTCCGGTTGCCAGCTTCAGGATATTCAGTCCACCGTTGCGGGTGCCGATCAGGAGGTGTCCTTTGCATTGGGTCAGCGACTGTTGGTGGTTATCGTTCAGTCCGGAATTGGCGGTGGTATAGTGGTGCAACGGTGTTCCGTCGGGCGAGAAGCAGTGTAGTCCGTCGCCTGCCGTGGAAATCCAGATTTGGTGGAGGCTATCTACCAACAGGTCGGTTGAGGGGAAGGAGGTATGGAAAGTAGTGATGTCCGCCTCTCCCTTGTCTAATGCGATGCGGATGACGGAATTCGAACGGTTCTGTACCAGCAAGGTCTGTTCGTCTATCAGGCATAGCTTGTTTGCCCACCGGAAGTCCGGCAGTTCGCAGAGGGGCGAGAGTTTCTTTTCGGTCTTGTCATAATAGAGGATACGGCTGCCGTTGTCTAACAGGAAGCCTTTCTTCCAGGAACAGCCGGCGTGGGCGTGTACGATGTTCCCTTCCCCGTCTGTCAACGGGTAAAAACGGTCGGTCAGGTAGTCATAGCGGGCGGTGCCGCCGTTGGTCATCACCCACAGATCGTGGTCGGCATCCTCCATGATGCTATAGATTTCCTCACCGGGCAAGTGTAGGGTGTCCACCTCGTTCAGCATGTACTTCTTCAGGTGGTTGCCGTCATGTCGTCCCAGACCTGACCGTGTGCCTATCCACAGATAGCCGTGGCTGTCGTCCATAATACAGCTGATCCGCGATGGGAATTCCTCGTCGGCATCTTGCGAAAGGGTGCTGAAGGAATAGTGCTGGGCTGTTGCCGGCAGACTGCACAGGCAGAGAGCTGTCAGCAACCAACGAAAAAAGAAGACAAACCCCTTTCTATACATAGTAACAGATCTTTTGATTTTGTTCTTTGTTTTGATTGTTTGATTTCGGTACAAAAGTAGACAATAATAGCGAATTTTGATAAAAAAATATCGATTTTTTTAAGAATGATTTATAAGTGTCTTGTTCTCAGTATGTTCTATCGGAGGGGAAGATTTTCAGAAATCGCTACTATTGATTTCTGAAAATCTTCCGTTCTAAATAAGTGTCATAAAAATGAAGGGATGCCTTTCTTTATACAGCATTATTTTGACTTGCGGTATTGGGTAGGAGTCATACCGGTGTACATCTTGAAGGCCGAGCTGAAATAGGACGAGGTACTGTAGCCCACCCGTTCAGAGATTTCCGTGAAGGAAAGGGTCGTTTCCTTTACCAGCAGGATGGCCTTTTCCATGCGTAGCTTTGTGATGTACTCGTTGCAGCCCATGCCGGTCAGTGCTTTCATCTTATTGAACAGTGAGGCACGGCTCATGCACATTTCCTTCTCAATGAGCGAAATGTCCAGCCCGGGATTGTCGATGTGCTGTTCGATGAACTTGTTCAACTTGGTCAGGAAAGATTCGTCGGCATAGCTGATGGTCACCTCTTGCGGCAAGGGTATACTGCCCGGTGACGCATACTTCTCCTGAACGTGCTGGCGCGTAGTCAGTAGGTTGAAGACAATCTGTTTCACCACTTCCAGGTCGAATGGTTTAGGCAAGTAGGCATCGGCCCCTGTCTTGTAGCCGGTCAGGATGCTCTGCTCGTCGGTCTTGGCGGTCAGCAGGACGACAGGGATATGGCTGATGGCAATGTCGTTCTTGATTGTGCGGCAAAGTTCGTAGCCGTCCATGCGTGGCATCATCACATCGCTGATCACAGCGTCGGGCCGGTTGCTGCGGATGACCTTCAGGGCTTCCACACCGTTCTTGGCAATCAGTATTTCTTTGAAATCATGCTTCAGCGATTCGGAGAGGAACTGGGTGATGTCTTCTTGGTCGTCGACCACCAGAAGGGTGTAGACTCTCGACGATGGGTCCGGACCCTTGGCGGCAGGTGCAGGCTGCAAGGGTACTTCCTTCTCTTCCTCAGGTTGAAGCGGTGGTTGGGCAGAATGCGTGGCTGGAGCAGGGACGGGCTGGCTGGAGGTTTTCTTGACCAGCAGCGAGTCGCTGACGCTGGCCGCAATGCTTCCTGCTGCCTGATGCAGAGGCAGGGTGAAATAGAAGGTAGCTCCTTTGTCCTCGTTGTTGTAGGCGCCTATGCTGCCTTTGTGCTGTTCGAGCAGTACTTTCGAGTAAGCCAATCCCAGCCCCGTACCGGTGCTTTCTTTGGCACCTTGGTGGAAGCGGGTAAACAGTTCCTTCACATCGCCAGGCTGTAGTCCCGGCCCCTCGTCGCTAATGGTGACACGTGCCTGCTGGGTGGCGGCATCCAGTCGGGTACGTACGGTGATGGTCGATCCCTTTGGACTGTGTTTCAGAGCGTTGATAAGAAGGTTGTTCAGCACAATGTCGCACTTGCGGATGTCGAACTGGATGGAATCGATGAGTGGGTCAGGATCGAATTCTACCCGTATGCCTCGTTCTTCGCCTTCGCTGACAAAGTCTCGCATCCCCTCTTTCACCCAGTCGTTGAACGGATGGGGGCGCAGTTGCAGCTGGACGGAGCTGCGTTCCATTTTTTCCAGGTCGAGTACCATGTTGATGATGTTGGTCATGCGGCTGGCTTGTCGGCAGGCGGTCTGCAACTGACTGTAGTTCTTGTCATTGGGAGAGGATTCGCGGAGCATCCGGTTGAGCGGGGCATAGATGAGTGTCAGCGGTGTACGCAGTTCGTGGCTGACGTTGACCAGGAAGTCCACCTTCTCTTCGTTTAGCTCGCGACGGTTCTGTTCGAGGGTACGCTCCATCAGCAACTGTTTGCGACTCAGCAGTACCCACAGGCCGGTGCCTCCTGTGAACAGCAGGAAGAGTCCGACAGAACCGAGGAACAGATTGCTGCGGTACCAGGGGGGAAGTACCTGAAACTGACCAATGGTCTGGAAGTCTGTCCACGATCCGTCTGCCAGTGTACAAGCCACTTCGACATCGTATGTGCCGGGATGCAGACCATAGAGCTTCAGTTCGGGAGAAGAGGTCTCGATGATTTCGTTACTGTATTTCGGGACATGGAAGCGGTAGGCACGGCGACGGAAGCGGTCTTTCTCCTCCGTCATCACGCGGAGCGAGAAGTTGCTGTTGAAGGGCAGTTCCACGCCAGTTTCGTGGCTAAGGAAGGGGTTGCCTTCCGGTTGCCCGTTCAGCGTGCAGTCGGAGATGGAGAATACAGGAGTGGAGTTGGCTGGACGAGTGTTCTTGTAGGCTATCTGTATCAGTCCCTTCGCACCGCCCATATAGATGTATTGGTTGTCCATCGAGGTCGCGGTACGGATGTACTCGTTGGGCAGGGCACCTTCCATCTCGTTGTAGGAGATGAAGTGTTGGGTATTGCTCTCGTAGGTGAACAGGGCGTAGTAGGTGCCTATCCAGATTTGTCCGAAGGGACCTGCCTGCAGCGACATGATGTTCTTTACCTTCTGGTTGTCAATGGGGGTGGCGGTGCCTGTGTCGGTATCAAACTTGTATAGCCCGTTGTTGGTGCCCAACCAAAACAGTCCGTCCGACGAACGGGTGGCGATATTGATGACCAGCTGGTCGGAAGGCAGCTGGTAGATGATGGACAGGTCGTTCGTGCTGTGGACGAAGCGGTACAACCGGCGGCGGTCGGAGAGGTAGCTGACGTTGTCGGTGGTGCAGACCATCTTCAGTGTTCCGTTGTAAATCATGTGGTCTTCCTTCTCTTCCACTTGGGTGAAGGAACCGGTGGGAATGTGATAGACATAGAGGTGAGAGGCCAGTATCAGAATGGTCTCTGGCGTGTTTCGCCACACATATACTCCGTTGCCCCGGAGGAAAGCTTTGTTATGGGTGTTTGTGTCCTTCATCAGTAAGGGCGTTGTCCGTCCCGTGGCCGTGTCGAAGACTCGCAGCCCCTCGTTGAGCACGGAGAGCAGCAGCTTGCCCGGTGCCAGATCGCACATCGAGAAGATGTGTACGCCGGCGGTCGAGGGAATGGGGGTGAAGGTGTTGTCGGCTGGACGGAACAGGTTCAGGCCGCTGTCGGTGGTGCCTACCCATACCTTGTCGCCATGGCTGAGTACGCAGCCAATGGATTCGCCCGACGGTCCCTTGCCGAAGCCGGCATACAGGTTTGTATAGGTACGCATGTGGACCCGGTTGAACGATACCAGTCCGTGCCCGTTCACCCCCAACAGGATATTGCCGTACTTGTCGGTGCGTGCCAGGTTGACTTCGTTGCTCGGCAGGGTGAATTGTCCGCCTCCTTGTTCGTGCTGGAACAGCCAGGTCTGCCGGGTTTCGGGTTTCAACACACACACTCCTTGCAGCTGAGTGGCGATGACCAGATAACCGTCGCATTCGGTGAGCGACTTCAGCTTGTTGGTGGGAAGGCCTGAATTGTCGGTATTGAATTCCGCTATCCGCCGGCCTTCGGGCGAGAAGCAGAAGAGACCTCCTCCTCGCGAGGTCAGCCATACATTGTGCTGCTTGTCGAGTATCATGTCGGTGGCATAGTAGCCTACGTCGAACAGCTCGCCGTTTACTTCTCCGGTATCCAGGCGGATGTACCACACCTTGTTCGAGCGGACCATGCACAGCAGGGTATGGTCGTCCAGCAAGAGGAACTTCTCCATCCATGCTGAGAGGGGCAGTTCCGCTATCTTGGTGAAGCTGTTCTCCTTTTTGTTGTAGTAGATGACGGAATGACTGTCGCCCAGCAGCAGTCCGTCGCGCCACTTGCAGGCGGCATAGGCCTTCAGCGTATGGCCTTCGGCATTGGTCAGCGTGTGGAAATGGTCGTTCTGGTGTTCGTAGCGTGTCACTCCGCCCGCGGTGAGTACCCACAGGTCGTGGTCATTGTCCTCCAGTACGTTATAGACATCGTGGCCGGGGAGGGAGTAGGGGTCTTCCTTGTCGTTGAGGTATTTCTTCAGCGTACCGCCGTCGAATCGTCCCAGCCCGGTTCGGGTGCCTATCCACAGGTAGCCGCGGCTGTCTTCCGAGATGGAGTTCAGCAGTGAGGCGAACTCCTTGTCGGCGTTCTGGGTGATTTTGTTGAACGAGAAGTGCTGTGCGGCGGCGGGCAGCACGGACCACCACACGAGGACCGACAGCAGGCATACCGCCATCTGCCGAAAGGATAGTACTGAGATTCGTATCGTTGTCATTCTTGTATATTCTATCATGGATTCACTTCAATTGCTTGCAAAAATAGCGATTTTTGTTCGAAAAGGAAAGTTTGTCCTGTACTTTTTAGAGAGAGGGGGGAGCGGAAGTTCATTTTCTTCGGAAACGTCGGGCAGGTTTTCTCAAAAAAAACTAAAAATACGGCTTGCCGGGAGAGATTTGCCGCCTTTTTCTGTTGATACTACGAAAATATGAATTAACTTAGCAAAGTGAACTTAAAACAGATTCTTTGATTATGCACGCGAAAGACTTTTATTGTGTTATCATGGCAGGCGGTGCGGGACGACGGTTCTGGCCCTATAGCCGCCAGGCTGCCCCGAAGCAGTTCATCGACTTCTTCGGTTGCGGCCAGACGCTTCTGCAGCAGACATTCGACAGGTATCGGCAGATTGTGCCGTTAGAGAATATTTTCGTCACTACCCATAGAGATTACGAAGATAAAGTACTGGAGCAGTTGCCGGAGCTGGATGCCTCGCGGCTGATTGTGGAGGATGAACGCCGGAATACGGCTCCTTCGATTGCCTATGCCGCTCATATCATCGAGAAACTGAATCCGCAGGCCACCATGGTGGTGGCCCCATGTGACCATCTCATCCTGAAGCAGGACCTGTTTAAGGAGGCCATTCTCAAGGGACTGGACTTTGCTTCCGGACAGGATGCCCTGCTGACCCTTGGAATCCAACCCAGCCGTCCCGAAACAGGATACGGCTATATTCAGATAGACGAGGAGGAAACTGACGGTATCTATAAGGTAAAGACCTTTATCGAAAAGCCGGCAAGGGAGTTTGCTGAAATCTTCATCCAGAGTCAGGAATTTTTCTGGAATTCAGGTATCTTCATCTGGAACGTGGAGGCAATCCACAAGGCTTTCCGCAACTATATGACAGAAATTTGTCCTTACATTGACAGCGATGTGCCCGACTTCACTTCCTGTCCGAACATCTCCATCGACTATAGTATTATGGAGAAGGCGGACAATGTGTACGTGCAGCTCTGTGATTTTGGCTGGGCCGACCTGGGTACGTGGGAATCGCTCTATGAGGTGGCTCCCAAGGATGTCAACCGGAACGTGGTGATGAACGGGAATACGTTGCTGTATAATTGCAAGAATACCATCGTTTCGTTGCCGGCCGGCCAGCTGGCGGTGTTGCAGGATCTCGACGGCTATCTGGTGGCGCTTCGCGACAATGTCGTGCTGGTCTGCAAGAAGGATGACCAGAATGCCATCCGCAAGTTCGTAAACGATGTGGAGATAAAGTTCGGAGACAAGTTCTCTTGAGAATCGCAGTCGTCGGGCAGCAATAAATAACAACGACACGGAGATACAGGGCGTTTGTGATAGGAGGAAAACCCTGTATCTCCGTGTCGTTCTGTTCTGAAGCGAGGTGGCCTTATCGCTCCGACCATTTCTGCCAGATGGCAGCGGCGATGGCCTTGAACTCCTCGTCGGAAAGTTTCAGCTTCGGATGGGAGAAAATCATGTCCGACTCCCGCTGGATGGGGATGAGGTGGATGTGGGCATGAGGAACCTCCAGACCGATGACTGCCTGTCCGACTTTGCGGCAGGGGAATACTTGCTGGATGGCGAGTGCCACCCTTTTGGCAAAAATCTGCATGGCGGCCAGCTCTTCGTCGTCGAGGTCGAAGATGTAGTCCACTTCGTGTTTGGGAACCACCAGCGTGTGTCCTTTGGCCAGGGGGTTGATGTCCAGGAATGCATAAAAGCGTTCATCCTCGGCCACCTTGTAGCTCGGAATATCTCCTGAAATGATTTTACTGAATATTGTTGCCATACGTAAGATATATTAAAGAAGGCAAGTCCGCACGCAGCGAACTTGCCTTACCGGTTAGTTAGAATGATATGCCTAATACTTCCAGACTGATTTTTCCCTGTGGAATGGTGATTTCAGCGATGTCGCCTACCTTTTTGCCCAGCAGTCCCTGTGCAATGGGAGTGTTGACCGAAATCTTTCCCTGCTTCAGGTTGGCTTCGCTTTCCGACACGATGGTATAAGCCATCTTCATGCCGGTCTTGACATTCTTCAGTTCCACGCGGGTGAGGATCTGTACGGTGTCACATTTCAATTTGGATGTATCAATAATTTTGGCATCCCCGATGGTTGCCTTCAGCTGGTTGATTTTGGATTCCAGCATACTCTGCGCCTCTTTGGCTGCATCGTATTCGGCATTTTCGGACAAGTCACCCTTGTCGCGCGCTTCGGCGATAGCTGCAATGATCTTGGGACGCTCTACTGCTTCCAAGTGTTTCAATTCTGCCACCAGCTTCTGGTAGCCTTCTTCTGACATGTAAGCCATTCTTTTTTTCCTCCTGTTTTTGGTTGATGATTATAGATATTCTTTTTTTCTATCGGTAAAACAGAAAAAAGAATTCCGGCAAATGGTCAATGCCGGAACCCTTTCTTGTGTATGCAGTGCAAAGATACTCCTTTTTTTCTTATAGCGCAAGTTTAGTAAAGGTTATTTTGTATGCTTTGCAACATTTGACACCTTTATAACAGTTTTTTGAGGGCCTCTTCCAGGTTGTCCTTCTCGCCCAGACGTTGGCTCAGTTCGTTGTTGCGGTTCACTAAGAACAGGGCGGGCAACTGGGTGACTCCATATATATTAAGGTAGGAGGAGTAGGGACCCTGAGGGTCGCGTACGCAAATCCAGGGCAGGTTGTCGCTGGCCGTTTTCCAGAAATGCTCGTCGGCATCGATGGAAATCTGATAGATTTCAAAGCCTTGGGCGGCATATTTGTCGTACAGCTCGCGCAGTGCCAGGTTGTGGCCGGCCGACTGTCCGTTTTGGTAGGCGGTGAAGTCTATGAGCACAACTTTGCCTTTCAGGTCGGTCAGATGGCGGGTTTCGCCTTTGATGTCCATCAGGGGAATATCGATAAGGGAGGTCTCTCTGACGATTTCGCTGGGGAGCGACATTTCTTTCACCTGCGGGGTGCGGGTGTTTTTCATGCCCTTGATGACCATATTGTACAGGTTGCGCGAGCGGTCGGCGTGAGGATAGAGATTGTTCATGCTGGTGGCCACGGCGGCAAAGCATTTTACGTCGTCCTTGTTGTTCAGCGGGTCGAAAATCATGTAGCCGTTCAGTTGCTGGAACAGGGCGAAATAGGCATACGGCTTGTTCGGCCCCACAAAGATATAGTTCCGCTTCACCTCGTCCTTATAGCGGTTGATGAGGTTCATAAGGCTGTCCTGGGCCAGTCCGGCCGGCAGTCCCGAACCGCTCACCTTGTTCACCTTGGTCTGCAGGTCGGCCAGCAAGAGGGTCAGCTCCTTAATTTTCTGGTTGTTCTCATTCTCTCCGATCTGGTAGTCGGTAGAGAACTTGTCATAGTTGGCATCGATACTTACGGTCTCGGTAGAGTCGACTGTGAAATGAATGGTTTTGTTGTCCACGCGCAGGCGGTAGTATTCGGGCGATTCCGGTTGGGGCGGATTGAACCGGAAATCACCGCTGCTTTTCAGTCGGGTAGAGTCGAGGGGGACGATGCCGCTCAGCCCGGCATGTTCGATGTATAGCATCTTGTCGGCAGCGCCGGTTACGTGGCCTTCTACGGTGAAGGTGGGCTCGTTGTTACAGGCGGTCAGTGTGGCAAACAAGGCCGCAACCATATAAGCATTTCTTTTCATGGTGGATATCTGTTCAAAAATTCGGTGCAAAGTTACGGCTTTTCGTGAGATGGCAAAGTTTTTCAGAAGGTTCTTGTGCCAATACTGATGAAATTCCATGGAAAAAGTCGTCAAAATCAATAAAAAATAAAAAACAAGGAAAGTTTTATGCTGTTTTTACCCTGCCACAATGATTAATTACCTATCTTTGCACGATTTTATGACGAAATATATTTAATAACTTTTTTATGATTAATCCTATTGTTAAGACGATCGAGCTCAGTGATGGCAGAACCATCACCCTCGAAACGGGAAAGCTGGCAAAACAGGCAGATGGTGCTGTTATGCTACGCATGGGTAACACCATGTTGCTGGCTACTGTTTGTGCAGCAAAAGATGCAGTTCCCGGTACTGATTTCATGCCCCTTCAGGTAGAGTATAAAGAAAAATATTCCGCATTCGGACGTTTCCCCGGCGGATTTACCAAGCGTGAGGGCAAGGCTTCAGATTATGAAATCCTGACCTGTCGCCTGGTAGACCGTGCGTTGCGTCCGTTGTTTCCCGACAACTACCACGCAGAAGTGTATGTCAACATCATCTTGTTCTCTGCTGACGGCGTAGATATGCCCGATGCATTGGCAGGACTGGCTGCATCTGCTGCCCTGGCGGTTTCCGACATTCCTTTCGGAGGCCCCATCTCTGAAGTGCGCGTGGCCCGTATCGACGGACAGTTCGTCATCGACCCGACTTTCGAACAGCTGGAACGTGCCGACATGGATATCATGGTGGCTGCTACCTACGAAAACATCATGATGGTGGAAGGCGAAATGAAGGAGGTTTCCGAACAAGACCTGCTCGAAGCCATGAAGTTCGCTCACGAGGCCATCAAGGTTCACTGCAAGGTGCAGATGGAACTGATGGAGGAAGTCGGAAAGGTGCAGAAACGCGAATACTGTCACGAGGAGAACGACGAAGACCTGCGCAAGGCTGTGCACGAAGCCTGCTACGCCAAAGCATATGCTATCGCACAGTCGGGCAACCGTAACAAGCACGAGCGGGAAGATGCCTTCACTGCCGTATGCGATGAGTTCAAGGCGCAGTTCTCTGAAGAGGAACTCGAAGAAAAGGCTCCGCTCATCGACCGTTACTACCACGACGTTGAAAAGGAAGCGATGCGTCGATGCATTCTCGACGAAGGCAAGCGCCTGGACGGTCGTGCCACAACGGATATCCGTCCCATCTGGTGCGAAGTAAGTCCGCTGCCTGGCCCTCACGGCTCTTCCATCTTTACCCGTGGCGAGACGCAGTCGCTCAGCACTGTGACGCTGGGTACGAAACTCGACGAAAAGATTGTGGACGATGTGCTCGACCAGCACAAGGAACGTTTCCTCCTCCACTATAACTTCCCGCCGTTCTCTACCGGTGAGGCGAAGGCACAGCGCGGCGTAGGCCGTCGTGAAATCGGTCACGGCCATTTGGCATGGCGTGCCTTGAAGGGGCAGATTCCTGAAGGTTATCCTTATACTATCCGCGTGATGTCGGATATCCTCGAATCGAATGGTTCTTCTTCTATGGCAACGGTATGTGCCGGTACGCTGGCACTGATGGATGCCGGTGTACCTATCAAGCATCCGGTATCGGGTATTGCCATGGGCCTGATCAAGAATCCGGGCGAAGACAAGTATGCGGTGCTTTCGGATATCCTGGGCGATGAAGACCACTTGGGTGACATGGACTTCAAGGTGACTGGTACCTGCAACGGTATCACGGCTACTCAGATGGATATCAAGTGTGACGGGCTGACGTACGACATCCTGGAGAAGGCATTGCTGCAGGCCAAGCAGGGACGTGAATACATCCTGGGCAAACTGACCGATTGCATTGCCGAACCGCGTGCCGACCTCAAGCCGCACGCTCCGCGCATTGAGACCATGACTATTCCGAAAGAGTTCATCGGTGCTGTCATTGGCCCGGGCGGAAAGATTATCCAGGGTATGCAGGAAGAGACGGGTGCTACCATCACTATCGAGGAAATCGACGGTGTGGGCCGCATCGAAATCGCCGGCAACAACAAGCAGAGCATCGATGACGCTGTGCGCCTGATTAAGGGAATCGTGGCTGTGCCTGAAGTGGGTGAAGTCTACAAGGGTAAGGTGCGTTCCATCATGCCTTACGGCGCGTTCGTAGAGTTCCTGCCGGGCAAAGACGGCCTGCTTCATATCTCAGAAATCGACTGGAAGCGTCTGGAGACCATCGAGGAATCCGGCCTCAAGGAAGGGGATGAAATTGATGTGAAGTTGCTGGATATCGACCCGAAGACCGGCAAGTTCAAGTTATCGCACAAGGTACTGGTGCCGAAACCCGAAGGTATGTCGGAAGAAGGAAATGGCCGTCCCCGTCGTGATAAGCGTCCTGCACATAGAGACAGAAACTGATTCTTTTTTATAGAACAATCGATTAGGCACGGATTGACGTAGCGGCAGCAGACGATGACTGCTTGGCGTCAGTCTGTGTCTTTTTTTATGGTTATACCTTTATTTTAATCAAACGATGAAAAACATGAAACAAAGAAGCATAGGAAGTGCGCTTGTTGCACTCTGTTTTTTCTTTTCCTTGCCGTTGGTTGCTCAGCCACAGTGTTCCGCCTTGGTTCCTCTGCCCAATGCTGTTGCGCAGCAGGATGGAGTATGGACGGTAGGTGAGCGGGTGCATATAGTGACTTCTGTAGATAAGGATGCTTTCTGCCTGCAACGTCTGCAGGAGGTTTTGCAAGACCGTCTGGGATGTGTGACTGTGGTGACGGAGAACCGGGATTCTTCCGTGTCGTCGGTCGTTGTGCTGCGTCTGGATGCAACCCTGGAAGGCCGGGAGCATTACACGTTGGAGATCAACCGGGACGGAATCGTGTTGTCCGGAGCCTCTGAGGCGGCTCTCTTTTGGGGAGTGCAGACACTCGATCAGTTGTTGTTGGGCGACTGGGAAAATACCTCACACCGGCGTATGGCTGGCATGCGTATTGACGATGCTCCTCGCTTCTCTTATCGGGCTTTGATGCTCGATCCGGCTCGTCATTTTTTGCCGGTAGCGGATGTGAAGCGCTACATTGACCAGATGGTCCGTTACAAGTATAATGTACTACAGCTGCACCTTACCGATGATCAAGGTTGGCGGGTGGAAATCAAGAAATATCCGCAATTGACAGCAAAAGGAGCCTTCCGTGCGGAAAAAGGTGGTCCGCAGGGACCGGATAACGGTTATTATACGCAAGAGGAATTGCGGGAGTTGATAACCTATGCGGCTCGTCGCCATGTAGAGATTGTTCCTGAAGTGGATATGCCGGGACATACGGTTGCACTGTTGACGGCTTTTCCGGAGCTGCGGTGTCAGTTGGCCGACACTGTGCGGTGGGTATTGGGGAAGACAGACAATCAGATGATGTGCGCTGCGTGTGAAAAGACCTATGAGGTATGCGACCATATCCTGGCGGAGATCGCCGCTTTGTTCCCGTCGTCACGCATCCACTTGGGTGGGGACGAGGCTGCCATCGAGAAGAACTGGGCGAAATGTCCACGATGCCAGGCGTTGATGGAGCAGAAAGGTTACACGAAGACATCGCAGTTGATGGGACATTTCTTCTCGCGCATCATCGCCTGTGTCCGTGAAAAGGGAAAGACGCCTGTGCTGTGGTGTGAGCTCGACAATATCTGGATGCCGGCTCATGAATTCCTGTTCAACTATCCGAAGGATGTCACACTGGTCACCTGGCGCAATGGCCTGACTCCGAAATGTATGGAACTTACAGCTGCATCGGGCAACCTCCTGATTATGGCTCCCGGAGAGTATACGTATTTTGATTATCCGCAATGGAAGGGCGATCTTCCGGAGTTCAATAACTGGGGAATGCCGATTACTTCATTGGAAAAGGTGTATGAGTTCGATCCTGAATATGGATGGGAAAAGGAACGCTTGCCGCAGATGGAGGGGGTGATGGGAACGTTGTGGGGGGAGGCCATCCGCGATGTTCACCGGGCAATGTATATGACGTATCCTCGTGCGTTGGCACTGGCTGAGGCAGGATGGACGCAGATGGAGCATCGTTCATGGGCTTCATTCAAGGAGCGGATGGTGCCGAATATGGTAAATCTGATGCGCAACGGCGTTTCGTTGCGAGTTCCGTACGAAGTGTTCCTGCAGCGGTGACAGGCTGTTGAGGGGCTTCCTCTTGTTAACAAGTCTGTAGTGATAAAGACTGATCCTTAAATCCTGTTATAAAACATACTTTTTCTCTTGGAAAATTTGCAGGGAATACAGAAATGCGTACCTTTGCATTGTGTTTTTCATAGTATTAGATTTAAGGTTAACAAAGGTTGGAGTACAGCGGTACTCCTTTTTT
>JALEPZ010000001.1 GCA_022767125.1 Phocaeicola plebeius
AGATTCTCATCCATCGGTCTCCTATATATCGTCGTTTTCTTCATGATTACGTCGTTTGGTACTGCAAAGGTACAAAATTATATCGAATTATCGTCAGATATATCTGACTGTCAGTTAATTAATTTTTAGAACATTCCTAAATATTTTCAGCGTTAACACGGGGGAGCCTGTCCGAAAACCTTGGACCACCCTATCCAACTGTCATGCTGAACGGAGTGAAGCATCTGAATACATCCACTTGGTGCTGACAGATTTCTCACTTCGTTCGAAATGACAGGGATGGAAAATGGAAAGCGGAAAAACAATTCTCGGACAGACTGGGGGCAGGCCGCATCGAATTTTAAAGCACAGTCATGTTGTAAAGGAGTACTTTTTTTATGATAATCTTTCATGTTTTTCAAAAAAACGCTATATTTGCAGAAAGATAGATTGAGAACACCTTTATTAAAAAGAAATACTGACGATTATGACAAAAAGTGCATTACAAATTGCAAGAGCTGCTTATCAGCCGAAACTGCCGAAAGCGCTGCTGGGCGCCGTTCAGGTACAGGAAGGCGAACCTACTCAGTCGGTAGCTGACCAGGAAGAAATCAAGAAACTGTTCCCCAACACGTACGGAATGCCGTTGCTGAAGCTGGTGGAAGGCGAAGCCAAGGAATTTGCTCCCATGAACGTGGGTGTCATCCTTTCGGGCGGCCAGGCTCCTGGCGGACACAATGTCATCTCCGGCCTGTTCGACGGAATCAAAAAACTCAATCCGGCCAACAAGCTGTATGGCTTTATCCTGGGCCCGGGCGGTCTGGTAGACCATAAATACAAGGAACTGACTGCCGACATCATCGACGAATACCGCAACACGGGTGGTTTCGACATCATCGGCTCGGGCCGTACCAAACTGGAAAAGGAAGACCAGTTCGAAAAGGGATATGAAATCCTGAAGGAACTGGGCATCAAGGCACTGGTAATCATCGGCGGTGACGACTCCAACACCAACGCTTGCGTACTCGCTGAATACTATGCTGCTAAGAACTATGGCGTACAGGTTATCGGCTGTCCGAAGACCATCGACGGCGACCTGAAGAACGACATGATTGAGACTTCTTTCGGCTTCGATACGGCCTGCAAGACCTATTCGGAAGTAATCGGTAACATCGAACGTGACTGTAATTCGGCCCGTAAGTACTGGCACTTCATCAAACTGATGGGACGTTCTGCTTCTCATATCGCACTGGAATGCGCACTCCAGGTACAGCCGAACATCTGCATCGTATCGGAAGAAGTGGAAGCCAAGAACATGTCGCTCGATGACATCGTTACCTATATCGCCAAAGTAGTGGCCGACCGCGCTGCCGACGGCAACAACTTCGGTACCGTACTGATTCCGGAAGGCTTGATTGAGTTCGTTCCTGCCATGAAGCGCCTGATTGCCGAACTGAACGACTTCCTCGCTGCCAACGGCGCAGAATTTGCCAGCATCGAACGTGCACAGCAGCGTGAGTACATCATCAGCAAGCTGACTCCTGAGAATGCTGCCATCTATGCTTCGCTGCCCGAAGGCGTAGCCCGTCAGCTCTCGCTTGACCGCGACCCACATGGCAACGTACAGGTTTCGCTCATCGAAACAGAAAAGCTGTTGTCTGAAATGGTAGGCAACAAGTTGGCTGAATGGAAGAAGGCAGGCAAGTTTGTCGGCAAGTTCGCTGCCCAGCATCACTTCTTCGGCTACGAAGGACGCTGCGCTGCTCCGTCGAACTTCGACGCTGACTACTGCTACTCGCTCGGCTTCACGGCTTCTATGCTGATTGCCAATGGCAAGACCGGTTATATGTCTTCCGTACGCAACACGACAGCTCCGGCTGCTGAATGGATTGCAGGCGGTGTGCCCATCACGATGATGATGAACATGGAACGCCGAAACGGCGAACTGAAGCCCGTTATCCAGAAGGCTTTGGTGAAACTGGATGGTGCTCCTTTCCAGGCATTTGCTGCTGCACGTGAAACATGGGCCAAGGAAACGGCGTACGTATATCCCGGTCCTATCCAGTACTTCGGTCCTACGGAAGTCTGCGACCAGACGACCAAGACCCTGCAGTACGAACAGCAGAAGTAATTTATCCAGCATGACTTCCTGCGAGGGCGTGCCGGCATGCGGCTTCCCGTCTTGACGGACGGGGCTGATTGCGGCACACCCTCGTACATTCCTCTAACCCAGACCAACATGGTGCACGCATCACCCTCATCGGGGAACTCTCTCACGCGTAAGCCTGCTTCACCACGTAAGAAAAAGGTGGACGGCTCCTCCGAATCTCCTCGCGCCGCATCGCGCAGGAAGAACTCTCCTGCTCCGAAATCCCGGAAAGGAAAGGGAACGGCGAAGCGGCAGGAAATGCCGGTGTGGGAGAAATACGTTCTGATGGGTATCGGTGCCGCCGTGTTTGTGTTGGGTTTTTATGTGTTCTGCATCCGCCCGTTTTCCTATCGCTGGAAGCCTTGCTATGGCACCAAGGCCTACGGTGTCTGTTTGCCGTCGGGATTTTCAGTCCATGGCTTCGACGTGTCCCATCATCAGGGCGACATCGACTGGGCGCAGCTGCAGCATACCCAGGTGGCTCCATCGCCCGTCCGTTTTGTCTTCATGAAGGCGTCGGAGGGAGGCGATTTCAGCGACACCACCTTCCTGCACAACTTTGACATGGCCCGCAGGTATGGGTTCATACGGGGAGCTTATCATTTCTTCAATCCCAAGACCGACCCCATCCGTCAGGCCGATTTCTTTATCCGCTCGGTGAAGCTGGAGGCCGGCGACCTGCCTCCCGTGCTCGATATCGAGAAACGGGGCAGCGACGAACAGAGTCTCCGCACTAACCTCAAGCGGTGGCTGGACCGCGTGGAGCAACACTATAAGGTGAAGCCCATCCTCTATACTTCCTACAAGTTCAAGAACCGTTATCTGAACGATTCCGTCTTCAACGAGTATCCCTACTGGATCGCCCATTATTACGTGGACTCGGTGGAGTATCGCGGAAAATGGACATTCTGGCAACACACCGACGTGGGGAGGCTGCCGGGCATCGACGAACGGGTGGATTTGAATGTGTTCAACGGCGACCTTGAACAGCTCAAGCAGCTGCTCATCCCTTGAGACAGAGGAACGGGCAGCTACGATTTGTCTTTATTAATCACTAAATCTTTTATACCATGACACGAAACGTTTTCTTTTCTTTGGTGGTCCTGCTGGCACTGGCTGCAGGCAGGCTGTCGGCACAGGCGACTTTTGCCAAAGACAAACTCTATCAGGTTTGTTCCGTGAAATATCCCGGCAAGGTTCTGGGATATAAGTCGGGCAGTGCTACTGCCGCTTTGGTGGGGCAGGAGCCCACCGACTCGTTCCAACAATGGGGGATAAGCGGCCTTTCGGGAAGTTTCCGCTTCATCAATCCTTTCGAAAATCGCTCGCTGCATGCCCGTGCGGACAAGGCACTGGGTGTGACCGAGAACAACGGCTCCGACGAATCGCAGCTCTGGATGCTGGTGCCTGCCGGTGAGGCTGTGCTGCTGGTGCCTACCAACAGTCCTGAACTGGCCCTCTCTATCAGTGCAGCCGGCAAGCCTGTATTGGTGAGCAAGGCCAAGGCCACCGCTGAAAAGGCTGCCCAGTTCCGTATTACAGTCAGCCCGATGGCTCTTCCCGAGGGGGCAGAGGCAGAGTATGCCATGCGCCCGAAAGTCATCTGGGAAGACGAAGCCCGTTTCGAAGAGAACAAGGAGCCGGCCCATGCCACCTATACTCCGTATGCTTCAGAGGCTGACATGACGGCCGATGCCGGTTTTTACCGCACCCCGTGGGTAGACACCCGCAGTTCGCTGGTCCGCTCCCTGAACGGACAGTGGAAATTTCATTTTGTCCCCGATCCCGACCAGCGTCCGCTGGACTTCTACAAGGAAGACTATGACGTCAGTGGCTGGGACGAGATTCCGGTTCCCTCCAACTGGGAAATGCAAGGCTACGACCGCCCCATCTATTGCAATGTTGAATACCCGCACTCCAATACTCCTCCGTACATCAATGCCCGCAAGGGATTCAACGATGGCGGCAAGAACTACGGCATCAATCCCGTCGGTACGTATGTCCGTTTCTTCGACCTGCCTCAGGGCTGGGAAAAGGAACGCACCTTCATTCATTTCGGAGGTATCTACAGTGCCGCGCTGGTCTATCTGAACGGCCGGTATGTCGGCTACACCCAGGGTGCCAATAACGTGGCGGAGTTCGACCTCAGCAAGTACCTCCGTGCCGGACGCAACCGGCTGGCCGTCCAGGTGTTCCGCTGGAGCGACGGCTCGTACCTGGAGTGTCAGGACATGTTCCGCATGAGCGGTATCTTCCGCGATGTCTGCCTGTATGTCACTCCGAAGGTGAGTGTACGCGACCATTACATCACGGCCGACCTGCGTCCCGAATCGGGCTATAAGGACGGGACGATGAATGTTGCCCTTACCCTCGACAACCGCGACTTGCTCTCGGGCGAGAAGCAGCTCGTGGTGCGTCTGCTCGATCCGCAAGGAAAGGCTGTGGCCGAAACCGAGCAGACCGTCGTCTTCTCCGCCCAAGAAGCCTTGGCCAAGACCCGTGTCTCCCTGCCTTTGAAGGGAGTGGCTCCGTGGACGGCAGAAACTCCGACGCTCTATACCGTGCACGTGGTGCAGCGCGAAGGGGGCAAGGACGAACTGGCTTTCTCTACCAAGTACGGCTTCCGTCATATCGAGATCCGTGGCTCCATTGTCTACATCAACGGGCAGCGCGTCTTCTTTAAAGGCGTGAACCGCCACGATACCGACCCTGTCCATGGCCGCGCCGTTACGACCGAGTCGATGTTACAGGATGTACTGCTCATGAAGCGCAACAACATCAATACCATCCGCACTTCCCATTATCCCAATGCGGCCAAGATGTACGCTATGTTCGACTATTTTGGTCTGTATGTCTGCGACGAGGCCGATCTGGAAGACCATGCCAACCAGTCCATCAGTGACATGGAATCCTGGATTCCTGCTTTTGTGGACCGTATCGACCGACTGGTTCTCCGCGACCGTAACCATCCCAGTGTGGCCTTCTGGAGCCTTGGCAATGAATGTGGTGGCGGCAGCAACTTCCAGGCCTGCTACGAGGCAGCCCATGCCCTCGACAGCCGCCCCGTCCATTACGAAGGCACCCGCGACCAGACCGCCTGGGGCGGTAACCGCTTCAGCGATTTCTATTCGAAGATGTATCCGGGCATGAAGTGGATGGACAAGTATGTCAATTCGTTCGACAAGCCCATGTTCATCTGTGAGTTCGCCCATGCCATGGGCAATGCCATCGGTAACCTCCGCGAATACTGGAACAGCATCGAGAGCAGCACCACGACCGTGGGCGGCGCCATCTGGGACTGGGTAGACCAGGCCATCTACGAACCGGCCGAACTGAAACAGGGCATCCACCGCCTGCGCACCGGCTATGACTTCCCCGGCCCTCACCAGGGCAACTTCTGTTCGAACGGCGTCATTCCCGCCACGCGCGAAGAATCTCCTAAGCTGAAGGAAGTGAAGGCTGTCTATGCCTACCTGAAGTTCAAGAACGCCCATGTGGATGCCGCTGCCCGTCGGCTGGACGTGGAAGTGGACAACACATATGACTTCCTTTCTCTGGACGCCTTCGACTACAGTTACCAGTTGCTGGCCGACGGTAAGGTCATCTATACTTCGGGCAAGACCCGCTTCCCTGCCGTAGCTCCCGATGCACAGACGACCCTCGCCCTCGACCTGACACCTGCCAGTCTTGCCCAGGCCGATGGAAGCGAGGTACTGCTGAACCTTTCCGTCACGCTCCATGAGGCGGCCACATGGGCAGAAGCCGGTCATGAAGTGGCTTTGCAGCAGTATGAAATCCAGGCCCGTGGCGCATTGGCTGCTCTCGACGAGAAAGCCAACAAGAAAGACCGCCTGCAAGTGGCCGAAACAGCCGATGAGCTGGTAGTGAGCAACAGTCGGGTGGAAGCTGCCTTCAGTCGCGCCACCGGCCAACTCCTCCGTCTGGTGATGAACGGCTACCCCGTGATAGCCGAAGGGCAGGGCTTCCTTTACGACAACCACCGCTGGATTGAGAACGACCGTTTCACCGACACGTCCAACGGACTGGAAGCAACCGGTACGTGTACGTATGCCAAGGAGGGCCGTAAGATCGTGGTGAAGACCACCCGTGACGGATCGCTCTGCGCAACGGATGTGACCTATACCTTCGTTCCTGACGGTACGATGGATATGGAAGTGAACCTCCAGCCCAAGTCCGAGAAACTGCGTCGTGCCGGACTGGTCTGCGGCCTGAACAGTGCATTGAGCCAGGTGGACTACTACGCCTACGGGCCGTGGGAGAACTACAACGACCGCAAGGAAGGCTGCACCCTGGGACGTTTTACGACAACCGTCGATGACATGAAGGTGGACTATGTGAAGCCGCAGTCGACCGGCAACCGTGAGGGGCTGCGCGAAGTGGCCTTTACCGATGCCGACGGCCAGGGCATCCTCATCCGTACCGAAGGAACGGTTTCCTTCTCCGCCTTGCGCTATACGGATGAAGACCTGATGAAGACCAACCACCAGTGGGAACTGACTCCGCGCCCCTACATCGTCCTTCATCTGGATGCTGTGGCCCGTGGCGTAGGCAATGCCAGCTGTGGTGCCGATGTAGACACGTTGCCAGAATATCAGGTGCCGAACCACCCGTTGAGCTATCGGTTGAGAATCACCCGTAAATGATGTCCTTTTCCCTCGATTATCATTCCCTATTCATTATTTAAAGATTATGATAAAAAAGCTGACTACTCTTTTCTTTTGCGGCTGCTTTCCGCTGGCTGTCTGGGCGCAACGTAGCGAAACGCTACTTGAACGCGGCTGGAAGTTCACTCAGGGCGATGTGCCCCAAGCCGAGCAACCGACCTGTAACGACAGTCGTTGGCAGACGGTCCGTGTCCCTCACGACTGGGCCATTTTCGGACCGTTCGACCGGAACAATGACCTTCAGAACGTGGCTGTCACCCAGAATTTCGAAAAACAAGCATCGATTAAGACGGGGCGTACCGGTGGGCTTCCTTATGTCGGCATCGGCTGGTATCGTACCACCTTCACGGCTCCGGCCGACCGCAAGGCTACCCTGGTCTTCGACGGTGCCATGAGCGAAGCCCGTGTCTATGTCAACGGACAGGAGGCTTGCTTCTGGCCGTTTGGCTACAACTCCTTCCACTGCGATGTCACGCCTTACCTCACGACCGACGGCACTCCCAACGTATTGGCCGTCCGCTTGGAGAACAAGCCCCAATCTTCGCGCTGGTATCCTGGAGCCGGGCTCTACCGCCATGTCCGCCTGGTTACTACCGGTAACGTCCATGTCCCCGTCTGGGGAACACAGGTCACCACTCCTCATGTAGCTGCCGACTATGCTTCCGTACGGCTATTGACGACGGTGAAAGGCGATGAAGGCAAGCCTATCCGCATCGTTACCCGTATCCTGGCACCCGACGGCCGGGAAGTGGCTGTCAAGGACAACACCCTCCGTGTCAACCACGGTAAGCCGCTGGAGCAGAATTTCCTGATTGATGCACCCTGTCTGTGGTCGCCTGAACAGCCCGCCCTCTACCGGGCAGAGTCCGTGCTTTATAGGGACGGCGAACAGCAAGATACCTATACGACGACCTTCGGTATCCGAAGCATCGAGATCGTGGCCGACAAAGGCTTCTTCCTCAACGGGCGGCACCGCAAGTTCCAGGGCGTTTGTAACCATCACGACCTTGGCCCGCTGGGAGCAGCCGTCAATGTGGCTGCCCTGCGCCGCCAGCTCACCTTACTCAAGGACATGGGTTGTGACGCGATTCGCACATCTCACAACATGCCTGCTCCCGAGCTGGTGCAGCTCTGCGATGAGATGGGTTTCATGATGATGATTGAACCGTTCGACGAGTGGGACATCGCCAAGTGTGAAAACGGCTACCACCGCTACTTTGCCGAGTGGGCGGAGAAGGACATGGTCAATATGCTGCACCAGTACCGCAACCATCCGTCGGTCGTGATGTGGAGCATCGGCAACGAGGTGCCTACTCAGTGCAGTGCCGAAGGCTACAAGGTAGCCTCTTTCCTGCAGGACATCTGTCACCGTGAAGATCCCACCCGTCCCGTCACCTGTGGCATGGACCAGGTGTCGTGCGTACTCGACAACGGCTTTGCGGCCATGATTGACGTGCCTGGTTTTAACTATCGTACCCACCGCTACCAGGAAGCCTACCGCCGTCTGCCGCAGAACATCGTACTGGGTTCTGAAACCTCCTCTACGGTCAGCTCGCGCGGCGTGTACAAGTTCCCTGCCGAGCTGAAGAAGCAGGCCATGTATCCCGACCATCAGTGCTCCGGCTACGACCTGGAGAGCTGCTCGTGGTCGAATGTCCCCGATGAAGACTTCGCCCTCGCCGACGACTATCCCTGGACCCTCGGTCAGTTTGTCTGGACCGGTTTCGACTACCTGGGTGAACCTTCTCCTTACGATACCGATGCCTGGCCCAGCCACAGCTCCGTATTCGGTATCATCGACCTGGCTTCCTTGCCCAAAGACCGCTATTACCTTTATCGTAGCTTGTGGAACCGGGAGGCCCAGACCCTCCACGTGTTGCCCCACTGGACCTGGCCGGGCCGCGAAGGCGAAGTGACCCCCGTATTTGTCTATACCAGCTATCCCGAAGCCGAGCTCTTCGTCAACGGCAAGAGCTGTGGCCGCCAGCACAAGCTCACGGCCGTCGAGGCCAATGCCCTGCGCGGGCAGGATTCGTTGTGGCTACAACGCCGTTACCGCCTGATGTGGACCGATGTGGTCTATCAGCCCGGCGAATTGAAGGTAGTGGCCTACGATGCCAATGGCAAGGTGGCCGATACCCGGGTGGTCCGTACGGCCGGCAAGCCCCACCATCTGGAACTGGTGTCCGACCGTATCCGTCTGGTGGCCGATGGCAAAGATCTGGCCTACGTGACCGTCCGCGTGGTGGACAAGGACGGCAACCTTTGTCCGGCCGATCACCGTATGGTCCGCTTCCGGGTGAAGGGAGCCGGCAGCTATCGGGCAGCAGCCAATGGTGATGCCACCAGCCTCGACCTTTTCCATCTGCCTCAGATGCCCGCTTTCAGTGGCCAGCTGACGGCCATTGTGCAGAGCGGTGAAACTGCCGGTACTCTGACGTTGGAAGCCACGGCATCGGGGGTGAAAGGAGCTTCCCTTTCGCTGGAAGTGGCCCCATAGAACGAAGTTGAAAACGGACGGGTCGATATGGACTTATCGACCCGTTCTTCTGCCTTCAGGGACAAGTCCTTCTATACAAAGGGACTTGTCCCTGTTTTCTTGTGTCCTGCACAATGTGTTGTATTGAACCGTTTTTTGTTGTATCTTTGCCCCCGGATTATACCTAAAGAAGACGATATGGCATTTGAAGCAACCAAAAAGGAGTGGGGCGAACTCTACACATTCTTTCGCCTCCTTGCCGACGGCAAGGTATGTGCCGGAAAGCCGGACGGGACGGGCGACACGGAGGTGGTATTGCCCGTAGCCATGATACAGCGGGAGGAGCACGATGGCACCCGCCGCTATGTGGTGGAAAAAGACGAGATACACATCGTAGGCGATCAGTTGGACAAGCGGGTGCCGCGCGAGGATTTCGCTACCGTGGCCGACCTCGTATTGCAGGCACTGCGCGAGAGCAGGGGCAACGATGTCAGTTCGCCCGATGGGGTGGAGGAGTTTCTGGACGAAGTGGCGATCTTCGACCTGGAGGCGAAGACCGATGACCGTACGGACTTCAGTGTGGCCTTCTATCGTGTGGATGCTCCGCTGACCGGCTTCTGTGTGCGTTCGCGCCTCGGCTCTATGACCCCCTTGCTCGACGGCGGACGGGCCGCCAATTTTAAGTTCGAACAGACGGGTATCAAGTTCTCCGCACCTACCGTGAACAAGATCAATGCGTTTGGCGCACCCGACGGTGTAACCGACCGTCTGCTGATGATTGAGCGGCTGGGCGGTGTGCTGAAGTACAGTGACGTGGCGGACAAGGTGTTTCGCAGCAACCTGTCCCTCATCGACCTGCACATGGGTCGGCTGCTGGGAGAGATGGTACGGCTGATGTGGCTGGACGACATTACCAAGGTATCGGAACTGACGGAGGAGGTGAAGAAGCTGAATCCGCTCAAAATCAAGGACGAACTGATTACCAAGCACGGTTATTACGAATGCAAGGTGAAGGAACTGCTGCTGGCACTGGCGCAGGGTTTGCGCCCGGCAAAGATCTACAACGGCACCGATTCGGCCATTGCCGGTTTCCTGTTCGTGACGGGTACGGGTGAAGTGTTGTGCTACCAGCGGGCGTTTCGCCAGATTTTTGCCGACTTCCTGTTCTGCAACACCCGCCTCGAACGCGGCTCGACAGAGAAGGACAAGTATGGTTTTTTGGAAAAAGAGAACGGCGTCTATTATTTCAAGCTGAACCTGAAAATCGGTTTGCTGAAACGCTGATGGCTCACTAAGGGCTGTCCGGTAGGAGGTGTACACCCGTAATTGCTAACTCAAGTTTGCGTTCCGGGTGTTAAAAAGCGGTAAAGCGGCCGACGAAATGGTGAAAATTAATGAGAAACGCAAAAAAAACGCGTTTTCATTGAGGTGATAGGACTTTTTTCGTACTTTTGCACAGATTTCGTCAAGGTGTGCCAAAATATAGCGGGACACCCGACGGATTCTGCCGGTACCGAGAGTAGGTTTCGGCAATAAAGTAAAAGATACTAACTAAAACGTAGAGCATGATACACAAAGTGTTAATCGCTAACCGTGGGGAAATTGCCGTACGCGTGATGCGTTCCTGCCGTGAGATGGGGATCCACACCGTAGCCGTATTCTCAGAAGCCGACAGAACGGCTCGCCACGTACTGTATGCCGACGAAGCCTGTCTCATCGGACCGGCCGCCTCGCGCGAGAGTTATCTGAACATTGACAAGATTATCGCTGCCGCCAAGCGGATGGGAGCCGATGCTATCCATCCGGGTTACGGCTTTTTGTCCGAGAATTCCGAATTTGCCCGACGCTGTCGCAAGGAGGGAATCATTTTCATTGGTCCCGATCCAGAAACGATGGAAGCCATGGGCGACAAGATTTCAGCCCGCAAGCACATGATTGCAGCGGGTGTACCGGTCGTACCGGGTACCGAACAGCCGCTGCAGAGTGTGGAGGAAGCGAAGGAAATCTGCAACCGCATCGGCTATCCTGTCATGCTGAAAGCCTCTATGGGAGGTGGCGGTAAGGGAATGCGTCTTATTCACTCCATTGATGAGGTGGAGGAAGCCTATAACACCGCCCGCTCGGAATCGATGTCGTCGTTCGGCGACGATACGGTCTATCTGGAAAAGTTCGTGGAAGAGCCTCATCATATTGAGTTCCAGATTCTGGGTGATAACTTCGGCAATGCCGTCCACTTGTTCGAACGCGAGTGCTCCATCCAGCGCCGCAACCAGAAAATTGTGGAAGAGACTCCTTCGCCTTTCGTTACTCCCGAGTTGCGCCAGAAAATGGGCGAGGCAGCCGTTGCCGCCGCCAAGGCGGTCCACTACAAGGGAGCCGGCACCATCGAATTCCTTGTGGACAAACACCGCAATTTCTATTTCCTGGAGATGAACACCCGTCTGCAGGTGGAGCACCCCATTACGGAGGAAGTGGTGGGCGTTGACCTCGTGAAGGAGCAGCTCCGCATTGCCAGCGGACAGCCCCTGCATTTCCGTCAGGAAGATCTCTATCAGCGCGGCCATGCCATCGAGTGCCGTATCTGTGCCGAAGATACCGACAATAACTTCATGCCTTCGCCGGGCATCATCCGCCAGCTGGTGGAACCCAATGGCATCGGTGTCCGCATTGACAGCTATGTCTACGATGGCTACGAAATACCTATTTATTATGACCCGATGATCGGTAAGCTCATTGTCTGGGCCACGACCCGCCAGTTTGCCATCGAGCGCATGCGGCGCGTGCTCTACGAGTACAAGATTACCGGCATGAAGACGAATATCAGCTACCTGCGCCACATCATGCACGTGCCCGATTTCGTAGAGGGCCGTTACAATACCCTGTTCATCCCCAAGCATCAGGATATGCTGCGCAAGTGGGCCGGCATCAAGGAGGAGGAGACGGAGAACATTGCCATGATTGCCGCCTATATCGACTACCTGATGAATCTGGAGGAAAACAAGTCGGCCACGGGCGACAACCGCCCCATCAGCCGCTGGCGTGAGTTCGGATTGAAGAAGGGCGTACTGCGGATTTGAGTCCGCCAACAGCGTCCTACCGAGGAAAAACATGAGGTTTAATCATTAACAAGGAAGATTTTTATGGAAATACATATTGGAGACAGAGTGGCAGATGTGAGCCTGGTGAGCAAGGAAGGCAACCTGGTACAGCTGACCATTGACGGAGTGCCCTATGATGTAGATATCGTGATGGCGGAAAACGGCAGCTGCTCCATTCTGCACGACGGACACTCGTTCAATGCCGAACTGATCCGCAAGGAAGGTGGCAAGAGCTATACGGTGAACGCACACTACCAGCAGTACAATGTCGACATCATTGACTCTCAGGCCAAGTTCCTGCGCATGCGCAAGGGCGGTGAGGAGAAGCAGGACGACAAGATTGTGTCGCCGATGCCCGGCAAGGTGGTCAAGATTCCCGTCAAGGTGGGCGACCGCCTGCAGGCCGGCGACATCGTAGTGGTCATCGAAGCCATGAAGATGCAGAGCAACTACAAGGTGAACAGCGAATGTGTGGTCAAGGAGATTCTGGTCAATGAGGGTGACTCGGTGAACAGCAACCAGACTATCATGACGCTCGACCTCGTGGAAGGGGAGGAGTGAATCAGGAACCGCTTGAACATAGTGTAACAACTTTAAAACAAAACAATTCACATGGAACAATATAAGATATTCGAGGAACTCGACAAGGCGGCTACGCTGGGCGGCGGTGTCGACCGCATCGAACGCCAGCACGCCAACGGCCATATGACCGCACGCGAACGTATCGACACGCTGCTTGACAAGGGTACGTTCAATGAAATGGACAAACTGGTGATTCACCATTGCACCGACTTCGGGATGGAAAAGAACCATATTCCCGGCGACGGCATTGTGTGCGGGTACGGAAAGATTGACGGACGTCTGGTCTATGTCTATGCCTACGACTTCACCGTCTACGGCGGTACACTGAGCGAGACGGGTGCCCGCAAGATTGAGAAGGTGCAGCAGCTGGCCTTGCGCAACGGGGCACCGGTGATTGCCCTCAACGACTCGGGAGGTGCCCGCATCCAGGAAGGGGTGGGCAGCATTTCGGGATATGCCTCCATCTTCTACCAGAACACCATTGCTTCGGGAGTGATTCCGCAGATTTCTGCCATTCTCGGCCCTTGCGCCGGCGGTGCGTGCTATTCTCCTGCGCTTACCGATTTCATCTTCATGGTGAAGGAGAAGAGCCATATGTTCATCACCGGTCCCGATGTGGTGAAGGCTGTGACCCACGAAGAGGTGGACAAGGAAGAATTGGGTGGTGCCTATACTCATAGCAGCAAGAGCGGTGTCAGCCATTTCTTGTGCGATACCGAGGAGGAAACCCTGATGAGCATCCGTGAGTTGCTCAGCTTCCTGCCGTCGAACAACATGGACGATGCGCCTGTTATCCCCTGTACCGATGATATCCGCCGTGCTGAAGAGTCGCTGATGAGCGTCATTCCTGCCGACCCCAATATGCCGTATGACATCAAGAACATCATTGAACCCGTGGTAGACAACCATTACTTCTTCGAGGTCATGCCCCATTTTGCCAAGAACATCGTGGTGGGGTTTGCCCGCATGAACGGGCGTTCGGTAGGCATCGTGGCCAACCAGCCTGCTTTCCTGGCCGGCGTGCTCGACATTGATGCTTCCGACAAGGCCGCCCGCTTCATCCGCTTCTGCGACTGTTTCAATATTCCGCTCATCACCTTCGAGGATGTACCCGGCTTCTTGCCTGGCTGCACCCAGGAGCACAACGGCATTATCCGCCACGGCGCGAAGATTGTCTATGCTTTTGCCGAAGCCACCGTGCCCAAGATCACGGTCATCACCCGGAAGGCCTACGGAGGAGCTTACATCGTGATGAACAGCAAGCCCATTGGGGCCGATGTGAACTTCTCGTACCCCAGTGCCGAAATCGCCGTGATGGGAGCCGACGGGGCCGTGAACATCCTCTACCGCAAGGCCACTCCCGAAGAGAAGGCCAAGGCCATCGAAGACTATAAGGAAAAGTTCTCGAATCCCTACCGCGCTGCCGAGAAGGGATATATCGACGAAATCATCCTGCCGAAGGATACCCGCTACAAGCTGATCCAGGCGTTGGAGATGACCCAGAACAAGAGCCAGAGCAATCCGCCGAAGAAACACGGTAACATGCCGCTCTAATCAAGGAAAGGAGGAAGCGTCATGAAGAGAATATGGGCCTGTATGGCTATAATAGGGGGGCTGCTTTTCGCGGCTCCCGCTCTCCAGGCACAGGAGGCGGCCACTCCTGATGCTGTGGGCTATATCGTAAAGGTGGGCCAGACGGCTCCCGACTTCGAGATGACCCTTGCCGACGGAAGTTCCGTGAAACTGAAGGACTTGCGGGGAAAGGTCGTCATGCTACAGTTCACGGCCAGCTGGTGTGGTGTCTGCCGTAAGGAGATGCCCTTCATCGAAAGCGATATTTGGCAGAAGCACAAGGACAATGCTGGATTTGCCCTCTTTGGCATCGACCGCGACGAACCGTTGGCCAAGGTGCAGGCGTTCGCCCGGCAGACCAAGATTACGTATCCGCTGGCACTGGATCCCGGAGCCGACATATTTGCCCTCTTTGCCGACCGGAAGGCGGGGGTGACCCGCAACGTGTTGATAGGCCGTGACGGTAAGATTGTCCTGATGACCCGTCTGTACAACGAGGAGGAGTTTGCCTCGCTGTGCCGGAAAATCGATGAATTGTTGGCAGAATGACGGCAAATGGCATGAAACGACATTGGAAGTGCATTCTGCTGGGGCTGCTGCTTTGCCTGCCGGCTTATCCGGACAAGAAAAAGGGCCTTTCCGAACCGCTGTTCGGGAAGGTCCATGCGGCTTATAGTGTCACCTCTTCCGAACTGAAAGGGGCGGTGTTCTATCTGGTGAGCGGGCATGGCGGGCCGGATCCCGGCTGCATCGGCCGTTACAACGGGAAAGAACTGCATGAAGACGAGTATGCCTACGACATCGTGCTCCGACTCGGCCGTGAACTCTTGCGGCGGGGGGCAACTGTTCATTTCATCATCCAGGATGCCAAGGATGGCATCCGCGACGAGGCTATCCTGAAGAACAGCAAACGCGAAACCTGCATGGGAAAGACGATTCCTCTGAACCAAGTGGCCCGCCTGCAGCAGCGTTGCCAAGCCATCAATGCACTCGACAAGAAGGCGGGAGGCACCTACCGGAGGGCAGTTTTCGTTCATGTGGACAGCCGTAGCCGGGGCAAACAGACCGATGTGTTCTTCTACCATGCCAAAGGAAGCCAGAAGGGACTGCGGCTGGCCAAGTGCCTCCAGTCTACGTTCGCAGCCAAATACAGCCTCCATCAGCCTAACCGTGGATTTCGGGGTACGGTGAGCGAGCGCGACCTCTATGTATTGCGCAATACGGCTCCCGTGGGTGTGTTCCTGGAGTTGGGAAACATCCAGAATGCCCGCGACCAGCAGCGACTCGTCATTCCCGGCAACCGGCAGGCACTGGCCAACTGGATTGTGCAAGGTATTGTGAGCGACTTTAAAGCAAAAAACAAATCCAAAAAGAAATAGCCACTATGAAATTCAATAACGAACAAGTGCGTCGTCAGGACCGCTTGATGGACGAAAATAAAGCGTTTGACCTCCTCAAGAAGGCAGAGTATGGAGTGCTTTCCATGCGTTCGGAAGACGGTGAGGGGGCCTATGGCATTCCTGTCAGCTACGTATGGGACAAGGGCAACTCTATCTACATTCATTGCGCCCCGGTAGGTCGGAAACTCCGTTGCATGGATGCCTGTTCCGAGGTGTCCTTCTGCGTGGTGGGGCGTACGCGGGTCATTCCCTCTGAGTTCACCACGGCCTATGAGAGTGTGGTGATGCGCTGCACGGCTCATCGCAGCCTGCACGAGGCAGAGCGGATGTCGGCCCTCTCGCTGCTCATCAGCAAATACGCGCCCGATGACCGCATGCGGGGCATCGACTACGCCAACCGCTCCTTCCATCGTACGGAAATCATCCGCCTCGACATTTTGGAAATCAGTGCGAAGCAGAAGGACCGTTTCGAATAGGGGAAACCTCGACGGACGACAGTAAGAAAACAAATAACCAGTCAATAGTAGTATGAAAACCTACGACATTTATTTTACAGACGGTTCAACGACCGACAATAAGGGGTTCTCCATCAAACTGGAGGAGAAAGCCATCCGGATGGCTCAGGATATGCTGGCCAAGGGACACACCTTGGTAGAAGAATATGCAGGCGGAACCATTTCAGTGGTCTGCTCCGACGGCACCACGGTGTGGAGCCAGCCGATTCCGAAGAAATAACGATTCAACCAACTAATAGAAGAAACTATGTTCTCAGGTATTGTAGAAGAATATGCAGAAGTGGTAGGGGTAGTGAAAGATCAGGAAAACCTGCACCTTACCTTGACATGCTCGTTTGTGGACGAGCTGAAGATTGACCAGAGCGTATCCCACAACGGTGTCTGTCTTACAGTGGTGCGCATAGAAAATGGTACGTATACGGTGACGGCCATGAAGGAGACCATCGAACGCTCGAACATCGGGCTACTGAAGGTGGGAGACAAGGTGAATGTGGAACGGAGTATGTTGATGAACGGCCGTCTGGACGGCCACATCGTGCAGGGTCATGTTGACCAGACGGCGGTATGCACGTCGGTCGAGGATGCTGAAGGCAGCTGGTACTACACGTTCCGTTACGATTTTCGTCCCGAGATGGCCCGTCGTGGCTATTTCACGGTAGACAAGGGTTCAGTGACGGTGAATGGTGTCAGCCTGACTGTCTGCAATCCCACGCGTGACACGTTTCAGGTGGCCATCATTCCCTATACGTTTGAGCACACGAATTTCCACACGCTGAAGGTGGGCAGTATTGTCAATCTGGAGTTCGACATTATCGGCAAATATATTTGTCGGATGAAGGAAGTTGTAAATAATGAGGAATAAAAAATAAAAAGAAGGTGTGTCAAATAATTCAGCATCGCCTATCTAATTGTCATTCTGAGCGTAGCGAAGAATCTGAATACATGCACTGACGCTTTACAGATTGACTTCGCCGAACGTTGTTTCTTCACTTCGTTCAGAATGACAAGCACAATAACAGGCGTTTTTAATTTTTGACACACCCTCTTTTTCATTTATAAAATCTCCTCTGAAAGGAAGCCTTTCGGCAGTTCCCGGCAGTTATAGACGGAAGCCATAATTTCGCCATAGGCACCGGCAGAACGGATGGCGAGGAAATCACCCCGTTTCGTGCGGTTCATGTCGATAGCTTTGCCGAACACGTCCGATGATTCGCAAATCGGGCCTACTACATCGTACGTCTCCATCGGTTCCTCTGATGAGACATTCTCGATTTTATGGTAGGCCTGGTACAGCGCTGGACGAATCAAGTCCGACATACCTGCATCTACAATGGCAAACTGCTTGTTCGTACCCTGTTTCACATACGTTACCCGGGTGATGAGGCTGCCGCACTGTGCCACTACCGAGCGGCCCAGTTCGAAGTGCAGCGTCTGCTGCGGACGCAGGCGCAGGTGCTTGTGGTACGTGGCAAAATACCCTGCGAAGTCGGGAATCGGCTGGCGGTTCGGATGCGCATAGTCAATGCCCAGTCCGCCGCCCACGTTGATATGCTCCACGATAATCTGGCGGGCATACAGCTGCTCCTGCAACTCGTTGATCCGGTTACACAATGCCACGAAGTCGCCCATGTCGAGAATTTGCGAGCCGATGTGGAAATGCAGGCCCACGAACTTCACGTGTTTCATCTCCAGTGCCAAGTCGATAACCCGGTTCATGTCAGCCATGCTGATGCCGAACTTGTTCTCGGCCAGTCCCGTTGTGATATTGGCATGTGTATGTGCTCCCACATCCGGATTGATGCGGAATGCCACGCGGGCAATCTTGTTTTTTGCCGCTGCCAGTTCGTTGATGACTTCCAGCTCCGGAATCGACTCCACGTTGAAGCAGAAAATGTCGTAGTCCAGACCCAGGTTGATCTCCCAGTCTGTCTTGCCCACACCGGCATATACGATCTTGCTGGCCGGGAAACCCGCTTTGACCGCAGCCTTGATTTCACCGCCGCTCACGCAGTCTACCCCCAGTCCGCTTTCGCGGATGATGCCCAGCACCTTAGGGTTGGCATTCGCCTTCACGGCATAATGCACACAGAATTTGTTGTATTTGCCTGCTTCCTCCTGAATGGTCTTCAAGGTGTTGCGGAGCAGGGTTGCATCGTAGTAGTAAAAGGGGGTTTGTAAAGCCCCGAACTTTTCAATGGGAAAGGTTCCTTTCATATTGTAGTATTACTTGTTAAAGAGTTCATCGCTCAGTGCCTGCAAGGCTGCCTTCTTGTCGGATTCACGCACCAGGAAGGAGATGTTATAGTTGCTGCCTCCGAAGGAAATCATGCGTACCGGAATGTTGCGCATGGCATCGAGGGCTTTCGTTTCAAAGCCCACATTCTCCCATTCGAGGTCGCCTACTACGCAGATGATGCACATATCGTGGTCTACGGTCACCGTGCCATACTTCTTCAGGTCGTCCACGATTTCGTGCAGGTGCTTCGTGTTGTCGATGGACATGGACACACCCACCTCCGAGGTACAGATCATATCGATTGACGTCTGGTAGCTCTCGAAGATTTCGAATACCTTGCGCAGGAACCCGTGGGCCAGCAGCATACGGCTCGACTTGATTTTGATGGCCGTAATGTTGTCTTTGGCGGCTACGGCCTTAATCTTTCCCTTTTCCGTCTCGTTGCTGATGAGTGTGCCCGGAGCGGACGGCTCCATGGTATTGAGCAGACGGACAGGAATATTGGCATATTTGGCCGGCTGTACGCACGTGGGATGCAGAATCTTTGCCCCGAAGTACGCCAGTTCGGCTGCCTCTTCGAAGTGGAGGTGGCGGACAGGCGATGTCTTGTCGACGATGCGCGGGTCATTGTCGTGCATGCCGTCGATGTCTGTCCAGATCTGGATTTCGGAAGCCTGGATGGCAGCACCGATGAGCGAAGCCGTATAGTCACTGCCTCCGCGTTGCAGATTGTCAATTTCGCCGTACGCATTGCGGCAGATGAATCCCTGCGTGATGTAGATGTCTGCGTCGGGCTGTGCCTCCAACTGCATGCGCAGCTTCTCGCCGATATATGTCAGGTCGGGCTCGCTGTTCTTGTCGGTACGCATGAATTCCAGTGCCGGAATCAGTACCGCCTTCACGCCCTGTTCCAGCAAGTAGTTAGTCACCATGTTGGTTGACATGATTTCCCCTTGCGCCAGAATGACCTTTTCCTCGAACAAGGTAAAGATATCTTTCGTGTACGAACGGATGTAGTCGAATACCGATTTCACGAAATCCAGTGTCAGCTGCTTGTATTCGTCGGTAGCGAACAGCTCGTTGATGTGCTGTCTGTATTTCGACTCCAGCTTGTTGATGATTTCGTTGGCCCCTTCGGGATTCTTCTGGTAGAGGTAATCAGAAATCTCCACCAGGGTATTGGTGGTACCCGACATGGCGGACAATACCACAATCTTCTTCTCACCGTCAGTAATCAATTTGGCCACATCTTTCATGCGCTGTGCAGAGCCTACGGATGTTCCTCCAAACTTTAAAACCTTCATTTCTCGTCTTGTTTTAGATAATTGTTCAATAATAAATCTGTTCCAGTGCGCAAATATAATGCAAATCGGCTACACTGCAATGCAAAATGTCATTTTTTCTCACACTTCTGCCAGATGATGGTCTTCGCAGCGGTACACTTTTCCCGGATACTCGGCCAAGAGGTTCAGGTTGTGGGTTGTCAGGATGATGGACGAACCCGCTGCGCAGATTTCGCGCAGCAGTTCCACAATGTTCCGTCCCGTCTCTACGTCGAGGTTGCCGGTAGGTTCGTCGGCCAGGATGATGGCCGGCTTGTTCAGGATGGCACGGGCAATGACGATGCGCTGCTGTTCGCCGCCCGACAGCTCGTTGGGTAGCTTGTAGCCTTTGCTCTCCATCCCCACCAGCTCCAGAACCTCCCGAATGCGATCCTCAATGGCTGCCTTGTTTTTCCAGCCCGTGGCCCGCAATACGAACGACAGGTTGTCGTGTACCGTTCGGTCGGTCAGCAGCTGGAAATCCTGGAACACGATACCCAGCCGGCGGCGCAGGTCGGCTATGTGCTTGCGCTTCATCCTGCGCAGGTCGAATCCCAGCACATGAGCCTCACCCTCGGCGATGTCCACTTCACCATAGATGGTCTTGAGGAAAGTGCTCTTGCCCGAACCGACTTTCCCGATGAGGTAGACAAACTCCCCCTGACGCAACTCGAAGTCCACACTTTTCAGTACGCCGAGTGCCTGCTGGTAGATGTCTACGCTCTTGTAACGGATGAGGGGTCCCTGGTCCATGGCCGATCAGTGTTTTTTCCAGGTCGAACTGTGGCGTTCCTTCAATTCGCGGGCCAGGTCCTCAATGCGGTATCCTTTCGAAGTGAGCAGTACGATGAGGTGGTAAATCAGGTCTGCACCCTCGTAGATGAGCCGGTCGTCTGTGCCGTTGCAGGCCTCGATAACCGTTTCCACGGCTTCTTCGCCCACCTTCTGGGCCATCTTGTTCACGCCCGACCGGAACAGGCTGGTGGTGTACGAGCCCTCTGGCATCTCTTCATGGCGGCGGCAGATGAAGTCCTGCAACTCCTTCAGGAACATTACGTCCTCCTGCGCGTTGCTCTCTCCCCAGCAGGTATCCGTTCCCGTGTGGCACACCGGTCCGTCGGGATGCACCTTCACCAATAGCGTGTCGTTGTCGCAGTCGGCGGCCATCGACACCACGTGCAGGAAGTTGCCGCTTGTTTCGCCCTTCGTCCACAAGCAGTTGCGGGTGCGGCTGAAAAATGTCACCTTCCCCGTTTCCTGTGTCTTCGCCACGGCCTCCTCGTTCATGAATCCCAGCATCAGTACGTTGCGCGTTTCCGCGTCTTGGATGATGGCAGGCACCAACCCGCCCATCTTGTCAAAATTGAGTTCCATCTCTATCTTGTTGTTAATGGTTATATTTCTGAAAATAAGTGCATCAAAGGCGCACAGCTATCCCTTCCTTCCGCAGGTATTCCTTTAGGGTGGGGATGGGAATTTCGCCGAAATGGAAGACGCTGGCGGCGAGGGCTGCATCGGCCTTCCCTTCCACGAATGCTTCCTTGAAATGCTCTTTCTGTCCGGCCCCCCCCGATGCGATGACTGGGATGTCCAGTTCGTCGCTCAGTCGGGCCAATGCCCGGTTCGCGTAGCCCGTCTTCACGCCGTCGTGGTCCATGCTCGTGAACAGGATTTCCCCGGCTCCACGGTCGTTGACTTCCCGGGCCCACTCAAAGAGGTAGCGGTCGGTTTCCACACGCCCTCCGTTGAGGAAGCATTTCCAGCCCTGCGGGGTTTGTCGGGCATCGATGGCCACCACGCACACCTGAGAGCCGAAATGGCGGGCAATCTCATCCACCAGTCCAGGTCTTCGGAGGGCCGCCGAATTGATGGACACTTTGTCGGCCCCTGCGTTCAGCAGGCGGTCCACATCGGCCAGTTCATGGATGCCTCCCCCCACGGTGAAGGGGATGCTGATGTGTGCGGCAATACGCTTCACCAGTTCGGTGAACGTTTTCCGTCCTTCGTGGCTGGCGGTAATGTCGAGGTAGACCAGTTCGTCTGCCCCTTGCTCGCTGTAGGCCTTGCCCAGTTCTATCGGGTCGCCCGCCTGCCGCAGATTCACGAAGTGAGTCCCCTTTACGGTCTGTCCGTCCTTGATGTCCAGACAGGGTATAATTCGTTTCGCTAACATCCTCTTTCTTTTATTCTGTTCGTTACCTTAATTATTATACTGCAATCTGTCATTCCGCTGCAGGACTCAGATCCACTGGCTGAGATCCTGCAGTGCGATGCGTCCCTCGTAGAGGGCCTTGCCGAAGACAACGGCAGGTACACCGGCCTCTTCCAGCCGCCGGATGTCATCGAGGCAGCTCACTCCACCGCTGGCGATGAGGTGCAGTCCCGGATGCGCCTTCAGCATCTCGGCATACAGTTCCGTGGCCGGTCCTTCCAGCATTCCGTCGCGGTCGATGTCGGTGCAGAGCACTTTCGTCACCCCCTTCTTCACATAACCGTCGAGGAAAGGCAACAGTTCCTGCCGGCTTTCCTCCTTCCATCCGCTCACGGCAATGTTCCGTCCCTTCACGTCTGCTCCCAGAATCATCTTCTCCGGTCCGTACTGCTCCAGCCATTTGCCGAATAGATCCGGTTGCTTCACGGCGATGCTGCCCACAGTGACCATCTGCGCCCCGTTGTCGAAGGCAATCACCAGGTCCTCGTCGCTTTTAACGCCCCCTCCGAAGTCAATGATCAGTCCCGTGGCGCTTGCGATGCGCTCCAGCGTGCGGTAGTTCACTACGTGTTGCGATGCAGCTCCGTCCAGGTCCACCACGTGCAGTCGTCGTATGCCATACGCTTCGATTTCCTTGGCTACTTCCACGGGGTTCTCGTTATACACTTTCTTAGAGGCATAGTCCCCCTTCGAGAGGCGGACACACTTGCCATCGATGAGGTCGATGGCGGGAATCAGTTCAATCATAATTCATCAGAGATTTAGGAAATTCGTAAGAATCCGTTCGCCCACCTTCCCGCTCTTCTCGGGGTGGAACTGTGTGGCGTAGAAATTATCCTTGTGCAGGGCCGAGCAGTAGCGCACAATATAGTCGGTCTGTGCGGCCGCATATTCGTTCACCGGAACGTAGAAGCTGTGTACGAAATAGACAAACTCCTCCCGATCGAAGCCCTTGAAGAGCGGACCGCACGTATGGTGCAGCGTGTTCCAGCCCATGTGGGGTACCTTGTCGGCATGACACTGCGGGCGGAACCGCTTCACATCGGTGTCGAAGATGCCGAGGCAGTCTGCGTCGCCCTCCTCCGAGTGGCGGCACATCAGCTGCATCCCGAGGCAGATGCCCAGTACGGGCTGGCGCAGGTCCTTGATGAGCCTGTCCAGCTGTTGCTCCTTCAGAAAGCGCATGGTGGTCGCCGCTTCGCCCACACCGGGGAAGATTACGCGGTCGGCCTTCATCAGGGTTTCCTTGTCGGCTGTCACCACCGGTTCTACTCCCAGCCGGCGCAAGGCATGGTCTACCGAGAAAATATTGCCGGCGTTGTATTTGATGATTGCTACGTTCATGTCTTTTTTTCTGTTTGATACCGGATGCAAAAATAGCGAATTAATTTAGAGAAGCGCACGACTTTAGGGCTTTTTCTACGTCTGGATGAAAAAATCAGAAAAAAATATCATCCAACTCTTGCAGATTCAAAAAATAGTCGTACCTTTGCAACCGCAATCGAGAGAGATGGCAACGGTATGATGACAATTGGGTGCGTTAGTTCAGTTGGTTAGAATACATGCCTGTCACGCATGGGGTCACGGGTTCGAGTCCCGTACGCACCGCAATCTTTATCCGAATCTGTAGCAGAAACAGATTCGGATATTTTATGTATCCGATTCCGAAAAAGTTTTCCTGAACCTCTGGAGGCAGAATCTTTATGAAGTGTCTTATTATGAGGGTGTGTCAAATTTAGCGTCGCCTATCTAATTGTCATTCTGAGCTGCGTTCAGAATGACAAGCAAAACGACAGGCGTTTTAAATTTGACACACCCTCATAGCTTTGTGTGGAGTGCGGACGTCAGTTGAAAAAGACATCGTCCAGGCGACTGGCGTTCTGCTCTTCCATTTCCGTGAGTTTGTCCTTACAGGGGTCGAAATCCTCCGGAACATCGAAACATTCGTCTTGCGAGTAACCCAGCGACTTGTCGGCATAAACCTTCTGCATGTACAGGCCCCATATCGGCAGAGCCATTGAGGCCCCCTGTCCATCGGCCATGCGGTCGAAGTGGATATCGCGCTCCTCGCCGCCGACCCAGCAGCCCGATACCAGCGACGGGGTGAAGCCCATGAACCATCCGTCGGAGTTGCGGTTGGTTGTGCCCGTCTTGCCACCCATGTCGGCCGTGATGTGGTACAGTCGGCGGATGCGTCCACCTGTTCCCTCGTTGATGACCGCCCGCAGCATTACCAGCATCTTGTAGGCACTCGACTCGCTGATGACCTCATCCACCTGCGGGGTGAATGTCGCTACCACGTTGCCTTCGTTGTCCTCGATGCGGGAAACGAAAAGCGGAGCCGTGCGGATGCCCCGGTTGGCGAAGGCCGTATAGGCACTCACCATTTCGCCCACGGAAATCTCGCAAGGACCCAGGCAGAGCGAAATGGTGGGCTGGATGTCCTGGTTCATGACCCCGAAGGCATGGATTAGGCGCACCAGCGAGTAGGGGCTGAGCTTGCTCATCAGGTAGGCCGAGATCCAGTTGTTCGAGTTGGCCAGTCCCCATTTTAGGGTCACCACCTCTCCGTAGTGAGCCTTCGACGAGTTGTTGGGCGACCAGGCCCGGCCGTTCTCGTCGAACAGGGTCAGCTCTACGTTGCGCACCGGGTCGCAGGGCGAGAACCCGTTCTCCATAGCCAGCGAGTAGAGGTAGGGCTTGATGGTTGACCCTACCTGACGGCGGCCCTTCATGGCCATGTCATACTGGAAATAGTTGTAGTTGGGACCACCGACATATGCCTTTACGTAGCCGGTAATGGGGTCCATCGACATGAAGCCCGTACGCAGGAAATGCTTGTAATACTTGATGCTGTCCAACGGTGACATAAGCGTATCCTTGTCTCCGCTATAGGAGAACACGGTCATGGGTACCTTCGTGTTGAACGCCTTGCGGATTTCAGATTCCGAACAGCCGCCGGCTTTCATCGTGCGGTAACGGTCGGTCTGTTTCATCGATCGGTCCAGTATCTGGTCCACCTCTTCCTGTGTCAGCACGTTCGTGTAGGGGGCCGTCTTCCGTCCCTGCTTTTCCTTGAAAAAGCGCGGCTGCAGGTAGCCTGCCACGTGCTCGGCCACTGCCTCTTCGGCATACTGCTGCATGCGCGAATTGATCGTGGTGTAGATTTTCAGTCCGTCGGTGTAGATATTGTAGGGGGTGCCGTCCTTCTTCTTGTTCTTGTGGCACCAGCCAAAGAGCGGATTGTTCTTCCAGTTGACGGAGTCTTCGTAATATTGCTGCATCTGCCATCCGCGGTATTGGCTGCGTTGCGGCTCCTTGGCTGTTATGAACCAGCGCAGGTATTCGCGGAAGTAGGTGGCCAGTCCGTCCTTGTGGTCGACGGGCTGGAATTTCAGGGTCAGCGGGAGTGCCTGGAGCGAATCGCAGTCTGCTGCGCTGAGGTAGCCCGCCTTGCGCATCTGGTCGAGCACCGTGTTGCGCCGTCCGCGGCACCGCTCGTTGAACCGGCGCGGGTTGAAGAACGAGGGATTCTTGCACATCCCCACGAGGGTGGCCGCCTCCTCGATACTCAATTCCTTGGGGCTCTTGGCAAAATAGGTCTTTGCCGCCGTCTGTATACCTACCGCATTGTTCAGGAAGTCGAACTTGTTGAGGTACATGGTAAGGATTTCCTCTTTGGTATAATAGCGCTCGAGCTTCACGGCAATGACCCACTCGATGGGCTTCTGCAAGGCCCGCTCCATGAGGTTGTCGGCCGTGGGCGAATAGAACTGCTTGGCCAGCTGCTGGGTGATGGTACTGCCGCCGCCCGCATTCTTCTGCATCAGTACCCCGCGCTTGATGAGGGCTCGGAAGAAGGCCCTCATGTCCACGCCCGAATGCTCGCTGAAGCGGACATCCTCGGTGGCGATGAGCGCGTTGACCAGATGGGGCGAGAGGTCCTGATAGCCCACATATACACGGTTTTCCTTGCTGAGCGACCAAGTGCCCAGCAGCTGTCCGTCGTCGGAGATGATTTGTGTGGCAAACTTCAGGTTGGGATTCTCCAGTTCCTCTACAGGCGGCACATAGCCGATTCGTCCCTGGGCGATGGCCGTGAAGACAGCTGCCACGGCCCCCGCCGTCAGCACCAGTACCACCCACAGGCAAACAATCAGTTTCTTTCTCATATACCTATCTATAATGTTTATCCATTCTGCCGGAAGGCAATGCGTCTTCCTTCTTTATCAGGTCGCAAAATTAGGGAAAAACTTTGAATTCTCCATCTATCTGGAAAAACTTCGTTGAAATATTCCTGAAAAGCGTAGGCTGTTCCGTTTTTTTTGAATATCTTTGAACTCTGATAGAGAATCTATCGCCTGACAGAGAAGCAACTTATCAACCAAGCATATGGAAAATAGAAGTTTAGTAACGATTGCGAACCATTCCAAGGAACGGATTATGTACCTGCTGGATATGGCCCGAGAATTTGAGAAGCAGCCCAACCGGCACCTGCTGGATGGGAAGGTGGTGGCCACCCTTTTCTTTGAACCCTCTACCCGTACACGGCTGAGCTTTGAGACAGCGGCTAACCGGCTGGGAGCAAGGGTAATCGGCTTTACAGACCCTAAGGTGACCAGCTCGTCGAAAGGGGAAACACTGAAGGATACCATTCTCATGGTGAGCAACTATGCGGATATCATCGTGATGCGCCATTTTCTCGAAGGGGCGGCCCGTTATGCCAGCGAGGTGGCTCCCGTACCCATCGTGAACGCAGGCGACGGGGCCAACCAGCACCCCTCGCAAACCATGCTCGACCTGTATTCCATCTATAAGACCCAGGGCACGCTGGAGAACCTGAACATTTATCTGGTGGGCGACCTGAAATACGGACGTACCGTCCACTCGCTGCTCATGGCCATGCGCCACTTCAATCCCACTTTCCACTTCATCGCTCCCGAGGAGCTCAAGATGCCGGAAGAATACAAGCTCTACTGCAAGGAGAACGACATCCGCTTCTTCGAGCACACGGAGTTTGACGAGGACGTGATTGCCGATGCCGACATCCTCTATATGACGCGCGTGCAGCGCGAGCGATTCACGGACCTCATGGAGTATGAACGGGTGAAGGACGTGTACATCCTCCACAACCGGATGCTGGAGAAGACCCGTCCCAACCTGCGCATCCTGCACCCTCTGCCGCGTGTGAACGAAATCGCCTACGACGTGGACGAGAACGAAAAGGCCTACTACTTCCGTCAGGCACAGAACGGGCTGTATGCCCGCGAAGCCATCCTCTGCGATGTGTTGGGAATCACGCTCGACGAGGTAAAGGCTGATACCGAGAACTATCAACATCCCCACCTTTAATCATTTTTTTTGAACCATCATGACGACGAAGAAAGAACTCCAGGTGGCCGCCCTGCAGAACGGGACGGTAATCGATCATATCCCCTCTGACAAGCTGTTTACGGTGGTGGCCCTGCTCGACCTGCAGCACATGGACACGAACATCACTATCGGCAACAATTTCGAGAGCAAGAAGCTGGGGCGAAAAGGCATCATCAAGATTGCCGACCGATTCTTCAGCGAAGAGGAAATCAGCCGGCTCTCGGTGGTGGCCCCGAATATTAAGCTGAACATTATCCGCAACTATGAGGTGGTGGAGAAGAAATGCGTGGTGATGCCCGATGAGCTGAGGGGCATCGTGAAGTGCAATAACCCCAAGTGCATTACCAACAACGAACCGATGCAGACGTACTTTCATGTCGTGGACAAGGAAGGTGGCCTGCTGAAGTGCCACTACTGCGAGAAGGAGCAGAGTGTGGAAAACATCAAGCTGCTCTGAACGCATGAAACAGGACTGGAAGCCGGGAACGATGATTTATCCCGTGCCGGCCGCCCTGGTGAGCTGCGGCAGCACGGAGGAGGACTATAACCTGATTACGGTGGCATGGGTGGGTACCGTATGTACCAACCCGCCCATGTGTTCTATCTCTGTCAGGCCTGAACGCCACTCGTATGCGCTGCTGAAGAAGAATATGGAGTTTGTCATCAACCTCACTACCGAGGAGATGGCCCGTGCTACCGACTGGTGCGGGGTGCGGTCGGGGAGGGACTACAACAAGTTCCGCGAAACGGGACTGACACCGGGTAAGGCCAGCTGCGTCAGTGCGCCTCTTGTCGAAGAGTCGCCCCTGTGCATCGAATGTCGCGTGAAGGATATCATCGCTCTGGGCTCGCACCACCTGTTCATTGCCGATGTGGTGAACGTGAAGGCCGATGAACGCTACCTGAACAGCGAGACCGGCCAGTTTGAACTGGCGCAGGCCCATCTGATGGCCTATGTCCATGGGGGCTATTATGCCCTGGGCGAGAAGATCGGCAAGTTCGGATGGTCGGTGGAGAAGAAACCGGTGAGGAAGAAACCGGAGGAAAAGAAGGAATAAACCAACAATGACGGTGCTGCGGATGATAGACAAGAGAATGTATACGATGGTAGTGGCGGGAGGACTTCTCGTCGGCCAGCCGGGAGCCGCCCAGACCGGGACGGAGGATTCTCCGACAACCGACCGACCGGGGGTCAACATGGGCCTGAAGGCGGGCTTCAACTCCACCATGTTCATTATCCACGAACTGACGGTCGGGGGGCAGAAACTGGAGCACCTGCAGAATAACTATAAGGTGGGCTATTTCGGTACGCTCTTCTTCCGCTTCAACCTGCGCCATCATCATTTCCTGCAGACCGAGGCCACGTATTCGGTATCGAAGGGAAGCATCGCGGCGGCCGACTGGCGAGAAAACGATCCGTTGCTGCGCACGGACATGCTGGTGAAGAGCCAGATACACAGCGTTGCCATCCCCTTGCTCTACGGCTACAAGTTTGTAGATGCCGCCCCCTATCAGATGTCGTTCTTTGTCGGTCCGCAGGTCACCTACATCTGGAAGAAGCATACCAGCAATACCTATACGGGCTTCTACCAGCAGGACATCGAGGAACGCTTCCGGCCCTTCTCGTACAGCCTGACGGGAGGACTGGCCGTCAGCATCACCAATATCTTCTTCGACTTCCGCTATGAGACGGGGCTGCATAACCTGACTCGCTCGGTGAACTTCGACCGTACGGCCACCGAGGCTCCCTACGACCGGCAGGACATCCGCATCCGTCGGCGGAGGAACGTGCTGAGCTTCTCGCTCGGCGTGATATTTTGAGAAAATAGAATATAAACCATAAACAACAACGAAAAGAATGAAAAAAGACAACGTAATTTTCGACATCATCGAAAGAGAGCACCAGCGTCAGCTGAAGGGCATCGAACTGATTGCCTCCGAAAACTTTGTCAGTGACGAGGTCATGCAAGCCATGGGCTCCTGTCTGACCAACAAGTACGCAGAAGGCTATCCGGGCAAACGCTACTACGGCGGCTGCGAAGTGGTGGACGAGAGCGAACGCATCGCCATCGACCGCCTGAAGCAGATCTTCGGCGCCGAATGGGCCAACGTGCAGCCCCACTCGGGTGCACAGGCCAACGCTGCCGTTTTCCTGGCCGTGTTGAATCCCGGTGACAAGTTCATGGGACTGAACTTGGCACACGGCGGTCACCTGTCGCACGGCTCTTTGGTGAACACGTCGGGCATCATCTACTCGCCCTGTGAATACAATCTGAACAAGGAGACCGGACGGGTCGACTACGACCAGATGGAGGAAGTGGCCCTGCGCGAACGGCCGAAGCTCATCATCGGCGGTGGGTCTGCCTATTCCCGGGAATGGGATTACCGTCGCATGCGCGACATCGCCGACAAGGTGGGTGCACTGCTGATGATTGATATGGCCCATCCCGCCGGCCTCATTGCTGCCGGTGTGCTCGACAACCCTGTGAAGTATGCCCACATCGTCACTTCCACGACTCACAAGACCCTGCGAGGACCGCGTGGCGGCGTCATCATGATGGGCAAGGACTTCCCCAATCCGTGGGGCAAGAAGACCCCGAAGGGGGAAATCAAGATGATGTCGCAGCTGCTTGACTCGGCAGTCTTCCCCGGCATCCAGGGCGGACCGCTGGAACACGTCATCGCGGCCAAGGCCGTGGCATTCGGCGAAATCCTGCAGCCCGAATGGAAGGAATATGCCGTGCAGGTGCAGAAGAATGCAAGGGCACTGGCCAAGGCCCTCATGGACCGCGGATTTACCATCGTATCGGGCGGTACGGACAACCACTCCATGCTGGTAGACTTGCGCAGCAAATACCCTGACCTCACCGGTAAGGTGGCCGAAAAGGCCTTGGTATCGGCCGATATCACCGTGAACAAGAACATGGTGCCGTTTGATACGCGTTCGGCCTTCCAGACATCGGGTATCCGTCTGGGTACACCGGCCATCACCACCCGCGGTGCGAAGGAAGCCTTTATGGAAGAGATTGCGGAAATGATTGAGACCGTTCTCTCGAACGTCGACAACGAGGCCGTCATTGCCGGTGTCCGTGCTCGCGTGAACGAAACCATGAAGCAGTATCCGCTGTTTGCGTATTGATGGAAAACCAAGTGTTTTTTCCGATAATGTTTCAATTTAACTAACAAATGACTTAACGTATGAGAAAGACAAACTGTATGGCTATACTGCTGAGCGGATGCTTGGTGGTGAGCAGTTGCGGAAGCATGAGCAATACCGCCAAGGGCGGTCTGATAGGAGGCGGCAGCGGTGCGGCTCTGGGTGCCATCATCGGCGGCATTGCCGGACATGGTAAGGGAGCTGCCATCGGAGCGGCCGTTGGAGCAGCCGTCGGTACAGGTGCCGGTGTGTTGATTGGCAAGAAGATGGACAAGGCAGCCGAACAGGCAGCTGCCATCGAAGGCGCACAGGTGGAACAGGTGGTGGATAACAACGGGTTGCAGGCCGTCAAAGTGACCTTCGACTCGGGTATCCTCTACAACACGGGCAGTGCCGAACTGAGCAGTGGTGCCAAGGCTTCGCTGAGTAAGTTCGCCAACAATGTACTGAAGCTGAATGCCGACATGGACGTGGACATCTATGGCTATACCGATAATCAGGGCTGGCGCAACAGCACGGCTGCCGAGAGCCAGCAGAAGAACCTGAACCTGTCGCAGGAGCGTGCCCAGAGCGTATCGTCGTATCTGATGCAGTGCGGAGCCGCCAGCAGTCAGATCAAGACGGTGCAGGGCAAGGGCGAAGCTGATCCCGTGGCCGACAACGCTACGGAAGCGGGCCGCAAGGAAAACCGTCGGGTAGAGGTCTACATGTATGCCAGCCAGGCGATGATCCAGCAGGCAGAGGCCGGAACGCTCCAGTAATCGGCTGCTAAGGTCGACTGGTTATTCCAAACGAAGTGAGGAATCTGAAGGCATCCACGTGGTGCTCTATCAGATTCCTCACTTCGTTTGGAGTATATGAACAATAAGGAGAGTTAAAAAACGCCAAATTCAGCGTCGCCTATCCAATTGTCATTCTGAGCGCAGCGAAGAATCTGAATACATGTACTGACGCTTACAGATTGACTTCGTCGAACGTTGTTTCTTCACTTCGTCCAGAATGACAAGCAAGATGACAGGCGTTTTTTGTTTTGACACACCCTCATCCCTGTCGGAGAATCGGGTCAGTTGATGAGATGGTGCTCATTCCCGCTCTCGTCGCCCTTCAGGATGGGCAGGGTGAGGTGGTATTTAACGGCCAGGATGCGCGTCAGGAAAACCGTTGTTCCCCCCAAGATCTGGGAGAGATAGTTCTCAATGCCCGACTGCAGGCATAACCAGTAGACCAGTCCGCCCACCACACAGGCCATGGCATAGATTTCCTTGCGGAAAATCAGCGGAATCTCGTTGATGAAGACATCGCGCAGCACACCGCCGGCGGCACCCGTGATGCTGCCCATGATGATGGACACCCAGAAGGGATAGCCCAGGGCCATGCTCTTGTCGAACCCTACCACCGTAAACAGGGCCAGTCCGATGCTGTCGAACAGGAAAAATGTGTTGTTCAGGTGGATAAGGTACTTGCCGAACATGATGACAAACAGCAGGGAAAATCCCGTACACAAGAGGTAGAAGGAGTCGGTCATCCACACCGGGGGCACATCCAGCAGCACGTCGCGGATGGTACCTCCCCCGATGGCTGTGGCCAGTCCCACAATGTAGGCGCCAAACCAGTCGAACCGCTTGGCCGAAGCCAGGCGGATACCACTGATGGCGAACGCGAAAGTTCCGATGAAGTCCAGTATCTGGACAAACGAAGGCATTTCCATAATCGGTTTATAGAGTAATAGGGTTAATAAAAGTCAGAATCTATCCCGTGTGCTCTTACCACTTGTAGGTCAGTCCCAGACTCAGCTGCTCCTGGAGCTGGAAATAGCTGGTGTCGGGGGCCCGGTTCACGCTGTCATCGAAGCGGGTGTGTACGAACAGGTTGGTCGAGAAATACTTGTTGAACGAGAAGGTGAAGGTGTTTTCCCATTCCGAGAGCACCTTCTTATAGTCGGTATTGTAGGAGAAGCGCGATTCCCACATCAGGTTCTGTTGTATCTTCCATTTCAGGGTCGACTCGATACGCGAACCGATCTGGTTCTTCACCTTCTTGCCTGCCTCGATGTTGAACTTGGTGGGGTCCACCTGGCTGCTGGCCACACTGTAGCGGGTGTAGTTCAGGGGGTTCATCAGCACGGACAGGTTGCACACCGCGTTTTTCACATACTTGAAGTCCATACCGATACCGAGGTTCAGTTCGGCCGGCGAGAAGAAGGTCGAGATCAGGTCGTCCGAGTTCGTCGCATAGCTGGGGAAGAGCTGGGTCTTGAACTCTCCCGACAGCGTGTAATACCAGTTCTGGAAGGCCTTGATACCCAACTTCGAACTGATGCGCAACAGGTCGTTGTTGGCTTTGTAGTGGTGGACAGTGTCCGAAGGCGTGGTGATGAATCCCAGTCTCCACTCGATTTTGTTCTCGAACTGCACGTTCTGCTTGTTGTCGTAGTTGAACTGCCATTCCAGCTGGGCAAAGAGCGATTTCGTGCTCTCACCACCCTTGTACCAGTTGTCCGAGATGTGGTTCTGCGAGAAGCGCAACTCCGCCTTTCCCCCCACAGTCCAGAAGTTCGGTTTCATCACCAGCAGGTCCTTGTCGCCCTCCAGTCCCGACGGTGTGGCGCTCACGTGGGCAAATGTCATCATCTTCTCCGTGCGCTGTTCCTTCACCACGTAGCGGTCGGCCAGCGGCTCCAGGCCTCTCATGTGCAGTTCGTTCTTCTTCACCAGTTGCGGATACTCCACGTAGAAGCTGAGCAACTGGCGGTTGATGGCGCGGTCGATGGCCTTCGAATGCTCCAGGTCGGGTACCTGGAAGACCAGCTGGCGCAGGGTGTCCTGCTTGAGGAAGGGAATGGTCGGTTCCCACTGCTCGATGCTGACGGCCTGCTCGATGGCAGCCGGATAATAGGTGGCCGGCATCGACAGCTTGTAGTAATCGGGGTTGGAGCGAACCCCCGCCGGTGCCGGCAGGTAGATGTCGTCCCACCGCTGCAGGCGGTCGTCGTACCAGCTGCGGAAGGTGGCTAAGCGGGTCTGGAAGACTTCGGCAGCCGAAACGGTCGGGAGGCCTGTCGTCAGTGTGTCCGTTGTCAGGGTGTCTGCCGCCGGCAGGGCCGGTACGGCCACGGGCTGCACCGTCTGTGGCGCGGGCACCGTGTCGCGCAGCAGTTCTTCGATGATGCTGACCCCGTCGATGGTAGTCAGTGTATCGATCCGCACCACCTGGTAGTCTTCCGAAGTGGTCTGCGATTGGTTCGTCTGATGGGTAGTTGTTTGCAATACTTGAGCGTGTGTGCCGTTCGCTGCCAAGAGTATGAACAGCACCATAATCGTTAATCGTTCCATTTCAATTTATGTGTTATCTTCGTTTCGTCTGCAAAATTACGATATTTTTTGGTTTTGCCGATACTATTTCGCCTTTTTTGATTACATTTGCAGCTTGAAAGAAAATAAGGTAACAAGATTGACTGAACATTATTAAACTCTACTATTGTGGCAGAAACAAAGTACATTTTCGTAACAGGTGGTGTGGCCTCTTCGCTCGGAAAAGGCATTATCTCATCATCTATCGGTAAGTTGCTGCAAGCCAGGGGCTACAGCGTGACCATCCAAAAGTTTGACCCGTATATCAATATCGATCCGGGCACTCTGAATCCCTACGAACACGGAGAGTGTTACGTCACCGTGGACGGTCATGAGGCCGACCTCGACCTGGGTCACTACGAGCGTTTCCTCGGCATACAGACCACCAAGGCGAACAACATCACCACGGGGCGCATCTACAAGAGCGTCATTGACAAGGAGCGCAGAGGCGACTACCTGGGAAAGACCATCCAGATCATCCCTCATATCACCGACGAAATCAAGCGCAACGTCAAGTTGCTGGGCAACAAGTATAAGTATGACTTCGTGATTACGGAAATCGGTGGCACCGTGGGCGACATCGAGTCGCTGCCGTATCTGGAGAGCATCCGCCAGCTGAAGTGGGAGTTGGGCCGCAATGCCGTGTGTGTCCATCTCACCTACGTGCCCTATCTGGCGGCTGCCGGCGAGTTGAAGACCAAGCCTACCCAGCACTCCGTCAAGGAACTGCAGTCGGTAGGTATCCAGCCCGACATCCTGGTGCTGCGCACTGAGCACGACCTGAGTCTGAACCTGCGCAAGAAGGTGGCTCTGTTCTGTAATGTCGACGAGACCGCCGTCATCCAGTCGAAGGACCAGCCCACGATTTACGAAGTGCCCCTGCGGATGCAGGAACAGCACCTCGACGAGATTATTCTCCGCAAGGTGGGCCTGCCTGTGGGCGAAACACCCGCACTGGGTCCTTGGCGCGACTTCCTGGACCGCCGCCATCGGGCCACCGAGGCCGTCCACATCGGTCTGGTGGGCAAGTACGACCTGCAGGATGCCTACAAGTCCATCCTCGAAGCCCTGTCGCAGGCCGCTACCTATAACGACCGCAAGGCCGACATCCATTTCATCAACAGCGAGAAGCTCAACGAACAGAACGTCGAAGAACAGTTGTCTCCCATGGACGGCGTCATCATCTGTCCGGGCTTCGGACAGCGCGGTATCGAAGGGAAGTTCGTGGCCCTGAAATATTGCCGCACCCACAACGTGCCCACCTTTGGCATCTGTCTCGGCATGCAGTGCATGGCCATCGAGTTCGCCCGTAACGTGCTGGGGTATGCCGATGCCAACAGCCGCGAGATGGACGAGAAGACGCCCCACAATGTCATCGACATCATGGAAGAGCAGAAGTCGATTACCCACATGGGCGGAACGATGCGTCTGGGGGCCTACGAATGTATCCTCAAGCCGGGTTCGAGAGCCATGGAGGCTTACCAGACCGACCACATCCAGGAGCGCCACCGTCATCGTTATGAATTCAACAACGACTTCAAGGCCGAGTTCGAGAAGGCCGGTATGAACTGTGTGGGACTGAATCCCGAATCGGACCTGGTGGAAATCATCGAAATCCCTACCCTGAAATGGTACATCGGCACGCAGTTCCATCCCGAATACAGCAGCACGGTGCTCAAGCCCCATCCGCTGTTCCTCTCGTTCGTCAAGGCCGCCATCGCTCAATGATCAATACCTTATTTATAGTTTTATAGTTAGAAAGAAAAGTAGTACAAATAACCTCATAAGAATAGCAACGTAAAGAACCATGGATAAAAATACCTTAGTGGGATTCGCCCTGATGGGAGCCGTCATCGTCGGCTTCGGCATCTATAACCGTCCGAGCCAGGAAGAGATGGAGCGTGCCCAGCATTACCGCGACTCCATACAGGCAGTGGCCGAACAGCAGGAAGAACTGGAAAAGGCCCGCGAGGCGCAAGCCGCCCTGCCGGTAGCCCTCGACTCTACCTCCAGCTTCTTCCAGGCTTCCAGCGGTACCGAACAGACCGTTACCCTTGAAAACGACCGCATTACCCTGACTCTTTCCAATAAGGGCGCACGCATCTGCAAGGCGGTGCTGAAAGACTATAACGACCAGCAACACCAGCCGCTCACCCTCTTCGAGGGCGACGATACCCGCCTCAATTTCGGCTTTGAGGGCAAGCAGGAGAACATCCTGACGAGCCAGCTCTATTTCCAGACGGCACAGGTCACCGACACCACGGTGACTTTCCGTCTGCCGGCTACCGGGGGCGGTGAACTCGACTTCACCTACCGTCTGCTGCCCAATTCCTACCTTGTCGACCTCACCGTGCAGGCCAGGGGAATGCAGAACTTCTTCTCGCCGTCTGTGAAGCGGATGAGCATCGACTGGACGCAGCGGGCCCGCCAGATGGAGAAGGGCTATACCTTCGAACAGCGCTACACCAGCCTGACTTACAAGCCCTCTGACGATAGTTTCGATTACCTCAGCGAGACCAAGGACGACAAGAAATCCGTCGCCGAACCGCTGCAGTGGATTGCCTTCAAGAACCAGTACTTTTCGTGCGTCTTCCTGGCCGAACAGAACTTCGAGAACGCTACCCTCGAATCGAAGATGGAGGAACAGGGCAGCGGGTACATGAAGCGCTATGCGGCCGATGTGACCGCCGCCTTCGACCCTACAGGAGCGCAACCTTCGCGATTCCAGTTCTATCTGGGTCCTAACCACTTCAAGACCCTGCTCGCCACCAACGACTTGAGCTTCACCGAGAAAGACCAGGAGCTCGAAGACCTTGTCTATCTGGGTTGGCCCATCATCCGCTGGATCAACCGTTGGTTCACCATCAACCTGTTCGACTGGCTCCTCGGCTGGGGACTGAGCATGGGGGTAGTCATTCTGCTCATGACCATCATCGTCAAGATCCTGGTGCTGCCCACCACCTGGAAGTCCTTCCTCTCGTCGGCCAAGATGCGGGCCCTGAAACCCTACATTGACAAGATTAACGCCAAGTATCCGGCCCGGGAAGACGCGCTGAAGAAGCAGCAGGAGACCATGGCCCTTTACAGCCAGTACGGGGTCAGCCCCATGGGCGGCTGCCTGCCGATGCTCATCCAGACCCCTGTCTTCATGGCCCTGTTCTTCTTTGTGCCGAACGCCATCGAACTGCGCCAGCAGAGTTTCCTCTGGGCAGATGACCTCTCGGCCTACGACGACCTCATCAGCTGGAGCACCAACATCCCCTTGCTGGGCAATCACCTCAGCCTGTTCTGCCTGCTCTTCAGTGCAGCTACCATTGTCAACCAAATGGTCATGATGAAGCAACAGAATGCCGCTATGGGCGATAACCAGCAGATGGCCGCCATGAAATGGATGATGTATCTCATGCCCGTCATGTTCTTCTTCATCTTCAATGAATATGCCTCCGGACTGAGCTACTACTACTTCATTTCCAGCCTTATCAGCATCCTCATCATGTGGGCCATGCGCCGCATGACGGACGAGAAGAAGCTGCTGGCCCAGCTCGAAGCCAACAAGAAAGAACCCTCGCAGCAGCGTCAGAGCGGTCTGATGGCCAAGCTCGAAGCCTTGCAGAAAGAGCAGGAACGCTTGCAGCAGGAACGTCAGAAGCGGGGCAAGTAAGGCGCGGACATCCGTGAGTTGCGATTGAATTACCTAAAAACATACCATTCTATGAATCATCTTATGTCCATTACCGCAGCCATGATGATGGTGGCTGCCACGACGGCCTGTACTGAGGCCTCGCAGGAGGGCCCCGTCATCGGCAAACAAGAGATTACCGTGAAGGACGGACGCCTCACCCCCGAAGCCTTGTGGGCCATGGGGCGTATCGGCAGTTCCTGTGCTTCGCCCGACGGCCAGCGCATCGTCTATACGGTGACTTACTACAGTGTCAAGGAAAACAAGAGCCATCAGGTCATCTGTCTGATGAATGCCGACGGAACGGGCCAGACTCAGCTCACCACCACTTCCGCCAGCGAAGGCCAGCCGGCCTGGATCAAGGGAGGCAGTAAGATTGCTTTCCTCACCTCGGCAGGCGGAAGCAGCCAGATTTGGGAAATGAACCCCGACGGCACCGGTCGCCGACAGCTCTCCGTCTACGACGGCGACATTGAGGGCTTCAGCTTTTCGCCCGACGAGAGCAAGGTGCTCTTCATCGCCCAGGTGAAGTACGGCCAGCGCACCACAGACCTTTACCCCGACCTCGACAAGGCGACGGGCAGGGTCATCGACGACCTCATGTACAAGCATTGGGATGAGTGGGTGGAGACCGTTCCTCATCCGTTCGTGGCTGCTTTCGACGGCAACCAGACCGGTCCGGCCGTCGATGTGATAGAAGGCGAACCGTATGAGGCTCCCATGAAGCCGTTCGGCGGCATCGAACAGCTGGCCTGGAGCACCGACTCGAAGCAGGTGGCCTATACGTGCCGCAAGAAGACGGGGCTGGAGTACTCTGTCTCGACCGACTCGGACATCTATCTCTACGATACGGAAACGCGCCAGACACGCAACCTTTGCAAGGAGGATGCGGCCGACCCCAACAGCGGTTACGACACCAATCCGCAGTTCTCGCCCGACGGCAGCCGCATCGCCTGGCAAAGCATGGAGCGCGACGGTTACGAGAGCGACCGCAACCGCCTCTGTGTCATGGAACTGGCTACAGGAAAGAAGACCTATGTCACCGAGAGCTTCCAGTCGGGTGTAGACGGCTTCTGCTGGGCCCCCGACAGTGAGACCCTCTATTTCGTGGGCGTATGGCACGGCACCAGCATGGTCTATAGCACCAACCTGCAGGGAGAGGTGAAGCAGCTCACCGAAGGCCAGTACGACTACGCTTCTGTAGCCCTGCTTGACGACAGCCGCCTGCTCACCAAGCGTCACTCCATGAGCGAGGCCGACGAACTGTTCACCGTCAACCTCAAGAGCGGGAACGAGGTGACCCGTATCACGGCAGAGAACGACCATATCTTCAGCCAGCTGAAGATTGGTAAGGTGGAACCCCGCTGGACCAAGACGGTCGACGGCAAAGAGCTCCTTTCGTGGGTCATCTATCCGTCCGATTTTGATCCGAGCAAAAAATACCCCACACTGCTGTTCTGTGAGGGCGGTCCACAGAGTCCCGTCAGCCAGTTCTGGAGCTACCGCTGGAACTTCCAGATCATGGCGGCCAATGACTACATCATCATTGCCCCCAACCGCCGCGGCCTGCCGGGATTCGGCATGGAATGGCTGGAGGAAATCAGCACCAACTACGGCGGACACTGCATGGACGATTACTTGAGTGCCATCGACGACATCGCCACCGAGCCATATGTCGACAAAGACCGCTTGGGATGTGTAGGCGCCAGCTTCGGCGGCTATTCTGTCTACTGGCTGGCCGGCCACCACAACAAGCGTTTCAAGGCATTCATCGCCCACGACGGCTTCTTCAACATGGAGCAGCAGTACCTCGAAACCGAAGAACTGTGGTTCACCAACTGGGACCTCGGCGGTCCGTACTGGGAAAAGAACAATCCTGCCGTGCAGCGCAGCTATGCCAACTCGCCCCATCTCTTTGTAGATAAATGGGATACCCCCATCCTCTGTATCCATGGCGAGAAGGACTTCCGCATTCTCGGTTCGCAGGGCATGGCCGCCTTTAATGCCGCCCGCTTGCGCGGTGTTCCGGCCGAACTGCTGATCTATCCCGACGAGAACCACTGGGTGCTCGGTCCTCAGAACGGCATACTCTGGCAACGTACGTTCTTCCGCTGGCTTGACAAGTGGCTGAAGAAATAACTACTGATTTTTTCGGTCTGGTTCCATAGAGGGAGGGTGTGTCAAGGCAAGAAGGAAATCCTTCGGGTCCTTGTGCAACCCTCCCTCTATGGGGTCAGACCGCTTTCTCCTCCGGACCGTCGAACGCAATCTGGCCGAAGAAGTCGGGGCAGTGGAAGCAGGGTTCCGGCAAGTCAATCGGATTCCATGACAGGAAATGAGGGGTCTGCAGCAAGTCGCCACATTTGTAGAAGTTCGCCTTCCACACCTTTCCGTCGAGCGACGTTACCCGGTCGGCAAACAGGGCCGATACGGGAAACACCTCCACCAGCTCCCACGAACAGGTCCCCTTCCGTTCCTCGAACGGTGCCCTGCCCAGCGAAGCCCAGCGGCCTACGCTTTCCATCACTTCCCGGCTGGCGTGTGTACGCTGTCCGCGTATGCCGTGACCTATCAACAAGGTACCGGCACAGTTGCATTCTATGTTATAATAAAGAGGCTCCCGCTCGTCCGTCTGTATAAAAAATTCCACGCACGCATCTTCCCACACTCTTCCGTTGTCCTCGGCAGCAACTGCTCTTACGCTGGCCTCAGTCACCCGGAAATGCAGCAGGAGACTGTCTCCCGTATGCGCTATCCGGAACGCTACCTGCGGCCGGTAGGGATAGTCCGGCCAGTTCACCTGGTCAATCGGCTGGAACCCTATGCCCTGAGCGTCCAGCAAGGCCGGCACTCCTTCGGCCAGTAATCCCTGGGCCGATACTTTCGGTACAAATAATGTTTTCATATAGATTGTTTTTTGGTTTCTGCAAATTTAGCGTATCTTTGTGAGAAACAAAAAGAATAGTATGATTAAAAATCTCGTTTTCGATTTTGGGGGTGTCATCGTTTCCCTCGACCGCGATGCAGCCGTCCGGGCTTTTGTGCAGCTGGGACTGGCCGATGCGGAGCACATTCTCGACAAGTATCACCAGACCGGCATCTTCCTGGCTTTGGAAGAGGGTCGCCTTAGCGAAGAGGAATTCCGCCGCCAGCTGGGGGGACTGTGCGGTCGTCCGCTCACCTACGATGAAGTGCAGCAGGCCTGGCTCAGCTTCCTCTCCGGCCTCGACCACCAGCAGCTCGATTACCTGCAGCAGTTGCGGCCCCATTACCGGTTGTTCATCCTCAGTAATACCAACCCCTACATCGGCGGCTGGGCCTGCAGTCCGCAGTTTACTCCCGAAGGCCGGTCCCTCGATACCTTCTTCGACGGCCTGTTCTTTTCCTACCGCATGGGGCTTACTAAGCCCGATCCGCGCATCTTCCATCAGCTGATCGACCAGGCCGGCCTGAATCCCGAAGAGACCCTTTTTGTGGACGACGGAGCCGCCAATATCGCAGCCGGACAGGCTGCCGGCTTTCACACCTTGCTGGCCGAGAATGGTCGTTCGTGGGTGCCACAGCTTAAAAAAGTATTGGGGACAGAATAAAAATGGACGTTTTGCTTGCATAATTGGACAAAAAGCCCTACCTTTGCATCGCTTTTCAGAAAAGCCTTCGGGGTGTAGCGCAGTCCGGTTAGCGCACCTGCTTTGGGAGCAGGGGGTCGTGGGTTCGAATCCCGCTACCCCGACAGAGAGTCAAGGAGTTACTTTTAGAGTAGCTCCTTTTTTTAGGTTTGCCTGTCCGAAAACCTTGGGCCACCTATCCAACTGTCATGCTGAACATCGTGAAGCATCTGAATACATCCCTTTTGCGCTAACAGATTTCTCACTTCGTTCGAAATGACAGGAAAAAAGGAAAATGGAAAACAATTCTAGGAAAGCCTGGGGGAGGTGTGTCAATCATCAAGACTTCCCTAGTCAGTATGGGGCAGAAGAAAGAAACGGAGCAGAAAAAAAAGGATTCCGCTTGGGCAACTTGCCGGCAGAATCCCTTGTTTCGGGGAGGAGTGATTCGGCTGCGACTCGAACGCAGAACCGTCGCCTTAGAAGGGCGATGCTCTATCCAGTTGAGCTACCGAACCAGCCTTAATTGCGGTGCAAAGGTACAACCTTTTTTGGACTTCTCCAACTTTCCAGGCAAATTTCTGTGCTTCTTTTGCCTACATTCGTCGTTTACGAATATTTTCGCGGATAACGGACCACGATGCTGCCCAGGACAAACAGCGCCAAGGCCATCGGATAATACAGATGACGGATGATGGCGATGGGGGAGAGCTGGGACAGTTCGGCGGCAATCAGCATCTGTGCGCCGTAGGGAATGACCCCTTGCACGATACACGAGAACGTGTCGAGCAGACTCGCGCTTTTCCGTTTGTCCACCTTGAACCGTTCGGCAATGTCGCTGGCCAGCGGGCCGACGGTGATGATGGCGATGGTGTTGTTGGCCGTACACAGGTTGGCCAGCCCCACCAGGGCCGCGATGCTCAGTTCCGCCCCGCGCTTGCTGTTTACGCGGCGTGTCAGGGTGTGCAGGATGTAGTCCACCCCTCCATTGAAACGGATCAGTTCCAGCATTCCGCCGGCCATCAGGGTCACAATGATCAGTTCGCCCATGCCCAGCATTCCTTCCGACAGCGCGTTGAACCACCCGAACACATCGTAGCTGCCTTCCGCCAGGCCGATGCAGCCCGTCGACAGGATGCCCAGCAGCAGGACCAGCGTGACATTCACGCCTGCAAACGCCGTGCCCAGCACGATGAGGTAAGGAATCACTTTCACCCACTCGATGGCCACCGGTGCGTCTGATACCTGGATGTTCCATCCCCTCACCGTGTAGTAGGCCACTACCAGGAGTGCAGCCGGCAGGGCAATCAGGAAGTTGACCCGGAACTTGTCGCGCATGGCGCAACCCTGCGTGCGGGTGGCCGCAATGGTGGTGTCGGAGATGAACGACAGGTTGTCGCCGAAGAAGGCGCCGCCTACCACCAGGGCTGTCATGAAACTGGCTTCCATGCCTGTCCGTTCGGCAATGCCGGCCGCGACGGGCACGAGGGCGACGATGGTGCCTACCGACGTGCCGATAGACAGCGATACGAAGCAGGCGGCCAGGAAGATGCCTCCCAGCAGCAGCTGGCCGGGCAGCAGGAAGAGGGTGAGGTTGACCGTAGCGTCTATCGCCCCGATGCTTTTGGCCGACTGGGCAAAGGCACCTGCCAGGATGAAGATCCAGATCATGAGCAAGATGTTCTTGTTGGCGGCTCCTGCCGAGTATTGCAGGATGCGGTCGTTCAGGCTCAGCCCTCGGGTGATGGCCACGGCATAGACCGAGGCAACTAGGAAGGCGATGGTGATGGGTACTTTGTAGAAATCGCCCACGATGAGGGAGGTAACCAGATAAAGGCAGAGGAATACCAGCAAGGGCGACAAGGCCCAGAGGCTGGGCCGAGGAGTAATGGAAGTCAGTTTCATAAACGTTCTGAAGGTTAGAGGGGAGACACAGCGATACGGAGGAGGCCCCGGCGTTCCGGCCGGGAGGGGGAGGACAGGACCGCTTCCCTGTCGCTGTGTCCGTGTTTGCTTGGATAAAATGGCTGGCTGTTACAGCGTCACGCCCGTCTTGAAGATGGCAATTTCGCGGTAGCCTTTCTTTTCGTTGTTCACCGGTTCGCCGCTGGCCACACGGATGACATAGTCGATGAAGCGCCGGCAGGTCTGGTCCATCGGTTCGTCTTCCACGATGACGCCCGCATTGAAGTCAATCCATCCCGGCTTGTGGGCGGCCAGACGCGAGTTGGTCGACACCTTCATGGTCGGTACGTACGTGCCGAAGGGAGTTCCGCGTCCGGTGGTGAAGAGCACCAGGTGACAGCCGCAGGAGGCCAGGGCCGTGGCGGCCACCAGGTCGTTTCCTGGAGCTGAGAGCAGGTTCAGTCCCTTGGTCTGCAGGCGTTCGCCGTAGGGCATCACCCCTTGCACATAGCTCTTTCCGCATTTCTGCGTACAGCCCAGCGCCTTCTCTTCCAGGGTAGAGATGCCGCCTGCCTTGTTGCCCGGCGACGGATTTTCGCCCACCGGTTCGCCGTGCGAGAGGAAGTACTCCTTGAAATCGTTGATGAGGTGCACCGTCTGGTTGAACAGCTCGGGCGTCTTGCAGCGGTTCATCAGGATGGTTTCGGCACCGAACATTTCCGGCACTTCGGTCAGTACCGACGTGCCTCCCTGGGCCACCAGATAGTCCGAGAACATGCCCAGCAGGGGGTTGGCCGTGATGCCCGAGAAACCGTCCGATCCGCCACACTTCAGGCCCACCCGCAGTTCCGACAGCGGGATGTCCGTGCGCACGTCGGTCTTGCATCGGGCGTAGAGGTCGCGCAGGATGGCCATGCCTTCCTCGAACTCGTCGTCCACCTTCTGGGCCACCATGAAGCGGATGCGCTCTTCGTCGTAAGGACCCACGAACTCGCGGAAGATGTCCGGCTGGTTGTTCTCGCAGCCCAGTCCCACTACCAGCACACCGCCGGCATTGGGATGGAGCACCATGTCGCGCAGAATCTTCTTCGTGTTCTCATGATCGTCGCCCAGCTGCGAGCAGCCATAATTGTGGGGGAAAGCCACGATGGCATCCACACCTTCGCCCTTCGTCTCCTGGCGCAAAGCCTCGGCCAGCTGGTTTACGATGCCGTTCACACAGCCCACGGTGGGAATAATCCACAGTTCGTTGCGCACTCCCACGTCGCCGTTCTTCCGCCGGTAGCCCTTAAAGGTACGGCCCTCCTGGGCGATGTCCAGGTTCACCTCTACCGGCTGGTACGTGTATTCCAGCAGTCCGGCCAGGTTGGTCTTGATGTCCTTCTCGCAGATCCACACCCCCTGGGGGACCGGCCGGATGGCATGTCCGATGGGGTAGCCATACTTGATGATGTCTTCGCCTTCGGCCAGGTCCTTCAGCGTGACCTTGTGTCCGGCAGGTACATCCGTTTTCAAGACGATGCATTGTCCGTCCGTTTCGATGGTTTCGCCGCATTTCAGCGGAGCAATCGCCACTGCCACATTGTCGGCAGGGTTGATTTTCAGGTAAGTTTTTTCCATTGTCAATTCCTTCTTTATATCCTAAAATTGTGAATACTGTTTCTTGTGTTCACTTAGGTAGAATTCAATGTTCTCCACGCTCAGCAGGTGGATGGGCATGTAGTTGCACTCGCAGATGGGCTTGCGCAGGATGAGGTGGTTACACAGGCTCTCCACGCAGCTGAATCCCTGCAGGGTGGGCTGTTGCGCGATGATGAAGTCGATGTAGCCCTTCCGCAGGCAGTCCACGTTGCGTTTCAGCAGGTCGTAGCCCATCAGGTGGAAGCCCGTGCGTCGGCGTTTCATCATATACTCGCCCACGATATACGCCTTCGAGTTGAACGTGATGCCGTGGCTGACGTCCGGATGCTGGTTGAAGAACTCGTCGAGGGCGGCTTCGTTGCGCGAGGGGTCCTTCGGGTCCAGGTTCATCTCCCAGGTCCTGAGCCGGTAGCTGTGCTGGGCCAGATAAGCCTGGAATCCTTCCTCCCGGTGCAGCTGCTGGTTCGAGCCGAGCCGGCTTTCGTAGAGCTGCCGGAAGAGGACAATCTCGTTGCATTCGCCCGTCATGAGCTTCATCATCCTGGCGGCAAAGTAGCCGCTCTGGCTGGCATGCTGCCCATAGAACGTGAGAGGACGCAGTTCGGGAATGTTCGAGTCGATGAACACGAATGGCACATTCAGCCGGTGCAGTTCGCTCGTCACGAGTTCGGTTTCACTCTTTTCGGTCGGCGCGATGACCATTCCGTCGGGCGGCGACAGCAGCAGGTGCAGTCCGACCCGGGTGAATGAGCCGTATTCGTACTGGTCGTAGTATTCGATGGCGATGGAAATGTTGAAATCGGAATACTCGCGGATACAGTTCCGGAATCCGGCTTCCACATCGTCCCAATACTCGCTTTCCTGATGCTGGGGAATCAGGCACACAAAGTTGTACTTCTTGTTCGAAGCTAATGCACTGGCATACATGTTGGGCTGGTAGTCGAGTTGCTGAAGGATGGCTTCCACCTTCTTGCGGCTGGCTTCCGATACGCCCGACCGATCGTGTAGCACTCTGTCGACAGTGCCAACCGATACTCCGGCCTGTTGGGCAATGTCCTTGATGCGTATTCTCTCGTTCTGTTTCATGTCTCTACCTTATTTATATATAAAGAGGTTATCCACTATTTAGGTTAGAAAAAAATTCGTCACAAATATATAACTTTTTTTGGTATATAAAAAATAAATCGTACCTTTGTGTGCGTACACAAAGCATTTATTTCTGCTGTCAGCTGAAAAGTTGAACCAGGAATGGGGCTTTTGGCGAGAACTTTACAACTTATTTATCAATAAAAATACTCTACGATGGGAAAAATTGTAACTTTAGGCGAAATCATGTTGCGGTTGTCGACTCCGGGAAACACCCGTTTCGTACAATCCGATAGTTTTGATGTGGTATATGGCGGCGGCGAAGCCAATGTGGCGGTCAGCTGTGCCAACTATGGCCATGATGCCTACTTTGTCACGAAATTGCCGAAACACGAAATCGGCCAGTCGGCCGTGAACGCCCTGCGCAAATACGGCGTGAAGACCGACTTCATTGCCCGCGGCGGAGACCGTGTGGGCATTTATTATCTCGAAACCGGCGCTTCCATGCGTCCCAGCAAGGTCATCTACGACCGCGCTCATTCTTCGATTGCCGAAGCCGACCCGAGTGACTTCGATTTTGATGCCGTAATGGAAGGGGCCGACTGGTTCCACTGGTCGGGCATTACTCCGGCCATTTCCGACAAGGCGGCCGAACTCACCCGCCTGGCCTGTGAGGCTGCGAAGCGCCACGGCGTCACGGTATCTGTCGACCTGAACTTCCGCAAGAAGCTGTGGACCAAGGAAAAAGCACAGTCCATCATGCGCCCTCTCATGCAGTATGTGGATGTCTGCATCGGCAATGAAGAAGATGCCGAACTCTGCCTCGGCTTCAAGCCCGATGCGGATGTGGAAGGCGGCAAGACCGATGCCGAAGGCTACAAGGGCATCTTTACCGCCATGGCCAAGGAATTCGGCTTCAAGTATGTCATCTCTACGCTGCGCGAATCCTTCTCGGCTACCCACAACGGCTGGAAGGCCATGATCTACAACGGCGAAGAGTTCTATACTTCCAAGCGCTACGACATCAACCCCATCATCGACCGTGTGGGCGGCGGCGACTCGTTCTCAGGTGGCATCATCCACGGCCTGCTCACCAAGCCCAACCAGGGGGCTGCCCTCGAATTTGCCGTGGCTGCTTCGGCCCTGAAGCATACTATCAACGGCGACTTCAACCTCGTTTCCGCCGAAGAAGTGGAGGCATTGGCCGGTGGCGATGCCAGCGGACGTGTACAGCGTTAATTCAACCAATCGTTAATCATTAAGTACGTAATATAAACGTGGCAAGATTTGACAAGATAGCCGTGTTGGACAAGATCGGTTCGACCGGCATGGTGCCTGTGTTCTATCACAAGGACGCCGAAGTGGCCAAGAAAGTAGTAAAGGCCTGTTATGAGGGCGGAGTCCGCGCCTTCGAGTTCACCAACCGTGGCGATTTCGCCCACGAAGTGTTTGCAGAAGTGGTGAAGTTCGCCGCCAAGGAGTGTCCCGAAATGGCCATGGGCGTAGGCTCTGTTGTTGACCCGGCTACGGCTGCCCTTTACCTGCAGCTTGGGGCCAACTTCATCGTGGGTCCGCTCTTCAATCCCGAAATTGCCAAGGTCTGCAACCGTCGGCTGGTGGCTTACACTCCCGGTTGCGGCAGTGTGTCCGAAGTAGGTGCTGCCCAGGAAGTGGGCTGCGACCTCTGCAAGATTTTCCCCGGCGATGTGCTCGGTCCGAAACTGGTGAAGGGGCTGCTGGCTCCGATGCCGTGGTCCAAGCTGATGGTCACCGGTGGCGTGGAGCCTACTCAGGAGAACCTCACCCAATGGATCAAGGCCGGCGTGTTCTGCGTGGGCATGGGCTCCAAGCTCTTCCCCAAGGACAAGGTGGCTGCCGAAGACTGGGCCTACGTCACGGACAAGTGTCGGGAAGCGCTGGGCTACATTGCTGAAGCCCGGAAATAAGTCCAGGGAACTATTTCATTTTGTTTAAAGGTGTATAAAGCGGAAAACGTCGCAGGGGAAACTTCCCTTGCGGCGTTTTTTCATGAGAGGGTGTGTCAAATTCAGCATCGCCTATCTAATTGTCATCCTTTTATTTTCACACACCCTCATGGATATATAACTACCTGTTTCACACAGCGCTTACTCCTCAAATCTGCCGTAGCGGGTCGGCAGCAGCTTGCGGTCACCCAGCGTATTGTCCACGCGTGCCACGTTCACCCAGAACTTGTTGTCGCGGACACTCCCGATGGGGTACGCCGCCTTCTCGCGGCTGTAGGCATGGTGCCATTCGCCCACTATCTCATATTCCGGATGCGGAGCATTCACCAGCACGTTGTCTTCCTTCGACGCCTCGCCGTTCTCCACCTCCTTGATTTCCTGCCAGATGGCCAGCATCGTGTCCACGAAATTGTCCAGTTCCGCCTTGCTCTCGCTCTCGGTCGGCTCAATCATCAGCGTACCATGAACGGGGAAGGAGAGGGTAGGAGCATGATAGCCGTAGTCCATCAGCCGCTTGGCGATATCGTTCTCGCTGATGCCACTCTTCTCGTGGATGGGCCGGCATTCCAGAATCATCTCGTGGCCCACATAGCCCGTCGTCCCGCTGTAGACAATGCCGTAGGTATCCTTCAGCCGGGCTGCCAGGTAGTTGGCGTTCAGGATGGCCGTCTTCGTGGCCTGCTCCAGTCCTGCGGTGCCCATCATGCAGATGTAGGCATACGTGATGGGCAGGATGCCGGCACTGCCGAACGGAGCGGCAGCCACCTCATTGCGGTCGTTCCCGAACAGGGAATGTCCCGGCAGGAAGGGCAGCAGATGTTCGCGCACGCACACGGGTCCCACTCCCGGGCCGCCGCCGCCGTGCGGACTGGCAAAGGTCTTGTGCAGGTTCAGGTGGCACACGTCGGCCCCGATGGTGCCCGGATTGGTCAGTCCCACCTGCGCGTTCATGTTGGCTCCGTCCATATACACCTGCGCCCCGCAGCGGTGGATAATCTGGCAGATTTCCACGATGTCCGCCTCGAAGATGCCGTGGGTCGACGGATAGGTAATCATCAGGGCCGCCAGTTCGTCCTTGTGAGCCTCAGCCTTCCGGCGCAGGTCTTCCACATCCACGTTCCCCCGCTCGTCGCAGGCGCAGGTCAGGGTCTGGTAGCCGGCCTGTACGGCCGACGCCGGGTTAGTGCCGTGGGCCGATGCCGGAATCAGAATCAGGTTCCGGTGTCCCTGCCCGATGCTCTCCAGGTAGCTGCGGATGATGCGCAGTCCCGTATATTCGCCGGCGGCGCCCGAGTTGGGCTGCAGCGTCACGCCCTGGAATCCCGTGATGGTCTTCAGCTGTTCCGACAGGTTCTCGATGAGCTGTCGGTAGCCTTGCGCCTGGTCTTCCGGCACCAGCGGATGGAGGTTCATCCAGGCCGCCTGGCTCAGCGGCAGCATTTCCGAGGCGGCGTTCAGCTTCATGGTGCACGAGCCGAGCGAAATCATGGAGTGGGTCAGCGAGATGTCCTTGCGGTCCAGCCGCTTGATGTAGCGCATCATCTCCGTTTCGGTATGGTAGCGGTTGAACACCTCGTGGGTCAGGAACGACGTGCGGCGGCGCAGGTCGCGGTTCAGCGACGAAGCTTCGGGGATGTCGGCCGTTTCCTGCACCGGTTCTTCGGCGGCGATGGCAAAGATGGCCAGCAGGCGGTTGGCATCGGCCACGGTGGTGGCTTCGTCGATGCTCAGGCCCACCTCCCCGTTCTCGAAGTAGCGCAGGTTCACTTCCTTGCTCAAGGCGATGGTGCGGATTTTCTGCGGCGACACGTGGTCGGGCAAGGCTAGTCGGAGGGTGTCGAAGAAGAGGCTGTTCTTCTGGGTGTAGCCCAGATGCGTCAGCTGCTTGTTCAGCCAGGTGGCGATGCTGTGGATGCGCTTGGCAATGTCCTTGATGCCTTCCGGGCCGTGGTAGATGGCATAGAAGCCGGCCATGCTAGCCAGCAATGCCTGGGCCGTACAGATGTTCGAGGTGGCCTTCTCGCGCTTGATGTGCTGTTCGCGGGTCTGCAGGGCCATGCGGTAGCACAGGTGGCCATACTTGTCCTTCGACAGGCCGATGATGCGTCCCGGTATGTTGCGTTTGTATGCTTCCAGCGTAGCGAAATAGGCGGCCGACGGTCCGCCGTAGAACATCGGGATTCCCAGCCGCTGCGTGCTGCCGAACACGATGTCGGCCCCCCATTCGCCGGGAGGCACTAGCAGGGCCAGGCTCAGGATGTCGGCATCCACCGCCACCTTGGCGCCCGCTTCGTGGGCCTTGGCGGTAAATCCGCGGTAGTCCTCGATGCTGCCGCTGTTGTTAGGATACTGGAGGATGCAGCCGAAGATGTCGGGGGTCAGTTCCACGTCGCGGTAGCTGCCCGTGCGGATCACGATGCCCTGGGGGGCGGTGCGCGTGCGCAGCACGGCCAGGTTCTGCGGGAAGATCTCTTCGTCCACAAAGAGGACGTTCGCCCCGGCCTTCTGCTGGGCGCGGCTGCGGAGTCCGTACATCATGGTGGCCGCTTCGGCCGCTGCTGTCGCTTCGTCCAGCAGCGAGCAGTTGGCCAGCGGCATGGCCGTGAGGTCGCTCACCACCGTCTGGAAGTTGAGCAGGGCCTCCAGTCGTCCCTGCGAGATTTCCGTCTGGTAGGGCGTGTACGACGTGTACCATACGGGGTTCTCGAACACGTTGCGCTGGATGACGGCCGGGGTGACCGAATCATACCAGCCCTGTCCGATGTACGTCTTGTACAGCTTGTTCTGTGCGGCAAGGTGCGCAATGTGTCCGGCAAATTCCCGTTCGGTCATGGCCGGAGCCAGTCCGAGGGGTTCCTTCAGCCGGATCTGTCGGGGGATGGTCTTGTCAATCAGTTCGTCCAAGGTCTCCACGCCGATGGCTGCCAGCATGTCGGGAAGTTCTGTTTCCGAAATGCCATTGTGGCGGTTGGCAAAAACGTCTGTTTTCATGTATAGGCTTTTAAGTTCTTTGAGAGTGTTTTGTTATCTGAAATAAGGGTTGTCTTTCATCTCTTTGCCGATGGTGGTGGACTCGTCGTGTCCGGGGTAGACCACCGTTTCGGGCGGCAGGGTGAAGAGGCGGCTGCGGATGGCCTCGCGCAGCTCGTCAAAGCTGCCTCCCGCCAGGTCCGTCCGTCCGATGCTGCCCTGGAAAAGCGAGTCGCCGCTGAACAGGCAGCCGTCTTCGGCATTGTAGAAGGCCATGCCGCCGGGCGAGTGGCCGGGAATGGCGATGGCCTGCAGCTTCGTGTGGCCGAACTCCACCACATCGCCCTGCTTCAGGTAGCCGCCCAGTGCCACGGTGGGTTCGTTGATCTCGAATCCGAACATCCGGCATTGGGCCGGTGCCTGCTCCAGCAGGAACTCGTCGGCAGCGTTTGCCTGCGGCCGGATTCCCCAGGTGCGGTAGACAAAGGCATTGCCGAACAGGTGGTCGAAGTGGAGATGGGTGTTGAGCAACACTTTCGGCTGCAGCCCGTTGCTGTCGATGAAGCGTTTCAGGGTCTGCTGCTCGTTGGCGGTGAAGCAGCCCGCGTCAATCAGGGCCGCCTCGTTTGTTTCGTCCCACAACACGTAGGTGTTGACCGGGAGCATATTAAATTCAAACCGTTTGATTTTCATAGATCTTACAGATTATTGTCGGGAAATGGGTACATAAACCACTTTCTTGGTCTCGAAATACGTTTCGCTGAAAAAGTCGCTCAGGTCGGTGATGACGGCCTTCCGCTTCACGGGCAGCACCTCGCGCTCCAGTTCGCCGCCCTTCAGGCAAATCAGTCCGTTGGACAGGGCATTCTTCTGTTCAGACGCGATGTTCTTCCTCACGATTTTCAGCAGGTCGGCCAGGGGCATCACGGCCCGGCTCACCACGAAGTCGAACAGCTGTTTCTCTTCCTCGGCCCGGCAGTGGCGGGTCGTCACGTTCTCCAGTCCGATGGCCGAGGCAATCTCCGTCGCCACCTTCACCTTCTTGCCGATGCTGTCCACCAGGTGAAACTGCGTGTCGGGGAAGACGATGGCCAGGGGAATGCCCGGAAAGCCGCCCCCTGTGCCCAGGTCCATCACCCGGGTGCCGGGGCTGAAATGGACAAAGCGGGCAATGCCCAGCGAGTGGAGCACATGGTGTTCGTAGAGGTTCGTGATGTCCTTGCGCGAAATCACGTTGATTTTGCTGTTCCAGTCGGTATAGAGGTCATACAGGGCGGCCATCTGTTCTTTCTGCCGGCCGGTCAGTTGCGGAAAATAGCGGAGTAGCTGGTCCATAGGCGTTGCGGGTTAGTTCAGGGATTTCAGGTAAGGGGTCAGCTCTTCGTTGGTCACGTCGAGCAGGAAGTCGCCGGCCGAGTAGGGAGCGATGTCGTAGCGGTTGAAGACGAAGGTGACATGGTCTTCCTTCAGGAAGAAGTTGTCGGGGACAAAGAGTCCGCCGTCGTTCAGCAGCATCCCGTTCTCCTGCAGGCCCTCTGCCGAGGTGATGGTGTCGGTCTCCAGCCGGCGGTTGGCTTCGGCAATCAGCTCTTTCAGGATGAGGCGGCAGATGTCGCTCTCGTGGTTCAGGTCGAACACCTCCTCCTTGCTATAGATGTGTCCGTTCTCCGTGTCGATGTTCATGCACTGGCGGTAGGTCATGGGGTGCGCTCCTCCCGTGTAGGCGAAGCTCAGCACCGAGAAGTTCCAGATGGTTCCCTTCCCCGGCAGCAGCTGGGTCTGGAAGTCGAACTCGTAGTTGTACCACATGGGCAGGTCCTTCGGTGCCGTCCCCCGGGCCATGTCCTCGCGGTAGAGGGCCTCCACATCCTCGCGGTAGTCCGACAGATAGTTGGCAGCCAGTTTCTTCACGAAGTCGGCCGGTGCCAGTCCTTCATACTGTTCTCCGAAACCGGCCTTCCTCAGCCGGCCGTTGAGCCAGTGGGCCAGCGTGTCGTCCGCGGCCGACGGGCGGAAGAAGACATAGCTGCACGACAGGCTGCAGGCCGGTCCCTCTCCGTTCTCGTTCAGCCGGCACACCGTGTCCAGGCGCAGGCTGTCGGTCTGCCGGCTGGCATTTTGGCGGCTCCCACTGCACGAGGGGAACAAAAAGTTAGCGCATACGCATCCTATGGCAAAAGGAAGCAGGTATTTTTTGGTATTCATCATCTTTTCTTCTGTTTTAAGCGGTTGTCAGCAATGCTGCGTATGGACAAATATACGACTTCTTCTTGAATAATGGCTCAAAAAAAAAGAGAAAAAATCCCTAAATTCGTCTCTGGCAAAGCCAGAGGTCTGCTATTTTTGCCTATCTTCGCAACCGACAAGAAAAAGCAACGATACGATGGATTTGAAGACTGAAGCATGGGGCCTGGTGCCCTACAAGGAAGCGTGGGAGCGGCAGACGCTCCTGTTCGACCGGCTGGTGGCCGCCAAGCAGGCCGGCCAGCCGTATGTGAACCGGCTGGTGTTCTGTGAGCATCCGCATGTATATACGCTGGGCCGTCACGGCAAGGCGGGCAACCTGCTGATGGGGGAGGAGCAGTTGCGGCGCATTCATGCCGAGCTGTTCCACATCGACCGGGGCGGTGACATCACGTACCACGGACCGGGTCAGCTGGTCTGTTATCCCATCCTGAACCTGGAGGAAGCGCAGCTGGGCCTGAAGGAATACATCCATCGGCTGGAGGAGGCCGTCATCCGGGTCTGCGCGTCGTATGGGGTGACAGCCGGACGGGTAGAGGGGGCTACAGGAGTGTGGCTCGACACCGGAACGCCCCGTGAACGCAAGATCTGTGCTATCGGAGTGAGGAGCAGCCATTTCGTCACCATGCACGGGCTGGCGCTCAATGTGAACACCAATCTGGATTATTTCCGCTATATCCACCCCTGCGGATTCATCGACAAGGGCGTCACTTCGCTGCAGCGCGAGACGGGGCACGAAATCGCGATGAAGGAAGTGGTGCAGCGGTTGGATGCCGCCTTGCGCGAGTTGCTCGGGCGGGTGTGTTTGCACAACAAACAACAATCTTGAAGTGCGTCAAATATATCTGCCGTGATCTACGAATATAACTGCACCACTGATAAGGTTAATACCTTACGGCTGAAAGGTTATTAACCTTATCGGCAATGAAGCCAACATGCACAGGCCACGCAGCAATATTCTTTTATCACTGATTAACCGTAACTTTATACTTTATTTGGTCACAATGGACAGAGTTGGAATACTGAAACAGCTTGGAGAACAGAAGAGCGCTATTTATTGCCAATACGAAGAGAAAGCGGAGGAAGTGACTGGGGAGATACGCCACTGCAAGAAGAAGGGCAGATGGTTTGTTGCAGCCCAGTTGTCGACATTCCTTTTAGCTGTGGTTTCTATCGCCATATATGCCACGTATTATGCCGAAATGATTATTGTTGCGTCGGGCATATTCTTTGTCTTGGCTTATATCGCAGCCCGAAGGCTGGATGATGCCAATAGTGAGAAATTGGAGAGGTTGAGGGCTGTGCGTGCTGTGTATATGAATGAGACGGCTTATCTCAATGGTAATCTCACGGCATTTCGCGATGGAAAGAAATATGTCAATCCACATCATGAGTTCTCTTTCGATATGGATGTTTTTGGAGAGCAGTCGCTCTTCCATCGCATTAACCGTACTGTCACATCGGGTGGTAGCGACCTCCTTGCCAGGCAGCTTTGTATGACTGGAACAAGAACAAAGCTAGAAATAGAAAACCAAAGGGATGCTGTCAACGAACTTGCCATAGACGAGAGTTTGCGAACCTCATTCATGGCTGTGGGGCAGTTGAGAGGAGACTTAATAGATACAGACAAGGTCGTGGCAGTTGTGGAAAAGGCAAAATCACTGCCGTTGCCCTCGTTTGCATCTTCTTCCGTGTCGATGGCGGTTGCCGTGGTCTCTGTTGCCGGGTTCCTTTCTTCCTTCATTGCCGCTTTGCTGGATGTCGTTCCGTCGAGTGT
>JALEPZ010000027.1 GCA_022767125.1 Phocaeicola plebeius
TAGGTTCCCCCGAGGATCCCGAAGACCCTGAAGAACCCTCTCCGTCTGCCGGCAACGGGCCGCTGTACTTCACTAACTGGATCTTGTCCGGCAGCAGGTCATACTTCCGCGATCCGTTCACTACGGTGAACGACGGCGTGAAACCCGGCACCAGGCCACGGATGAGCGAGGCGTTTGCCTTGTCCACGCTGGCCACCGCCTTCCCCTTCATGAAGCGGATTTTCAGCACCCCGAATCCCAGGAGCTGGATGGCATATCCCTTCTTCAGGTTCTCCTTCACATAATACGCATAGCGGTCCAGCACGTTCTTCACGTCGCCCGGCGTGGCGGACGATTCGGCGGCAATCTGCTGCGCCACGTCATCGGTGGTCAGTGTGCCGTATGTCACCGGCAGTACGGTGTACACGTCACGGGGGTTCTCCTTGTCGAACATGATGGTCCGCTTGGTTACTTTGTAGGCTTTCGGCATAACAAAAACAGTTTTAATGGGTGAGACAATCAGGTGTGGCGGGGCTCTTTCCTCCGGCCACGATGCAAAGATACGACGTGCGGGACCCGTCGCGACGGCCTTTTCCGTCCATTTCTGTCCGTTTCGGCGGAGGCACTCCAAGGATGCCTGTCGTAAGGGTCTTAGAATGCCTGTCCTTGTCCCCTAAGAATGCCCATTGTCAGCACCTGACAACAGGCATTCTTATCCCGCAAGGACAGGCATTGTTGAGGGGCCAGAATGCCCATCGTCAGGGTTCCCCGAGGTAGTACTTGATGAGCCGCACCTCGCGGATGGTCAGTTCTTGCCGCCCATCGAACTTCCGGCAGTCCTTGGTGAGCTGCTCGTAGAGTTCGGTACAGTTATGGATCCATTTCGTGAGCCGGCGGCGGGCCACACTGGGCGAGGAGTCCGGGAAGTACTCCAGTGCCAGTTGTGTTCGTTTCATAGGCTGAAAAAGTGTGCAAATGTGCAGTGCACGTCCGGGTATATTCTTCACACAGGCGCGCGTACATTATAAATTCGTCTCGTCTCTCCGGGCCGCTACCACATACAGTTTCCGGTCCTTCAGGTACACCACCGTCCCCTGCCGGTCCATCCGCTGCAGCCACGACGAGGCGGTGTTCGCCGGCACTCCTGTCGCTTTGGCCCGCTCCATCCACTGCTTGCGCGTGAACGCGGGCGGCATGGACGCCAGCAGCTGCTCGCGGTCGGACAGGTTCCGGTTCTGCACCTCGCATCGCTTCAGGAACGACAGGATGTGCGTGGCGTGGCGGTAGAGCGGTTCCGCCAGTGCCAGCACGGCATCGAAGTCATCGTCGCCGATGCCCACCTGCCGCGCTCCCACCGCCCCGTCGGCCACGTTCTCCGGGGCGATGTGGACGGCCGCTTCGAACGTTGGTCCGTGCCGCTCGATGTGGCGCAGCACGGCCACCGTGGTGGCTATCCGCAGCATGTTCACCGCCATGCGGACCAGTGTGCCCGCCATCTCGCTCGCACCGCTTGTCTGGCACCGGTCGAACAGCCCGCCGAACCGTCCGTCGAAGCGCCGCTGTTGCTCTGGGGTCAGCAGGAAGTGGATCGTCCCCTGCCGGCGCACCTCGTCGAGCGTGCGCAGCCAGGCCTCTCCCGCGCCCCGCATGACGGAGCGGATGTCGGTGCCCTTCGTGCTGAACTGGCTCCTCCACTTCCGGACGGCGGGCATGTAGTAAAACAGCTGCCGCGAGAAGAGGCCGTTCTCCGCCGAGGGGATGAGGGGCGGCACCTGCGCGGGTGTTCCGGAGATGAGCACCCCCACCAGCGTGGCACCGATTTCGCGGTACTCCTGGTTCATGCGGCGGTTGTAGGAGATGCGCCCGTGGTCGAAGAAGTCGCGGAGCAGGTGGCTCCACTTGCCGTAGTCGGTGCCGATGGCGGCGGAGAGGGTGTCGGCCTCGGTCTCGAGGATGAGCCCGTTGCCGCCCGACTCGATGATGTTCTGCGCGATACCCGTGCTGCTGTTGTTGCCCGCGATGAGGAACATCCGGTTCAGGGGCTGCTGTGGTTCCGGCACGTTGGCCCGCTCGCGTCCCAGCAGCTCGTAGGCCTTCCTTTCCTGCCGGTAGGTGTCCATCGCCTTGTCCACCTCGCTGCGGATGCGCTCGTGGATCGGCTCCACGAGGTGTCGGCACCAGGCCACCGCCCCCTTTCCCGAGGCGGGCGGGGCCACGATGAAGGTCTGTAGGGCGGGTCGCATCCAGCGTCCGCCGTAGAGGGTCCTCACGCAGGGAGCCAGGGTACAGCCCAGGACGTTGAGCAGTCCCAGCAGGAGCACGTCGCGCTGCTGCGGGGTTTCCGCCAGCGTCAGTAGCTCGTTCAGGGGTTCGGGCCATCCGGCGGACTGGTCGAAGACCTGCAGGGGCTGGAAGGGCTCGCTGCTCTCCGAGAGCGGGTCGTCGGTGCCGTCTGCCGTTACAGACCCGTCCTCCTCCTCCGTCTCCGCATTATAAGGTACGTGCGCCCGTGTGAGAAACGGTGTGGGGGAGTGCGCTGCACATTTGCACACTTTTTCCGGCGGCGCCCCCGCCTCCACGCCGTGCTGCTTGGCGAGCCAGAAGGCCGACCCGAGGTGTACGTCGCCGCGTCCCGAGGCCAGGGCGGCGGAGAAGAGCCGGTCGGCATTGCGTGCGTCGTACTTCGCGCTGAGCCGGCAGAGCCGGTGGAAACTGTCGCGGCCCGCCTCGCCGCAGTCGGTGGCGATGGCGAAGGCCAGCAGGGTGTATTCGTCGTAGGACGGGGCAATGTCGGTGCCGCACTGTTCTGCGGCGGCGACTAAACGTGACAAGTCGTTCATCATAGTTATCAGGAATTAGGGATGGGTGAAAAGGGTAGATTTCGCGTGAGGGTCGTGGCAGAGGAAGCAGGCGCGGACGACATCTTTGCCGCTGCCATCTACGGGTCTCTTATAGACCGCCTCGATGTAGGTGGCGGTCCACTGGAAGAGCTGCACGAGGGTGATCTGTCCGCTGAGGACCCGCTCGGTGGCGTAGGGGACAAAGAGCTTCACCCCCTTCCCGCTGGGGCTCACGAAGGTGAGGGCGGGACAGAGGAAACGGTCGGCTGCGAGGCGGTCGCGCAGCTCCTCGGCCTCCTGCGCCGAGGGGAGCTTGTCGATATCGACGGGCAGCAGTCCGGAGAGTTGGAGGAGCGACCGGCAGTTGCGCCGGCTGAAGGTGCCGAAGGGCGTGACGAAGGGCAGGAGCCGCTTCTTGGCCTCCCCCAGGTCGCCGGCACGGCGTACCTCCTCGGTGAGCTGCCGCAGGGTGGCATCGGCGGTGATGAGCTGATAGACCTGTTGTAAGGTCATGGTGAGGGCTGGCTCCATGGAAGCCGCTACGAACTGTCCGCGGTCCGTCCGCCAGGAGGCCACGGGCGCATGGAAATAAGAAATTCTGTTTGTCATTTTGGTGAAATTTTTTATAAATACTACATTCGGTTATCTCAGAAGTGAAGATAACCCGAAGTAGCAGAAATACAATGAAATGCTCTCCAATGGGGAGCAGTAACTTACAAAAACAGTTTGTCAGATGAAAAAGAACAACAAGACGTCCCGCAAGTGGGACAAGAGGTACGAGGTGGACATTGCCCTGGCTTCCGACCGTGCCCGTGAGGCTGCCGTCCTGATGGCGGAACAGCTGCGTGCGTTGAACTTTACGCTCACGCAGGTGGAGCATGTCACCCTGCATGCCACCAATGGTTATTTCAAGAAAGTCTGAGAGGGGACGATGGTGATGGGGCTGGACCGCCTGTTCGCGATGTTGCAGCTCATCGACCGGAAGTACAGTCGTCTGACGGCGGCTTATGTCCGGAACCGTCCCGACCTGGCCGCGCAGTACGAGCGCGAACGCCGGGAGTTTCGGCAGCGTCTGCTGGCCCAGCTCTACCCGGAGTGAAGACAAGAATAGTTAACATTCTTTTTTTGGTGGTTTCAGGCCTGGCGGTATGGGCTTTATCTTTTTCACATAGTGAAAATTAGTCCAACTTCTACAAGCCTGTTGCCAGTAGAGAATTTATGTGACAAAATAAGGCTGATTATTTGGTAGATTCAAATAGAGTCTCTAATTTTGGGAACGGAATACAAATAACGGAGGAGATCATGGAAGTGAGCAACAAATACATCCGATTTGACTGGGCAGTGAAGCGCATGTTGCGTGACAAGGCCAACTTTGCCGTGTTGGAGGGACTGATAACGGTCCTCACGGGCGAGCAGGTGACGATAGCCGAGATCTTGGAGAGCGAAGGCAACCAGGAGAATGCTGTCGATAAGTTCAACCGTGTCGATATAAAGGCCAAAAACGAGCGAGGAGACATTATTATAGTGGAGGTCCAACTGACCCGTCAGCTCTATTACCTGCAGCGTATGCTCTATGGTGTGTCGAAAGCCATTACGGAACACATCGAGATCGGCAATAAGTACGATAAGGTGAAGAAGGTTTATTCCATCAACATCCTCTATTTTGATCTGGGTCAGGGTAGTGACTATCTCTATCACGGGAAGACGGTTTTCACCGGTGTGCATACGGGTGACCAACTGAAGGTGAACACGCGTGAAGCGGATGAGATCAAGATGACCGTGCCTGAGGATGTATTCCCCGAATACTACATCATCCGAGTTAATGAGTTCAACGATGTGGCGCGTACCCCTATTGAGGAGTGGTTGGACTACCTGAAGAATAACCGCATCAAGGATGACACCTCTACGCCAGGGTTGAAGGAAGCTCGCCAACGTCTGCTTTACATGACCATGACGGATGAAGAACGTAAGGCTTATGATGCGCACATGGATGACATTATGGTTCAGAATGATGTGCTCGACACCGCCAAGATGGAAGGTCGTGCAGAAGGTCGTGCAGAAGGTCGTGCAGAAGGTAAGATAGAGATGGCCAAGAACTTGAAATCTTTGGGTGTTGATGTAAGGACAATTATGCAAGCATCCGGCTTGTCTGAGGACCAGATCGGACGGTTATAGTTTATTATTGATGCTGTTGTCTGCATACTGTGCGA
>JALEPZ010000061.1 GCA_022767125.1 Phocaeicola plebeius
GGATGTCCGGGTTTTTTATTTGTGCTCAGTTCCATTATTCAGAATGCCATCTACCGCGATGCCATCCACCAGAATTCTTTCTTCCAGAATGCTATTCTGGTTAGACTAAGGCTATTTCTGAGACTTCTTTGCATAGTCTTCCTTTTTTGTTTGTTTTCATATCTTTTCTTTGTCGTCCAGAAGTGTTGCTTGTCGTTTTCTATTCTGTTTGCTATGCTCCTTCTGTCATCAGGTCAATTTCATTTCGCCTTATACTTTATTATTTATTCTGTCTGCACTATGTCTCTCTGCCCTAATTTATTCTCTCTTTCGCGTTATTATTCATACACTTTCTTTTGTCATCTATTTTGATACGTTACCTTTGTTATCCACTCCGAATCAGTAGTGGAGAGAGCTGCTATTTAGCGCTACGCATCGCATACTTGTCCCCATCATAAAGAAAACCGGCCCTTCCGGACCGGCTTGTTGTTGGATAAATCTATGTTTTTCAATTCTTTCTGTTTACTGTTCCGCGACTACTGCATAGAAATCAAGTCCCTCCTGGGAGTCGTTTATCAGGCTGTGGGTGTGTCCTTTAGGGCAGTATAGGCAATCGCCTGCCTTTACCGGATTCTTCTCTCCGTCATCGATTACGCTACCGTGTCCCTGGATAATGAAGATGATTTCTGAGGATGTATCGTGGGTATGCATCCCGATCGATGCTCCGGGCTCCAGGTGTCCCTTCATTATCTTATTGGCCGGATCGGTAAACATCCTGACATCGTAAGCCTTTTCACCGCCTTTGAAATTTGCAATTGACTGCTGTTGAATTGAGTTGAAGTCGATTATCATAAGAAAGCTGTTATTTGTATTGATTTTCCATCATTTACAATAAATAATGATACTTGTATATGCTCCGTCATCTGGGACATGTTATCTTCCAAAGACCATTGTTGTGCTTTATTTGCATTCCATTACAAAAATATAAAAACATCTGCAGAAATAGCCGCACGATGCAAAAATATTTGCAGGGCAGCCGGATGGTACTTATTCTCCTAACAAATCCATCCATTCCGCAGATGTTGCCAACCTATTTTTTAATCTATTGCCGGCAAGTTAGTCAAGATGTTTTATATTTCCAAATCTTTTCGATTTAAATATTTGACTATCAAAAATATTCGCCATTTTTAAGCCTCTTTAGTTACATATATTTTCCTTTGGATTTCCGACAAATTGAGCAATAAATCAGCATAATTGAAAATATTTTATTGCAATAAATTAAATACTTTAACATTCAGACAATTTTCCGGATCATTCCATTTTTTATTCGGCTTTACCCTTATCCTCATATTCTTTTATCTTCATTTCCGGATTTATTTTGTTCTTTGATTTTATTTGTCTATATTTGCATACACGTTTGGGGGTATAGCTCAGTTGGTAGAGCATCTGCTTTGCAAGCAGAGGGTCTAGAGTTCGAATCTCTATATCTCCACAACACTTTGGCCGGTCGAGTTTTACTCGACCGGCTGTTTGTATATTTCCACACCCGATAATTTAGAGCGTCTGAGGCACAAAGCAAGCGGAGCAGCCCTTGGGCTGAGCTGCGTAGCTTGCTTTGAGCAGCCGGCCGGCGTATTTGCCGGCTGCGGTGCCTGTACACATCATCTCTTCGTCAAAATCCCCTCCCGTGAAAATCACCTGGAACGGGCAGACCCTCTACAGGTACCTGTGAGGCACTATCCAGTTCCCGGTGGAGACAAATTGCCCTCACCGGGAACGCCAACCCCCATTCTACACCACTGTAGTGCATGTGCCCGTTCCAGGTGAATTTCATGAGTATAAGTGCGGCGCGTGACCGCGCCCACTCTGATGTGGATACCTTCTACAAATAATATTGCTGACGTTAACTTTGCCAACGACAAGCCTCTCAATCCCACTCAGCTATCGTTCTCAGCCCCTTCCGGGTCCTGCTTTGCCTTTCATCCCCAACCGCTAACAGCGCAACGGCCACAGCGAGGAGAGCCCTTTGGTCGAGCTCCCCGCAGCAGTGGATGTTGCAACCGGAGTGCGTACATTCCGGCTGTATGGCATCCCCATAATCACCTTGGGTATTCGATTCCATCCCCCGTGAAAATCACCTGGCACGGGCAGACCCTCTACAGGTATCTGTGGGCCACTATCCCGTTCCCGGTGGAGACAAATTGCCCTCACCGGGAACGCCAACCCCCATTCTACACTACTGTAGGGCATATCCTCGTTCCAGGTGAATTTCACGAGGATAAGTGCGGCGCCGGAAGTCGCCCAGGAGCCTGGGTCACGTTGCTATTCCGGCAGTATGGCATCCCCATAATCACCTTGAGCATTAGATTCCCTTCCCGTGAAATTCCCCTGGACCGCCAGGACCTGCAATAGTTACGGCATATCCTCCGCCTATGTAAACTACCCTCGGGACAAAAGGCGCATGGCCCCGCCGGGGGAGTGTACTTTGCAGTGAATTCCAACCTGGATGCCATTTTCAATTTCGGTATGCAATTCAATCCATAATTTGTTATTTAGATGTAAAAGTATTATTTTTGAATGTTCTATTAAAATGACAAGCAAGAGATGAAGCAGTTTTCAAATTTGGTTGTTTCCGTTGCACTGATGCTCATAATAGCAGGGTGTGCACAGGTCAAGAATATTGCATATTTCCAGAACAAAGCCGTAAACGAGCCGGAAAAGCTGGACAAGCATGCCGGTATCGTTATCGAGTCCAAGGATATGCTGTCAATTATCGTCAATACCCGTACTCCGGAGCTTTCCGCCATGTTCAACCTCCCG
>JALEPZ010000063.1 GCA_022767125.1 Phocaeicola plebeius
GTGACGGATATTCCCTTTGTCGCCTCTGCGGAAATCGGGGACTGAGTCGGCAAAATTCATCAGTTGTTCCAAGATACTGCCCTGCGGTACGGATTTATTTATTACTTTTGTGGTGTGATTGAGCTTATGTGCGTCAATCAAACGTCTTTGGTCAAGTGGCTTCATTTTTTCAATGTAACTGTTTGATTTTCACCTTTAAAGTTACGAAAAATATGCCACTTGACTAATTTTATAAACACTTATTTTGCTGGAAATCAACAAAATAAACTAACCACACGCCCATAGTTTTCACTATAAAAATACCCCTCTCATTGAGAATGCAACGCAATCTTAAATGAAAGAGCCGTGTACAAAATGAATCAAAATTCACGTAAATTTGGCATTATCGAATCTTTTTATCTACATTTGTACGGAATTTATCTTGCAGGGAAAAAGCGATAACGATAAAAACAAAAATAGAAAGAGAATATATGAGTGAACTGAAAATTAGCCTTAGAAGAATTGCAGAAGACGGTTTTACACGCAATGACGAGATTTTGGCAGACGATTCGAAAGCATTGGTTCCCCAGGTCGGTTTCGACCTGTTGTCGGACATCAAGAAGAACTTGCTGACAGTGGTTACACAAATCGTGTTTGTCACTCCCGAAAAGGAAGTGGCCGTCGGACTCCGTTTCCGCTATACGTTGGAGGTGGACAGCCTGACCGACCTGCAGTATGTGACCAATGCCGAAAAGGGAACCCATGACTATCGTTTCCCCGACGGCTTCATGGAAGCCGTCATGACGGATGTATATGCTACCGGCCGTGTGCTGATGGCCCAGAAGTTGGTCGGAACTCGTCTGGAAGGTGCTTATCTGCCTTTCGGCGGTGCCAACAGCCTCATCCAGATGATGAAGAGAAAATAATCTTCCGTGGGGAAGGCTGGAACTCGGCAACGTGTAAACGCGTTGGTTGAGAGGGTCATTCTGAATGTCGACGAAAGTCCGCCTGTAGGCGGGTCTTCAGGCATTCAGAATGACCGCCACGAAGCCGCCCCGGTCTCTTTTCTTTAAGCAAGCTGTTACAAGTGAATGCGGCCATGGCTAAACGTGTTGATGAACTGGATTTCCTGAAGTGCGTATTCATCGTGCTGATGGTGGCGTTCCACCTTATTTATATTGGCGACCGTTACCCTTATGCCAAGCAACTGGTCTATACGTTTCACATTCCTGCCTTTCTGCTGATTTCGGGCTACCTGGTCAACCTGGCCAAACCGGTCAGGGAGTTTCTGCGTACCTGGTGGTGGATACTGGTGCCCTATGCCGTCATGGAAAGCGGCTATGTGGTGATGTCGGCTGTCTTGCCGGTACGCGACGGGATAGATACACTCGATGGGCCGACTTTCTTCAACAAACTGATTCTGCATCCGTTAGGGCCCTATTGGTACCTGCATACGCTGATGGTGGGCAGCCTGTGTGCCTATGGGGTGAAGTGGGCCGGTAGATACAGCTGCTTGTCCGATACCTACCGCCAACTGTTGCTGCTGTCGGCCGTATTTGCGCTGGTATCGGTCGTTTTTCACCTGGCAGCCCCGTCCAGCCTATTCTATTACGGAGGAGGAATAGCCCTCCGTTGGTCGGGCCTCCGCTTTACCGGTTTTTTTCGAGGGTCGTGGTGGTCGCTGCCGGTGTTGGCACTATTGGCAGGCTGTCCGGCCCATCTGGACCGTTTCACCCTGGCAGGGGTGGCCATTACCTATCTGGCCATCAGTGTCGGACTGGCTCTTTTCCGCAGCCTTCCCCCCAAAATAAGCCGTTATGGTCTGTTAATCGGGCGAAATACTTTTGTCATTTTCGTCTTTTCCCCTATCTTTACCCTGCTTTCCCGAGGCATGGTTCCGTGGTTCCGTTTCGAGCCGACAGGTATGCTGTTTTTGGCAGTTGCCCTGTGCTTCGTACTGACAGGCTGTCTGGGAATGGCCGGATGGATGGACAAATGTCACATTTCGCGCTATTTTTGGGGAAAGGCACGGATGTTGCAAGGTCTTTCAGAGACGGGCCAATACCCGGCATCCGAACAAAAGCAAAACAATTAACTATCTAAAATATTACAATTATGATTTCAGAAAAATTAAACCAAGCCATCAACGACCAGATCACTGCCGAGATGTGGTCATCTAATCTTTATCTTTCCATGTCTTTCTATCTGCAGAAAGAAGGTTTCGACGGATTTTCTACCTGGATGCGCAAGCAGTCGCAGGAAGAACTGGAGCATGCCTACAACCTGGCAGACTATATTGCCAAGCGCGGCGGACAGGCGTTGGTCGGCAAGATTGATGTCGTTCCGCAAGGATGGGGCAGCGTAGTGGAAGTCTTCGAGCATGTTTACCAGCACGAATGCCATGTATCCGAACTGATTGACGAACTGGTCAACGTGGCTTCGGCCGAAAAGGACAAGGCTTCCCAGGATTTCTTGTGGGGATATGTCCGCGAACAGGTAGAAGAAGAGGCTACGGCTCAGGGCATCGTTGAAAAGCTGAAGAAGTGCAGCGATTATGCCGGCATTCTTTATCTGAACGACAAGCTGGGTCAGCGCAAGTGATGGCGGATGTCTGACCGGGTATTCCCGGCCGGTAAGTCATTCTGCAGGTCTGCTCTACAGGAAGGAACCGAGGTTCGAGAGGCTTCCTGTCGGGCAGACCTGCGTATTTTTATGCAGTTCTACGCTGCAATTCCCCCTATCTTCTGAAAAAATGACGGAATTGCTATGATTTGTCCGCCTGTTTTGCTATCTTTGTTAGACACGAAAAAAAATGAAAAGCATGTCTAATCTACTCATACGTATTGAAAACTGGTGTCGCCGTTTCTCCCATCGGCGGGGATACGGGGTACACTCACCTGCCGACTTCTACCTCATTACTTCTGTCATCTACGAGAAGTTGCCTTTTTATGCCTATCAATCGCTTCATCAATGTCGCGGGCCGGAAGCTGTAGGGGCGGGCTATCGCGAGAAAGTCGATAAGATGTTGTTCCGGTTGGCCAACTATCTGCAGCCCCACACGTGGGTGGACGATGGGGAAGACAACCGGTGTACGGCCCGTTACATCGAGGCAGCGTGTCCCAACATGAGACGGCTGTCGGTGGGCCAGGTGGAGGCGGAAGGCACTTGTCCCGACCTTGTTCACTTGGGCTCTGCCCACTACAAGGAGACCTTTTCCCGGTTGCTTCCCTGGGTGGGCAACCGTACCTGCTTCATCATCGGCGCTCCCTATGCTTCGAAGGAGAAGGAACAATGGTGGCGCGAAGTGATTGCGGACCCACGGGTGGGAGTGACGTTCGACCTTTACGATGTGGGGCTGGCTTTTTTCGACAAGAAGCGTTGTAAGGAACATCGCATTGTGAACTTCTTTTAATCGCCTGCATCATGGGAAAGAGCAAGATCTATACGCGTACGGGCGACCGGGGGCAGACTTCGTTGGTGGGAGGCACCCGTGTCAGCAAGACCCATGCACGGCTGGAAGCCTATGGGACAATCGATGAACTGAATGCCCAGCTGGGGTATCTGTCAGCACTGCTTCCTGCCGACAGCGGGGAACGGGAGTGCCTGCTTTTTGTCCAACACCAGCTGTTTGTTGTCGGCGCCTATCTGGCCACCGATGTACAGCAGGTTTCACTGCCGGCAGAAAGCCGTATCAGCGATGGGGCCATTGCCCGTCTGGAAGCCGCCATTGATACCCTCGATGAGGGACTGCCGCCGCTCAAGGCCTTCATCCTGCCGGGGGGAACGCCCGCTGCGGGTGTTTGTCACATATGCCGTACGGTGTGTAGGAGGGCAGAACGGCGGATCCTTTGGCTGGAAGAAAGCGAAGGCTGGGAGGTGGATGCACCTGTCAAGCAGTTTGTCAACCGGCTTTCCGACTATTTGTTTGTATTATCGCGAAAATTGAATAATTTATCCAAAAATGAGGAAATAATATGGGATAAAAATTGTAGATGAAGGAATTTGTTATACTTTTGTGTCCCCATAAGAACCATGTATAATAATTTAATTAACTATACTATGTATTGGACATTGGAATTGGCCTCAAAGCTGGAAGATGCTCCTTGGCCGGCAACAAAAGACGAATTAATTGACTATGCAATGCGTTCAGGTGCACCGCTGGAAGTCATCGAAAATTTACAGGAAATGGAAGACGAAGGCGAAATCTACGAAAGTATCGAAGACATCTGGCCGGATTACCCGAGTAAAGAGGATTTCTTCTTCAATGAGGAGGAATATTGAGCCGAGTCAGTAAGCACGAGGTTTGATACCAGCATTAAACAACAAAAGAGTGGGGACAGTAACCATCCCCACTCTTGTTTTTTATAGTGCCTGTTAGGGCATAACAACTGTCCTCCCTACACATCACCGGTTGCCCAAATCATCATACGAGGTCTGCAGGATGGCCTTCCCCAGCCGGATGCGTTGCTCGCTGGGTGACGGGCGTTCCTCCATGACTTTACCCGACGCATTGTCCACCAGCGTACAGCCGGTGCTGTCGGCAAAGGCAAACCCGTTGTTGAACGTGTAGTAGGCGAAGGGATACGTGTATTCCTCGCCCAGTACGTTCCGGCTGAACGTGAACCTGTCGTGAGGCAAGCCTAATTGTCCTAACAGCGTGGCAGCCATGTCAGTCTGGTTCATCAGGCAGTCTATCACAGCCGGTTCCTTCACGGCTCCTCCCAGCCACACCATCGGGATATGATGGATGCGCCAGTCGTGGGTGCTCCCTTGGTTCTCCGGATAATAGAAACCGTGGTCGGACAGACAGATAACCAGCAGGTTATCCCATTGGGGCAGCTCTTTCATCCGGTCGATGAAGCGTCCCAGGCACTCGTCGGTGTAGGCAAAGGCATTGGGCTTTTTCTCTTCCAGCCGATGATAGGGCACCTCAAACGGTTCGTGGCTGCTGAGCGTCAGGAAAGCCGTGTGCCAAGGTTCTTCTTTCCGCTCCTTCAACACCTTGTAAAGATGGTCGAACGTAATCTCGTCATTGACTCCCCACGGATTCTGCCGTTCCTGCAGGCTGAAATCCACGTCGGCTGTCAGCTGTTGGTAGCCGCTTTGCAACAGATAGCTTTTCATGTTCGTGAAGTTGATGTCTCCGCCATACAGGAAATCCGTCTGGTAGCCTTCTTTCACCAGCTCTTGTGCAATGGCTGGCAGCGTACGGCTTTTGGCCGGAATCTTCATGACCGACAACGTGGGAAAACTTTGGTAGCCGCTGAAGGTACACACAGTCCCTCGGTCAGTCCGGTAGCTGTTGGCATAGCAGCGGGTAAACACCACTCCTTCTTGCGCAAGACGGTCCAGGTGAGGACTGGCCCCTTTGACGCCCCCCAACGATTCTACCATCGTAGCGCCGAAACCTTCCATCAGAATGATGAGAATGTTGGGCCGTCGGGTGTTGAGCAGTTCCACCCGGTTCTTTCCGCCGGTGGGGTACAGCCCTTCGAAGAGGGCCGCCCGTTCACTTTCCGGGAAGAAGTTGAATTGTTCGCCATAGTTCTGGGTCTTGCCGGCCGAGGCCAGCAGGCTGAAGGCCGGATTGACCGCCGAGTGGTTGAGGAACTCGTTGTTGCAGAAGTAGACCTGTCCGATGTTGGCGGTCGATTCCGTCACACCCCCTCGGATGGTGACAAAGAGGAGGCCTCCCAGCAGGAGCAGTCCTCCTGTCGCGGCCAGCCGATGCCGTACGGCCGGCAGAACGGCCGGTGTCAGCCGGTAGAGAAGAACCGTCGACAGGGCAGAAAGCAACAGGATGGTCAGGATGCGGCCCGCTACATAGAGCGTCGACACACTGGCCATGGCATTCTTGGGCGAGTCCAGGTAGAAGAACACGGAAGCATCCAGCTTGAATCCCCAGAACGGATACAAGGAATAATCGGCCACGAAGACCAGGGCCACGACAAGACTCGTCAGGATATAGTAGCCCACCAGGACTTTCCGTAGCGGGAAGCGGCGGACCCAACAGCTGACGAAGACGGTGAGCCACGGAATGACCGTCAGGTAGCCGGCCGTAGTGGCATCCAGGGAGGCTCCATGTCCTATGACACGGAAGAAGTCGGCGAACGAGGCCCCTTTCTCCCAGGCTTCGTTACACAGCATAAAGACCGGTTTCTGCAGCAGGAAATACCCCAGCAGCACGGCAAACAGCAACAGCAGGTAAGAGAATCTTTTTTTCATAATGATCAACGAGTTACGTACGTTTATTTTCTGCCGAAATCGGCCGGAACCTCTCCCCACTGGTCGGTTTCCCATTTTCTCAGCGGGGTGGTATAGGAGTTGTTCTTCAGCCAGTTCTCCGCCCGCTCAATCAGCTGGAACAAGGCTTCGGTCTTGGCGGTGCGGGCCAGTGTGGTTTTGCAATGTTTCTTCTTTACCCATCCCAGCGCGTTTCGGCTGTCGGAATAGAGGGGCATATCACTGCCTTTCTGTTTCAGCAGGGCAAGGCCATGCACGATGGCCAGAAACTCACCGATGTTGTTGGTGCCATGTACCGGCCCGAAATGAAACACCTCCTGGCCGGTCAGCAGGTAGACTCCCCGGTATTCCATCGGACCGGGATTTCCGCTACAGGCAGCATCTACCGCCAGGCAGTTCAGGTCGAATCCCTCGGGCAGCTGCTGTTCTCCCGCAGGAACAGACGGAGAAGTCTTGCGGGCATTCAGGTAGTGATGGGCAGGTGTCTGAAAAGCCTGCTCCGCTTCTTCCTGTGTCGAGAACGATTTGTAGAGGGCACCTTTGTAGTTCTTTATTTGCAGTTGGCAGTCTGTCCAGGAGGTATAGATGCCGGGATTGACGCCTTTCCAGACCACATAGTATTTCTGTTTCATAATCGGTTTCAATGAGTTAGCGTGAAGTCTCTTCCAGCAGTCCGATGGCCTGTAGCCGGTCCTTCTCCAGCTGTTCGACCAGGGCTTCCGTCGAGGGGAACCGTTGTTCCGGACGCAAGTAGGCCATCAGTTCTACTTTGAGCGAATGGTGGTAGATGTCCCCGGCAAAGTCCAGGATATGGACTTCAATGCTGGCCTGGGGACCGTTGTCGAGCGTCGGCCGGTGGCCGATGTTCATGATGCCCCGGTAGCGGGTATCTCCCAGATACACATATACGGCATAAGCTCCATGAGCCGGAATCAGTTTCTCGGCACACAGGGGTTGTAGGTTGGCAGTCGGGAAACCGAGTGTCCGGCCTATCTGGTGTCCGCTTACCACCTGTCCGTTCAGGTAGTACGGATAGCCCAAAAAGCGGTTGGCGCGTTGCACATCGCCCTTCCGCAGCAGGTCGCGGATCAGGGAGGAGCTGACGGAGACTCCGTCCATCCGGAGCGGCGCCGCCTGGACGACTTCCATCCCCAGCTCGTCTCCGTAACGGCAGTAATCCTCGAACCCTTCACGGCGGTTGTGCCCGAAACGGTGGTCATAGCCGATCACCAGTACCTGGATATGGAAGCGGTCGTGCAGTTGCCGCATGAAGTCGCGGGCAGAGAGGAGCGACAGCTCTTGCGTGAAAGGGAACAGGAGGCAGTAGTCGGCCGGCTGGCAGAGCAGGAGCTCCGTTTTCTGTGACAGGCACGACAGCAGTTGGGGACAATACCCGCTTTGCATCACCTGGCGCGGATGGACCGGAAAGGTGATCAAGGCACTGGCCAGCTGCCGGCGTGCGGCTTCTGCACATACCTGTTCTATCAGGAACCGGTGTCCCCGATGCACCCCGTCAAAACAGCCGATTGTGGCAACGAGCGGGGGCAACGCGTCGGTATAGGGAGGGGTCAGCATCTTCATGGCCGGTGCAGCATTCGTTGGATACCTCGATACGTTTCTCCGATCCACAGCACGACCGATGTGGCCCCCGTGATGCAGCACCATTCCTCTACCGTCAGCGGTACGGTACGGAACACTTTCCCGCCGAAGGTGACAATCAGCAGCTGTCCTGTCAGAATGAGGAAGGCCACCCCCAGCATCCCCCAGGCATGGGGGGCGTCACGGAAGACAGAATGGTGGGTACCAAACACGCCGGCATTGAACAGGTTCCAGAACTGGAGCATGACGAAGACGGTGAAGAAGATGGTCAGGTGATGGGTGTCCATACCTCCCGGCAGCCGGTGGAAGTAAGCCAGCAGCCCCATCAGAACCGCCAGAAATCCCAGGCCCGCCCCCCAGATGAAGCGGTTCATGGCTGGCGTGATGATGAAATCTGACCGCTTGCGAGGCGGCTCGTTCATGACATCGGCACTGGGATCGATGGAAGCCAGCGCCATGGCAGCAAACGTATCCATAATCAGGTTCACCCATAGCATTTGGGTAACGGTCAGCGGCAGTTCTGTCCCCAGAACAGCTCCCAGCAGGACACTGAGGAGGGCCACCACATTGATGGTCAGCTGGAAGACAATGAACCGCTGGATGTTCTTGTAGAGGGAACGCCCCCACATCACGGCCGTAGCAATGCTGTGGAAGGAATCGTCCAGTAGGGTAATGTCGCTGGCCTCCTTGGCTACGGAGGTGCCGCTTCCCATGGAGAGCCCCACCTGGGCATGGTTCAAGGCAGGGGCATCGTTCGTACCGTCGCCCGTCACGGCGACCACCGCCCCTTGCTGTTGCAGCAGTTGCACCAGCCGCTGTTTGTCCGTCGGCCGGGCACGGCTCATGACTTTCAGGTCCTTTACCCGCTCCAGAGCCTCCTGGTCGGTCATGGCGGCAAATTCCGCTCCTGTCGTCCGGTTGCGCTCGGTATCCTGCTCGTTCCACAAGCCGATCTGTCGGGCAATCTCAGTTGCCGTACCCGGTGTGTCACCGGTGACAATCTTGATGTCAATACCGGCCGACTGGCACTTGCGGACCGCAGCCGGCACATCAGGACGGACAGGGTCGGAGATGGCGAAGATGCCCAGGAATGTCCATCCGCCTTGGGCCGTCAGTTCCTTGCAATCGGTCGGCTCGTCTGGGTCTATCTCTCGATAAGCCAGCCCCAACGTGCGCATGGCTTTGTTCTGGTAATGCAATAGCGAGGCTTCCGTCCGCTCTTTCTCCTGGGCAGACAACCGGCAATAGCCCATGACAATTTCCGGGGCTCCTTTCACATAGAGCATACGCCGGGTGTGCCGGGGCGACTGGACCAGTGTGGCCATGTATTTCCGTTCAGTGGAGAAGGTCAGCTGGCTGATGACGGTAGCCTGTTCGCGCAGTTGCAGATAGTCCTTGCCTTGGCGGTAGAGCCAAAGCAGCAGGGCCACTTCGGTGGGGTTGCCCACACCCGACGGCAGCTCCCCTTCTTCTTTTTCCTCCAGAAAGGCGGTCGAGTTGACGGCGATTCCCTCAGCAATCACCTCCTCTTTCGTCGCATCCAGCTGGGCTTCGTGTACCTGCATCCTGTTCTGTGTCAGTGTGCCGGTCTTGTCGGTACAAATCACCGTAATGGCTCCCATCGTTTCGCAGGCGTGCATTTTCCGGACGAGGTTATGGGTCTTCAGCATCCGTCGCATGTTCAGGGCGAGGCTGAGCGTGACGCTCATGGGCAGCCCTTCAGGCACGGCCACCACAATCAGCGTGACGGCCATCATGAAATATTTCAATACGATGCGTGCGATGTCCATCCATGAATGCCAGCCAGTCATCTCGTGAAGGCTCCAATAAGCATACAGGTCTTTGGCGGTGAACAGGATAAATGTCAATGTCGCGATGGTGAAACCGGCCTTGCCAATCAGACGGGCCAGTTTTTCCAGCTGTAGGTTCAGCGGAGTCTGCTCATGGGTCTGTTCGGTAGCTTGTCGGGCCACCTTTCCGATTTCCGTGGCGTCGCCTACCCGTTCCACTCTCATCAGGCCATGCCCGTCCGTGACGGTTGTCCCCCTCAGCACCCAGTCGGAGGGATAGGTCGCCTCTGGGTCAAAATCTTCTTCCCGCAGCGTCTTGTGAACCATGGGTTCTCCGGTCAGCGTCGATTCGTTGACTTGCAGTGAGACGGTTTCCAGCAACGGTCCGTCGGCCGGCACTTCTTCCCCTGTATTCAGCCACACGATATCGCCCACCACGATATCCTTGCGGGGTATTTCGCACACCTTTCCGTTGCGCGTCACCGTTACCGGCGTTTCCTCCCCTACAGCATTCAGCAGGTCAAATTTCTTGTTGGCATCATATTCAAAGTAAAACCCGATACCCGTTGCCAGGAAAATGGCACAAAAGATGCCGATGGTTTCGGCGAATTCGTTCTCGATGAAGGAGATGACAAGCGACAGGGCTGCAGCAACCAGCAGTACCCGGATGACGGGATCTTCGAATTTCTCCAGGTACAGCTTCCACATCGAAGGTCGTTTCGGTGGTGTCAGGAGGTTGTTCCCGTGCTGTTGTCGGCTCGACAAGACTTCTTCGTCGGTCAGTCCTGCCAGGTAAGTGTTCTGTACGGATTCAGACATATGGCTACATTCATGATTGATTTGTTGCTGCAAAAATACAAACTATCTTCCAAAGGGTTACCCATTTTCACTTTTTTATCACGGCTCTTTCATTTAAGATTGCGTTGCATTCTCAATGAGAGGGGTATTTTTATAGTGGATGCTATGGTCTTATGGATAGGGCTATTTTGCTGATTTTCAACAAAAAATAAGTGTCAGAAAATTTGGTCAAGTGGCAATTTTTTTCGTAACTTTATAAGGTGAATAACAAATAGTTACGTTAAAAAATGATGCCACTTGACCATAGACGTTCGATTGACGCGTATAAGTTCAATCACACTGCAAATGTAATAAAAAAAATCGTACCACAGGGAAGTATCCTGGAACAATTGATGAATCTTGCAGGCTCAGTTCCCGATTCCCGTAGAGGCGACAAAGGAAAT
>JALEPZ010000119.1 GCA_022767125.1 Phocaeicola plebeius
TTTGCTAACGCTGCGGCAGTGTCAACCACAATCGTGACTAAGTCGCAAACGTATCAACCAAATATAAAAGTAATGTTTAACCAAGTCAACCAACATTAAAAGTAAGGCTTGAAGTAGTCAACCAAAACCGTTAAACTACAGCTAATGTGATACGAAATGCCATCGGCACAAGAGTTCCAACCCGGTTGGAACTCTTGTTTCTACGCTATGAAACAGTTGTTCCAACGGCGTGGGAACAACTGTACCAAAAACCATTGGAAGGGCAGTGGGGAGGGGGAAAGAGTGGCGATTTTGTGTGAAACCATTCGATGATGACGTTACCCGTAGGGGCGGACCTATGTGTCCGCCCGGAAATAAGGATAGTCTATCAGATACCTGCATCAGCCGATGAAGACGTCTTCATGGCCCCTAGAAGACGTCTTCAAGTGCCCGCGAAGACGTCTTCAAGTCTCCACGAAGGTATCTTCATCAAATCTGTAGAAATCCATCGCCGGCTACATAAAGAACGCCCTCCAGGTATTCCATTTACCCTCTCATCCGTACCCCCTCCGTACCAACTCCGCTGTTTCTTCGTCTGATGTTCGCTTCTCCTCCGCTTCCTATAGCACGAAGAAGGTGGAAACGGTGAGCGGAGAACGAGCGAACAATGAGCGAAGGAGAAGCGGAGAAGGTACGGAGCGGGTACGGTATAGGGGTGCCAAATCTCCATGATTCGGGTACATTTGGCACCCCTATCGCCTATGCTTGAGTTTTACACCTTAACCCACATTGCAGCAAGTTTCAGTCCATTTGTTAAATATTCCCAACAGGAAGTTGTTTTAGTCCCCCCAAAGTTCTCAATCTGGTTCCTGCTTTGGATAAATATCTTTAAAATCGTCCATTTTCCTTCGTACCCCCCAAAATGCTACACCCGTCCGTTTTGTCCCTTTGGAACAAGTATTTACCTTTGCCCCCGCTATGTATATATCCAAGGCAAAGAAATACCGTGACCGGGGAGACGGCACGGCAATCGGCTATGATTACTACCGTCTCAC
>JALEPZ010000089.1 GCA_022767125.1 Phocaeicola plebeius
CACATTACCATCTTCTGACCGCTGAGTATGTATCGCTCAAGGTTCTGGATTGACTCGTAACCCCTGTCCGTGAGCAGCGCCACATTCGGGAACCCGGCGTGTCTAAGGTCGGTAAGCAGTGTATCTACGCTTCTGGAGTCGGGAATATTGCCCGGGAAGGTCCTGTAATACACAGGCATATGGTCATCCAATGAGTACACTACCACCTCCGATGTTTGGGGTAGGCTTATACCCTCTTTGTTCTTACCCCATTTGATATCGGCCAGAGAATGGCCATAGGCGGATCTCGATGTTGAGTCCACAGCACAAACGGCATCATCCTTAAGCCTTGCGGCTCGCAGTCTGAACAAAGCCATCCTTTCCTCTTCGCTTATACTTTGCGTGAGATACGTAATGGCGGATGGAGTCAGTTCCTTCGAGTATGGAGTACGCTCAATACGCTGCCACCTTGCCACCCTATTGTAAGAGTAACCTGTTAACACAGAGAAGTATGCAAGAGTAAGAATGCTGTTTACAACCTCCTCGTTGTTCTCAAACACCTGCTTGAGGTCGGAACGGAGACCGGTCTTGTCAGCTACCTGCTCAAGAAGCCAAATGTCACCATAGAACCTGTTCTTATCCGCGTCGGTATAAGCAGGACGACCCGGCTGCTTGGCTCCGGACAGACGTTTGGCTTCACTCATATCCCAGTCATCAGGAAAGATAAGTTTTGCCCTTTCCTCCAAACTGGCAAAGACATAACGCTTTCCGGGAATAAACTTCTTGTCCTCATCTACAACACCCCAATGACAGTAGGCATACTTTCGATTCCCATTCTCGTCAACCTTATATGGATGATTGGCTGCGTACATATATCCTCCGTTCTTATGGATGGATACCTTATAAATGCTTTCTTCTTTTGTTGGGCGTGACATCGTTTGCCTCTCTTAAACTGTACAAATACACAAATTAAATTCGAAATAAACAATAGGTTAATAACCAAAATATCAGGAAATTATCAATTATTTGTACAAATTGTTCAAAAACTCATGATTATAATTCTATTTTCTTTTTCCAATTCTACAAAGTTCCTTGACATTGAAAAGGACAGGAAGAACAGGCCTTTCCATGAGAACCAATCACGGAACCGAGCAAATCGAGTAAAAAGATGCACCGGAAAAGTCGGATACGGCTATACCCATTGCGGAATGAATCCGTACCATCTCTTACCAAGAAACGGTACCTCTTTTTTCCAGCCCATCCGGACATCGGACACTCATTTTTCTACCTTAATATAATGCGGTTGAAACGGGGTGTTTCTACCCCTTGTCAATCGATGAGGAAAATAGAATGATCACAGACTGGCTTCCGTCCCTGTACAGGGAAAAAATGAACGGCGGCATCAAGGTATGGCCACAAAAAAAAGGCGCTTTTCACAAAGGGCCTTTTTTCCAAGTTTTCAATAGGTATTAGTTTTTTTTTAAGGTAAAAAGATTGTTTTCAGGATAACGGCGCAAAGGTGCACCCTTTTTTTGAACCAGCCAAATAAAAAAGCATGATATAAAACACATTTTTCATTTTTATTTCATTCCTTTCTCTGACTTAGCAAAAGGATTTTCCTCTGCAGACTATACAAAATTAAGCATTTTATTTAGTTCGGCCTCACCTTTCGAAGAAAAAATTAAAGAAAAGTGAAAAATAAGCTACTTTTTAAAGGATTTAGAAAAGTTTGCTGTCTGCTTGCCGGTCTTCCATGGCAGCGGGGCCCTAATCTTAAAAAAGTAAGGGCCCCTCCCGAGGCTGTCTGAGAATTGTTTTCCGCTTCCTTTTCCCTGTCATTTCGAACGAAGTGAGAAATCTCTTCCTTTCCTTGTCATTTCGAACGAAGTGAGAAATCTGTTTGCACAAAGTGGATGTATTCAGATGCTTCACTCTGTTCAGCATGACAGATTGATAGGTATTCCAAGGTTTTCGGACAGGATCTCCAAGCTGTCCGAGAATTGTTTTCCACTTTCCTTTTTCCTTGTCATTTCGAACGAAGTGAGAAATCTGTTTGCACAAAGTGGATGTATTCAGATGCTTCACTACGTTCAGCATGACAGATTGATAGGTATTCCAAGGTTTTCAGATGCTTCACTCTGTTCAGCATGACAGACTGATAGGTATTCCAAGGTTTTCGAACAAGCTCCTCCGCATCCCCATCCACGGCTACTCCCCTGCCCTTTCTGCACAATAGGCTGCACGGATTCGGGCCTTGTATTTGTCTTTTCTAAAAAAAAGCACTATTTTTGCGCACAGATTAACAAGGAACAGTAACCATCAACAATATGGCAGTAATGAACACTACAGAAGAATCAGAAAAGAAAAGTCTGAACTTCATCGAACAGATTGTAGAGAATGATTTGAGAGAAGGGAAAAACGGAGGAAGAATACAGACGCGCTTCCCGCCCGAACCGAACGGCTATCTGCACATCGGACATGCCAAGGCCATCTGCATGGACTTCGGCATCGCACAGCGGTATGGAGGCGTATGCAACCTCCGCTTCGACGACACCAACCCTACCAAAGAAGATGTGGAATACGTGGAGGCCATCAAGGAAGACATCCAGTGGCTGGGATTCCAGTGGGGCAACGAATACTATGCTTCCGACTACTTCCAGCAGCTCTGGGATTTCGCCATCCAGCTGATCAAGGAAGGAAAAGCCTATATCGACGAACAGACCTCTGATGTCATTGCGGCCCAAAAAGGGACACCGACCCGTCCGGGAACGGAAAGCCCGTTCCGCAACCGTCCTGTCGAAGAGAACCTGGAACTGTTCCAGAAGATGAACAGCGGGGAGATTGAGGAGGGCAAGATGGTGCTCCGTGCCAAGATCGACATGGCCAGCCCGAACATGCACTTCCGCGACCCCATCATCTACCGGGTGGTGAAGACGCCCCACCACCGCACCGGCGACAAGTGGAAGGCCTACCCGATGTATGACTTCGCCCACGGACAGAGCGACTTCTTCGAGGGCGTGACCCACTCGCTCTGTACCTTGGAATTCGTGCCCCACCGCCCGCTCTACGACCTCTTTGTGGACTGGGTGAAGGAAGGGAAGGACCTGGACGACAACCGTCCCCGCCAGTATGAGTTCAACAAGCTGAACCTGAACTATACGCTGATGAGCAAGCGCAACCTGCTCATTCTGGTGAAGGAAGGCCTGGTCAACGGATGGGACGACCCCCGTATGCCGACCCTCTGCGGCTTCCGCCGCCGCGGCTATTCGCCCGAGTCCATCCACCGTTTCGTCAACAAGATTGGCTATACGGCCTACGATGCCCTCAACGACTTCGCGCTGTTGGAAAGCGCCGTGCGCGATGACCTCAATACCCGCTCCACGCGTGTGTCGGCCGTGCTGCACCCGGTGAAACTGGTGCTGACCAATTATCCGGAAGGACAGGTGGAAGAAATGGTGGCCATCAACAATCCGGAAGACCCGAATTCGCCGACCCACACCATCGAATTCAGCCGCGAACTCTGGATTGAGCGGGAGGACTTCATGGAGAACGCCCCGAAGAAGTATTTCCGCATGACACCGGGACAGGAAGTGCGCCTGAAGAACGCCTACATCGTGAAGTGTACGGGCTGCCGGAAAGACGACGAAGGCAACGTGGTAGAGGTATATGCCGAATACGACCCGAACACGAAGAGCGGCATGCCCGAAGCCAACCGGAAGGTGAAAGGAACGCTCCACTGGGTGAGCTGCAGCCACTGCCTGAAGGCGGAGGTCCGTCTCTACGACCGCTTATGGAAAGTGGAGAATCCGCGCGACGAAATGGCGGCCATCCGCGAGGCCAAGAACTGCTCGGCCCTGGAGGCCATGAAGGAGATGATCAACCCCGACTCGCTGGAAATTCTGACCGACTGCTATGTGGAGAAGTTCCTGGCCGACGCCCGGCCGCTCGACTACCTGCAGTTCCAGCGCATCGGCTACTTCAATGTCGACAAGGACTCCACGCCGGAACACCTGGTGTTCAACCGCACCGTTTCACTGAAGGACAACTGGAGCAAGATCAACAAGTAAGCTCCAGGCCTCAAGCCTTCATTCCTTTTCAGGTTCTGCGCTTTCCGGCCTTCACCGGGCCGGGAAAGGCGCAGAACCTGAAGCAGATTTACAGTAACGATTCTCTATTTGATTCATGAAAAACGATATCAGTCCAGACTTCAAGACACCGCATTTCAAAGAGTTACGCCAACGGTTCGAGCAGGCCATGCGCGAAGGCTACCGGACCTATTTCGAGAGCGACGACCTGCTGTTGCTGGCCGAATATTACGCCACGAACGGACGGTTCGACCAGAGCGACACGGCGGTGGACTATGCCCTGTCGCTTCATCCCGACAACCCCGATGTACAGACCTTCAAATGCGGCAACCTGATGGCTCAGGGGAAGTTCGAGCAGGCCGAACAGCTGCTGGATGTACTGAGCGACCAGAACGACCGCGAGGTGCTCCTGCTACGGGCCCAGCTGTTGCTGAACAAAAACCTCACGGAGGAGGCCGTCCGCCTGTTCGACCATCTTTACCGGCAAGAGCGGTCGCTCGACACCCTGCTTGACATCGTGGATGTGTGTCTCGACGCTTACCAATACGACCTGGCCAAAGAGTGGCTGGACGTGGCTTACGCCGAAGCGCCCCATCATCCGGATGTGCTGGAAACCATGGTGGACTACCTGCATTCGTCGGGCAACGATGACTACCTGCCGCCTTTCTTGAACGAACTGATTGATCTGTACCCCTACGAATCGCGCTACTGGAAGAATCTGGCCCATTCCTACATGGGCATGAACGAGCCGGAAAAGGCACACGACGCTATCGACTTTGCCTTGGCCATCGATGACAAGGACCCTATGGCCTACCAGATCAAGGGAGGCATCTGCCTGATGGAAAACGATACGGACCGGGCCATTGCCGCCTTCGAAAAGGCGGAAGCGTACAGCAACGACAAATCGATGGCCTGGATGGCACTTATGCAATGCTACTACTACCTGAAGGATTATCCCCGCTGTGAGCAGTATGCCGAACTGACCCTGTCGCTCCCGAACCTGAACGATTCGGAAAAGGCCAGTGCCTGCCAGAAGCTGGCCGACTGCTTTATCAAGAAAGGGGAACTGGAAAAAGCCTACGAACAGCTGACCCTGTCGCAACAACTGGACAAGGAGAACTATCAGCTCTACCTCACCTGGGGCGAACTGATGTTCTGCATCGGGAAGAAGGAGGAAGCGCTTGTCTTTCTCCACAACGGACTCCTGCTGGCCGAACAGACTGAATTGGAAGTGGAGGCAACGGAAACAGCCGCCCAGATCTGCCTGACGGGAGGAGAGTGGCTCCAGGCTCTCGAATGGTTTGAGGAAGTGGACCGGAAAGACAGCGAGTTCAACCGGTGCAACTATCTTCCGATGGCGTATTGCTGCTTCCGGCTGGACCGGGAACAGCAGGCCATCAGCTACTTACAGAAGACGATGGCCTTCTCTCCCGAATCGTTCGACGATGGATTGTACCAGCAGCTGGCCGGTGTAGACCGGAAGTTCTACCAGCTGGCAGAAAGCATCCGAAGACGAGGGAGCGGCCAGCCCTGACCCGTTACCCTTGCTTGCGGGCTGAGAGCTTTTCCAGTCCGTAGACCATCAGAAAACCCATCACCATCAGGATGACCGCCTCGGCCACCGATGCATTGGGCAACACGTTGCGCTCTATCAACGGCTTCACGACTCCGTGGCTGTCGGTATAGGTGGACAAGGTCTCTTTCCACGGCCACACCTTATTGAGCGAGCCGAGCATGAAGCCGGACAAGACGGCCAGGGTCAGATTGCGCACATGGCTCAGGGCAAAGGATAACAGGCGCGAAAAGGTGGTAATGCCGACACAGGCTCCAGCAGCGAACACGCCCAGGACCAGCAGGCGGAGCGACTTCACCGCATCCATGATGTAGAAATACTTCCCCAGCAACACCAGGATGAAGCTGCCGGAGATACCGGGCAGAATCATGGCGCAGATAGCGACAGCCCCGCACACGAACACAAACAGGAGGTTCGAAGGGGTCTCGGCGGGAGTGGCAACAGTGATGAAATAGGCCGCCACCGTGCCCGCCACGAATCCCAGCACCGTCTTCCAGGTCCAGCGCGACACATCCTTCGCCACCAGCCAGGCCGAAGCCAGCACCAGTCCGAAGAAGAAGGCCCAGACCAGCACCGGATGGTTCGTGAGCAGCCACGTGATGATCTTGGCCAATGAGAACACACTGATGCCGATGCCTGCCAGAATCGACAACAGGAAATAGCCGTTCACCCGTGTCCAGGCTTCGGCGAAACGCCCCGTCAGGAACAGACGCAGGGCAGTGAGGTCGATGCTCTTGATGGACTGGATGAGTTCGTCATAGATGCCTACGATAAAGGCAATCGTTCCGCCCGATACGCCGGGCACAACATCAGCGGCTCCCATGCCCATCCCTTTCAGCACCAGGAGCCCATAATCCTTGAGTTTTCTCTCCATATGTGTCAGTTGTCTGCGGTCAGTCTTCCTTGGTGAAATCACCGATGCGCTGCTCCTCCGTCAGCCGGCAGACCAATAGTGAATCCTGGTTTTCGGCCACCAGATAGCCATCGAGTCCCTGCACGATGACTTTCTTCTCCTGCAGGGTATGAATCACGCAGTTACGGGTTTCGTAGACCTTGATATCCGGTCCCAGGCACAAATTGTCGTAGACATCCTTGCGCATGTGCTCGTGGAGCGAGCCCCACGTGCCCAAATCGCTCCAGCCGAACGAAGCGGGAAAAACATAGATTTCATCCGCCTTTTCCATGATGGCATAGTCGATGGAAATGTTCTCGCACAGGGGGAAGGATTCATCAATCAGTTCCTGCTCCTTGTCGGTATAGAAATAAGGAAGCATCCGCTCGAAGATGTCACCGATGTTCGGCTGGTAAACGCGCAGCGCATTGACGATGGTGCTGACGTTCCACACAAAGATGCCGGCATTCCAGAAATAGTTCTTTTTCTGGAGATAGCGTTTGGCGGTGGCCAGGTCGGGCTTTTCGCGGAACTTGTCCACCCGGTAGATTTCCTTGTTCGAGGGACAGGCCATCGACAGGTCGGCCTCAATGTAGCCATACCCCGTTTCAGGACGGGTGGCCTTCATGCCCAGCGTCACGATGGCATCCGAATCGGCGGTAAACTTCATGGCTGACTTCACGACGCGGAAAAACTCCCGGTTGTCGAGCACCACATGGTCGCTCGGAGTCACCACGATATTGGCGCGGGGATTCTTGGCCTTGATTTTCCAGCTGACATACGCAATGCAAGGTGCCGTGCCCCTACGGCAGGGCTCGCGCAGGATATGGTCGTCCTGCAGGTCGGGCAACTGTTCTTTCACCAGGTCTACATACCTGGCAGAGGTGACCACCCAGAAGTTCTCGGGCAGACAGATACCTTGGAAACGGTCGTAAGCCAATTGAATCAACGACCGTCCGCAACCCAATACATCAATAAACTGTTTCGGCATCTCGGGAGTACTCATCGGCCAGAAACGGCTGCCTACTCCACCTGCCATAATTACCACGTGATTATTTTTCAGATTCATAATAGCTGAGCATTGAAGTTAGGTTGCAAAGATAATAAAAATATGCAATGAAGAAGAAAAGTGACGGATTTTTTCCTGCTTTTGTCACCGGCCATCGGACAGCCAATCGAAATGAGGGTGGGTCAAATTCAGCGTCACCTATCTGATTGTCATTCTGAACGAAGTGAAGAAACAACGTTCAGAATGACAACTTGACAGGTAGTCCAAGAATCTCGGACAGGCTGCTGTCAGGATCAGCAATACATGTTCACGATGGCTTCATACAGTTCCTGCTTGCCGCTGGTCTGCTTCGGCTCACCCTGCTGCTTGGCATAGGCCACCACCTCTTCGAGCGTGAGCTTGCCTTCTTCGAATTCCTTGCCTTTGCCGCTGTCGAACGAAGCATAGCGGTCGGCCAGCATCTGCCGGTAGGGTGATTCTTCGAGCAGGCGGGCGGCGCTCAGCAAGGCACGAGCCATGGCATCCATACCGGCAATATGGGCGATGAAGATATCTTCCAGATCGGTGGAGTTACGGCGAGTCTTGGCATCGAAGTTCGTACCGCCGTTGCCCAAGCCGCCGTTACGGATAATCTGCAGCATGGCTTGTGTCAGCTCGAAATTGTCGATGGGGAACTGGTCAGTGTCCCACCCGTTTTGGTAGTCTCCGCGGTTGGCATCGATGGAGCCCAGCATACCGTTGTCGACGGCCACACAGAGTTCGTGCTCGAACGGATGGCCGGCCAAGGTGGCGTGGTTCACCTCGATATTCACCTTGAAGTCCTTGTCGAGCCCATGCGCCTTGAGGAATCCGATGACCGTTTCCGTATCCACATCATACTGGTGCTTCGAAGGTTCCATCGGTTTCGGCTCGATGAGGAACGTGCCGGTGAATCCTTTGGCGCGGGCATAGTCGCGGGCCAAGGTCAGCATCTGGGCCAGGTGGTCTTTTTCGCGCTTCTGGTCGGTGTTGAGCAGGGACATATAGCCTTCACGACCGCCCCAGAACACGTAGTTCGTGCCGCCCAGTTCGATGGTGGCATCGATGGCGTTCTTGATCTGCACAGCCGCCCGTGCCACCACGTCGAAGTCGGGATTGGTAGCCGCACCGTTCATGTAGCGGGCATGGCCGAAGACATTGGCAGTGCCCCACAACAGCTTGATGCCGGTGGCTGCCTGCTTCTGCTTGGCGTAGGCCACGATTTCCTTCAGATTGGCTTCGTATTCTTCGATGGTTTCGGCCTCGTCACAGAGGTCCGTGTCGTGGAAGCAGTAGTATTCGATGCCCATCTTCTGCATGAATTCGAAGCCGGCATCCATCTTTTCCTTGGCAGCCTGCACCTTGTCGGGGTTGCCCTTCCAGGGGAACTTCTTCGTGCCGCCTCCGAACTGGTCGCTTCCTTCGGCGCACAGGGTGTGCCACCAAGCCATGGAGAACTTCAGCCAGTCTTTCATCTTCTTGCCCATCACTACCCGTTCTGCATCGTAATAGCGGAAAGCCATCGGGTTCTTGCTTTCTACGCCTTCAAACTTGATTTTCTCAATTCCAGGAAAATACTCTTTCATAGTTGTTCAATTTATTAGTAAGTAATGTATTATTTTTCTTCTTGCCGTCACAGATAGCTTTTCCAGCGCTGGTAGGCTTCTTCGTAGGCCGGCGCATCGGCCGCAGACGGTTCGATGACGGCCAGCCTGTCGAGCGTGGCAAATGCCTCGTGATGGTCACGGTAGATGCCGGCCCCCATGCCGGCTCCCTTGGCTGCTCCCACCGATCCGTCGGTATCGTAGAGTTCGATGACGGCTCCTGTCACCCCGGCCAACGTGTCGCGGAACAACGGGCTGAGGAACATGTTGGCATGACCGGCATGGATCTTGCGCACGTCGATGCCCATCTGCTTCATGATGTCAATGCCATAGCGGAACGAGAACACGATGCCTTCTTGCGCCGCACGCAACAAATGGCTGCGATGATGGACATTGAAGTTGACGCCATGAATCGAGCAGCCCGCCTCGCGGTTCTGCAGCATCCGCTCGGCCCCATTGCCGAACGGCAGGATGCTCACTCCCCCCGATCCGATGGGGGCCTGGGCGGCCAGCTGGTTCATCTCGGCATACGACACACCTTCCGGCACCATGTTGCGCTTCATCCATGAATTGAGAATACCCGTGCCGTTGATGCACAGCAGCACCCCCAGGCGGGTCTGGTCGGCGGTATGGTTGACATGGGCAAAGGTATTGACACGCGACAAGGGATCGTAGTTGACGGCCCCGTTCACCCCGTACACGACTCCCGACGTGCCGGCTGTAGAGGCAATCTCTCCGGGTTCGAACACATTGAGCGAGAGGGCATTGTTGGGCTGGTCGCCGGCACGGTAGGTCACCGGAGTCCCCTCCTTCAGCCCCAGCTCCTCTGCGGCAGCGGCCGTCACGCGGCCCTGCTCGGCGAAAGTGGGACGGATATCGGGCACCAACGAGCGGTCAAGGCCGTAATAGTCCATCAGGAAACGGGCCGTCTCATGGTTCCGGAAGTCCCAGAAGATGCCTTCCGACAGGCCCGACACCGTCGTACAGACCTCCCCTGTCAGCCGCAGGGCCACATAGTCGCCCGGCAGCATAATCTTGTCGATCCGGCTGAATACCTCCGGCTCGTTTTCCTTCACCCATGCCAGCTTCGACGCCGTGAAGTTTCCCGGCGAATTGAGCAGATGCGACAGGCAACGCTCTTCGCCCAGATCGCGGAACGCCTTTTCGCCATAGGGAACCGCGCGCGAATCGCACCAGATGATGGCCGGGCGCAGCACCTGACGGTGCTTGTCGACACATACCAGCCCGTGCATCTGGTACGAGATGCCGATGGCGGCAATCTCCTCTTTGGGAGCCCCGCTGCGGGCCAGCACATCGGCCGTAGCCAACTTCAACGATTCCCACCACTGTTCCGGATGCTGCTCCGCCCATCCGGGACGCACTGCCATGATTTCCGCTTCCTTCTTGGGATAGAAGGCAGCCGCCTCACACTTGCCCGTTTCGGCATTGACCAGACTGGCCTTTACCGACGAACTTCCGATATCATACCCTAACAGATACTTCATAATGTATGTCTTAATTTCTCAACTTATTGTAAATAACTCGGTCAAACTTGTAATAGCGGGCGGCACGGTGCGCCACCCCGGTCTCTTTCTCTTCCATCGGCACCACATACGGCAGCTGGGCGATGCGCTTGTGGAAATTGCTCACGTCGAACGCCTTGTCATAGACCAGCTGGAAGAGGATGCGCAGCTGGGCGGCGGTGAACTTGCGGGGCAGCAGGTCGAACATCACCGCCGGCGACCGTTCCACATACTGCCGGATATAGGCGAGCGCGTCTTCGAGAATCTGCTGGTGGTCGAAGGCCAAGGCCCGCACCTCCTCCACCGGCACCCAACAGGCATCGTAGGCAGTACTGAGCTGACGGCTCTGCCGGTCTATCTTGAGCAAGGAGAGATAGGCGATGGTCACGATGCGCCCCACCCTGCCTTCCGTAATCCGATGGAAACGCTCCAGCCACGACACGTCTTTGGGATTGGAGGTACGGTCTTTCGAGCCGTATGCCTTGAACTGGGCCATCTTGATGTTCTTCAGTCCTGTCAGCTCGGTGAGCACGCGCTTGGCAGCATCGTCGAGGTCTTCTTCGGCATAAATCAGGCTGCCGGGCAATTTCCACACAGGATGCCCGTCGTCGGTCTGCTTGCCTGTCTGCCTCACCAGCAGCACCCGCAGATGCTCTCCGTCGAAGCCTACTAAGACGCAATCGACCGACACGTGGATATCGACAATGCGGCTTGACACCTTCTCTGTTTCCATAGTTGCTCTTCATTTTTTGGTTCACGCCGCAAATATAGTAAGTATTCCGATATCGGACAATGAAACGTTCTAAAAAATATACATGTTATAAAGCATTATTCTACAAACATATAGTTTTCGTTGATTTTACGATATAAAACCTACCTGTTATCGTCGAAGGTACGATATAGGGATGGAGGGAAAGGGAAGCTGGAAAACAGAGGAGATATTCTAACAAAAGACAGAGAGTGACAGAGAATGCATCACCCATCAACGATAGATAGATAAAAAAGTCATTCTGAACGCAAGCGAAGAATCGGAAGACATTCAGTAGATGCTAACAGATTCTTCGCTTGCGCTCAGAATGACAGACAAAGATGACAGCTGGAGCCTATGCCATGGTTCCGCCTACGATGTCGAGCAGTTCGTTGGTGATTGCCTGCTGACGGCTCTTGTTATAGAGCAATGTCAAGTCCTGGATCAGTTCATTGGCATTGTCGGTAGCCACCTGCATGGCCATGGTCCGGGCCGCATGCTCCGAAGCGCTCGAATCGAGGGCAACGGTATAGATACGCAAGCGCAGGACCTTGGGAAGCAATGAGCGGACAACGGCTGCAGGCGACGGCTCCACGAGGTAGTCGCCAGGCACGGCAGCTGCAACCCCGGCTTCACAACAGGCCGAAAAATCGATGGGCAGATACGTTTCGGTGCGCAGTTCCTGGGTAGAGGTGGACTTGAAATGATGGTAGATCAGTTCTACCCTCCGCACTTCTCCCCGCAGGTACAGGTCCATCAGCTGTTCGGCCAATTGGGCACTCTCCGGATAGCCAGGCTTGCCGCTCAGGTGCTGGAAGTCGCCGGCCACAGCATAGCCCCACTTGCGGACCGCTTCGGCCACCTTGCGTCCTACGGGGTAAACCAGCACGTTGTCCTTACCGACTTCGCGGCTGCAGGCTTCCAGCCGTTCGCCCAACAGGCGAGCCACGTTCGAATTGAAACCACCGCACAGGCTGCTGTTCGAGGAAAAGGCCACGACCGCCACTTTCGCCCCTTTGTTGGGCACGGCAAAGGGCGACTGTACGCCCAGGCCGCCGGAAAGGAAGCGGGAAAGAATGCCCGAGAGCCCCCGCTCGTACGGCAACATGCCTTCGATGGCGGCCTGCGCCTTGTGCAGCTTGGCCGAGGCCACCATCTTCATGGCCGACGTGATTTTCAGCGTACCCTGGATGGACGAAATGCGTCCCTTGATTTCTTTCAGTGATGCCATGACGACTATGCTTTGAACTGTCCGACAATTTGGGCGGCCACCTGCTCGATCAGGGCGGTGGCCTCTTCGGTCAGCCGGCCGGCTGCCAGCGGCTCAAGAACCTGCTCACGGTAGTTGGCCCGCAACGTGGTAAGAAAGGCATCCTGGAACGCACGCACACGGTCGATGGCAATGTCGCGCATCAGTCCGTGCGTGCCGCAATAAAGGATAGCAATCTGTTCGCCCACCGGCATGGGGCTGTATTGCGGCTGGATGAGCAACTGGTTGTTCTTCCGGCCGCGGTCGATGGCCATAGCGGTCACGGGGTCCATGTCACTGCTGAACTTCGAGAAAGCCTCCAGTTCGCGGTACTGTGCCTGGTCGATTTTCAACGTACCGGCCACCTTTTTCATACTCTTGACCTGGGCACTGCCGCCCACACGGGAGACAGAGATGCCGACATTGATGGCCGGGCGGAATCCCTGGTTGAAGAGGTCGGTCTCCAGGAAGATCTGTCCGTCGGTGATGGAAATCACGTTCGTAGGGATATAGGCCGATACGTCGCCGGCCTGTGTCTCGATGATGGGCAGTGCCGTCAGCGAGCCGCCGGCCTTCACCTTGCCTTTCAGGCAGTCGGGAAGGTCGTTCATGCGTTCGGCCACTTCCTGCTGGCTGATGATCTTCGCCGCCCGTTCGAGCAGACGGGAATGGAGGTAGAAGATATCGCCCGGATAGGCTTCACGTCCGGACGGACGACGCAGGATCAACGAGACTTCACGATAGGCCACTGCCTGCTTGGAGAGGTCGTCGTAGACCACCAGGGCATGACGGCCCGTGTCGCGGAAATACTCGCCGATGGCCGCTCCGGCAAAGGGAGCGAAATACTGCATGGCGGCAGGGTCGGAAGCGGTGGCTGCCACAACGATGGTATAGTCCATCGCCCCTTTCTCGCGCAGGGTATTGACCAGGCTGGCCACAGTAGAGCCTTTCTGGCCCACGGCCACGTAGATGCAGTAGACCGGATGGCCGGCCTCATAGCCCGACCGCTGGTTGATGATGGTGTCGATGGCGATGGCCGTCTTTCCTGTCTGACGGTCGCCGATAATCAGTTCGCGCTGTCCGCGGCCGATGGGAATCATGGCATCAATGGCCTTCAGTCCCGTCTGCAACGGCTCGGTCACCGGCTGCCGGAAGATGACTCCCGGTGCCTTGCGCTCCAGCGGCATCTCGAACAGTTCGCCGCCGATATCGCCCCGTCCGTCGAGAGGAACTCCCAGCGGGTCGATGACACGCCCCAGCATACTCTCTCCCACGTTGATGGAGGCAATCCGCCGTGTACGCTTCACGCTCATCCCTTCCTTGATCTGGTCGGTAGGACCGAGCAACACGGCTCCTACATTGTCTTCCTCCAGGTTCATCACGGTACCCATGATGCCGTTTTCGAACTGGAGCAGCTCATTGGCTTCGGCATTGCGCAGACCATAGATGAGCGCCACGCCGTCGCTGACCTGCAGCACGGTACCCACTTCATCAAACTGCAGGGTCGTATCGATGCCCTGCAGCTGCTGGAGCAGCACGTCGGAGACTTCACTTGGTTTGATGATATTTTCTGACATAATGATTCATTTACACAATTCTTCGGTTCTTATCAATAAACTGCTGCTCGACGCGCTTCAGCTGACGGGACACACTGGCATCCAGGCAATAGCCGTCGAGCCGGAGGACAAACCCACCGATGAGCGAAGGGTCTGTTTCGGTCTGCAGCTGCACGTCGGCATGCGTACGCCGTGCGGCCAGCTGCTCGATTTTCCGGGCCAAGGCCGGCGAGGGAACAGCAGTCGCCAGCCGTCCCACCAGCACATGCCGGTCTTGCTGGAACTGCTCGCAGTAGGACACTGCCATGAAGGGGAGGAAATTCTCCCGCTTTTCGTCGATCACCAGGCGGAAGAAGCGGAGCAGCTCCTGGCTGACGCTTTCCCCGCCCGCGGCCTCCTGCAGCAGACGAAGCTTGTCGCCCACAGGGAGCACGGGATTATCGATGGCCCGCTGCAAGCGGGGCAACTGGAGGAAGCAACGGCTCAGACGCCCCACCTCCTCGTACACCTGTTCCGCCTTACCCTGTGCCTTGGCATAGGCCAGCAAGGCTTTCGCATAGCGCACGGAAACGACTCCTGTATTCATGACGTTTATTCTTCTTTAGTAACTACCAGTTCGTCGAGCAGCCGGTCCATCAGTTCGTTCTGGGCCTTTTCGTCAGAGAGCTGCCGGCGGAGGACTTTCTCGGCAATGCCCACCGAGAGGACAGCCACCTGGCGACGGATATCGCGGATGGCACTCTCCTTCTCGGTCTGCAACTGCTTCTTGAGCTCGTCCATCAGCCGGTCGCCTTCAGCGCGTGCCTTGGCCTGCGCCTCCTGCACGATGCGGTCGCGCGTGGCGGCTGCCTCGGTCAGGATACGGGCCTGTTCCGCCCGTGCCTGCGCCAGCAGCTGCTCGCCTTCGGCCTTGACGTGTTCCAACTGTTCGTTGGCGGCACGTGCCGACTGGAGCGACTGGTCAATATACGCTTTCCGTTCTTCTACCGAACGGATGATGATGGGGAAACCGAACTTCGCCAAGATGAAGAAGACGATTCCAAACACCACCACCATCCAGAACAGCAGTCCCGGATCTGGGGTCAACAATCCCATAGCCTGCTCCTTTCGTTAGACGAACAATGTCAACAGACAAACGATGATGGCAATCAGGGCGACACCTTCTACAAGGGCGGCTGCGATAATCATACTCATACGCAAATCGCCTGCAGCTTCCGGCTGGCGGGCAATCGCCTCCATGGTGGAACTTCCGATACGGCCGATGCCGAGACCGGCACCGATAACGGCAATCGCTGCTCCGAAGGCAGCACCCAACTTACTGATTCCTACTCCTGCAGCGGCCTGCAATACTACTGTCATTAACATAATCTTAAAGTTTTAAAAGTTGTTGTAATTGTTGTTCTAATTCTTATAATCAATGCTCGTGCTTCACCCGCGACATGCCGATGAAGACAGCGGAAAGCATCGTGAAGACATAGGCCTGGATGAAAGCCACCAGCACTTCAAGGGCATCCATGAAGATGCCGAAAGCCACCGCCACGAACGTCATCGACCCGTTGACGGCAGGTCCGGCCTTCACCGTGATGAAGATGATGGCCAAGAGGCTGAGAATGGCGGCATGTCCGGCCATGATGTTGGCAAACAGACGGATCATCAAGGCAAAGGGCTTGGTGAAAATGCCGAACAGCTCGATGACCGGCATCATGGGGACGGGGCACTTCAGCCACACCGGCACGTCGGGCCAGAGGATTTCCTTCCAGTATTCCTTGGTACCGAAGACGTTGGTGAAGAAGAAGGTAAACAGGGCCAGCACCAGGGTGACGGCAATGTTGCCCGTCACGTTCGCACCGCCGGGGAAGACGGGCAGCAGTCCCATCAGGTTATTGATGAGGACAAAGAAGAAGGCGGTCAGGAGGTAAGGGGCGTAGCGCCGGTAGTCGGGGCCGACGCAACTCTTGATGACATCCTCGTGGATGGTCATGACGATGGCCTCCATCATGCCGACCGCTCCACCCGGAGCCTGTTCGGAAGCCGGATGCTTCCGGTACCAGCGGGTACAGCCCAGAAGGATGGCCAGCAGGACGGCACTGTTGATCATCAGTCCCAGCACGTTCTTCGTGATGGAAATGTCGAGCGGACGCACCTCGGTGCCGTCGGCGGCGTGCTCCACGATCTTGCCTTCATAAGGTCCCTCGGCAGCCACGCTGAGTCCCTCATAGGCACCTTCTTCCAGACGGGACGAACTGAACACATGCCAGCCGGTAGAGCTGTGCACGATGACCGGCAAAGGGATTTTCAGCTCCGTGTCGCCCAGCGTCGCGATGTGCCACTCGTAGGCATCACCGATATGGCCGAACACCAGATGGTTGACATCCACCTCACCATTTTCTGCTGCGGTTGCCGTTGCGGGATGGAGTCCGCCCGCCAGCATCAGCAGCAGGATTGCTATGTAGCGTATCTTATTCATTTTTCTTTCTGTTTTTCAGTTTCGCTTCAAAGAGAAGGAAGAAACGCGTTTCAAAGACCAGGAAGCCGAAGAAGAAGAGGCCGAAGGTGAACAGGAACGGCACCACATCCACCTTCACGACCCAGATATAGGCCAGCAAGAGCGCCACGCTGAGCAGGAACTTCAATGCCTTGCACACCATGTAGCAACTCATCAGCTTGTGGGTTCCCAGCCGGTAGCAGCACGAGAACAGGAAGATGTAGAGCAGTCCCACACACCAGAAGAACACCGGAATGGTCATGAAACTGAGGCAGGACTTCTCGGGCCACAGCCAATGGACGGCTGCCCCCACTCCTCCCGTCAGCACCAGCCCCATAAGGGTCAGTTCCCGGAGATACCGTTGCTGTATGGCCTGCCAGAACATCCTCTACAATTCTGCGCACACCAGCACGTTGTTGTCATTCACTTCCACGAATCCTCCTTTCAGCCGTAGCGACCGGAGTTCGCCTCCTGCCGTATAGCGCATGTCGCCTGCCACCAGCGATGAAATCAGGGCCGCATGACGGGGAAGGACCTGGAAGCGTCCGGCCTCACCCGGAAGGGTGACCTGTGTCACCGGCCCGTCGAACATCGTCTGTTCGGGCGTCACGATCGTCAAATGCAATTCCTTCATACCTTATTTATATAGAAGATGAAGAGCCGGAACGCTGCCCGGCCTGGGCCAGCAGCTTCTTTCCTTTTTCAATGGCATCCTCTATGGTGCCCACGTTCAGGAAGGCCTGTTCGGGAAGGTCATCTACCTCGCCGTCCAGAATCATGCGGAAACCGCGGACGGTATCCTCGATGGAAACCATCACGCCCGGCACACCGGTAAACTGTTCGGCCACGGCAAACGGCTGCGACAGGAAGCGCTGCACGCGGCGGGCGCGGTTCACCGTCAACCGGTCTTCGTCGGACAGCTCGTCCATACCGAGGATGGAGATAATGTCCTGCAATTCCTTGTTACGCTGCAGGATCTGCTTCACGCGCTGCGCCGTTTCGTAGTGGTCTTGACCCACAATCAGCGGATCGAGAATACGCGAGGTCGATTCCAGCGGATCGACTGCGGGATAGATGCCCAGCTCGGTAATCTTACGGCTCAACACGGTGGTGGCATCCAAGTGGGTGAATGTCGTGGCCGGTGCCGGGTCGGTCAAGTCGTCGGCCGGCACATACACGGCTTGTACGGAAGTGATGGAGCCGTTCTTCGTAGAGGTGATACGCTCCTGCATCTTACCCATTTCGGTAGCCAGTGTCGGCTGGTAACCGACGGCCGAAGGCATTCGTCCCAACAAGGCCGAAACCTCCGAACCGGCCTGGGTGAAACGGAAGATATTGTCGATAAAGAACAAGATGTCGCGCGGACCATTTTCGTCTCCCTGTCGGTCGCGGAACGATTCAGCCAGCGTCAGTCCCGAAAGGGCCACGCTCTGACGGGCACCGGGGGGTTCGTTCATCTGTCCGAACACCATGGCCACCTGCGATTTTTCCACCTCGTTGTAGTCCACCTTCGAGAGGTCCCAGTTGCCTTCCTCCATGCTTTTGAGAAACTCGTCACCGTAGCGGATAACGCCCGATTCAATCATCTCGCGCAGCAGGTCGTTTCCTTCGCGGGTACGCTCTCCCACGCCGGCAAACACGGAGAATCCGTTGTGCTTCTTGGCAATATTGTTAATCAACTCCTTGATGAGCACGGTCTTTCCTACGCCCGCACCACCGAACAGGCCAATCTTTCCGCCTTTCAGGTAGGGCTCGAGCAGGTCGATAACCTTGATGCCGGTAAACAATACTTCCTGGCTGGTTGCCAGTTCCTCGAACTTGGGCGGTTCGCGATGGATGGGGAATCCCCCCTTCTTGTCCAGTTCCTTCATTCCGTCGATGCACTCACCGACTACATTCATCACTCGTCCCTTGATTTGCGCACCGACAGGCATGGTGATGGCCTGGCCGGTGAGGGCGACTTCCATTCCGCGCTGCAACCCGTCGGTACTGTCCATGGCCACACAGCGGACGGTGTCTTCACCGATGTGCTGCTGCACTTCAATGACCAGCGTCCGTCCGTCGTGACGGAGGATGGTCAACGCATCATGGATTTTCGGCAAGCTCTCTTCAGCATCTGCTCCGTCGAGGCGGAAATGCACATCGACCACCGGGCCGATGACCTGCGAAATGTGTCCTACGATTTTCGACATAAGCTATATACATTATATAAATAAAAACACTCCGTTTACGATAACGCCACCCCTATAAGGGCAATTCAGCGTTCTCGTAAGACGCCGCAAATATAAACAATTTCTTTCCTACGATGTTCTCCAAGTAACATTTTTTAGCCACAAAACTTCAATATCACCTAAAGAAGAGAAAAATAGAACAGATTGGAACCATTTCCCCTTCCCCGCGACCTGTAAGGGGGAAATCCTCTTCCCGCCTTTTTTTGCCCTGTCCTCCTGGACAGCCCCGACTGTCCGAGAATTGTTTTCCGCTTTCCTTTTTCCCTGTCATTTTTCATCCCGCTTCCTTTTTTCTGTCATTCCGAACGAAGGGAGGAAACAACGTTCGATGAAGTCAATCTGTTAGCACAAAGTGTGGATGTGTTCAGATGCTTCACTCCGTTCAGCATGACAGTGGGATAGGTGGTCCAAGGTTTTCGGACAGACTCCCCCGGAAATGAGCATTTATGCACTTTTTTCAGAAAAAAGTTAGCCGAACGCTTGCAGATTCAAAAAAAAGCCGTACCTTTGCACCCGTCTTAGAGAAACAACCTCTCAAGACAAGCTGAGAAGGCCCGTTCGTCTATCGGTTAGGACGCAAGATTTTCATTCTTGAAAGGGGAGTTCGATTCTCCCACGGGCTACTTCTCCATCGCTTCGGTGAGCCGAAGTTCATAAGGATGGCCCGTTCGTCTATCGGTTAGGACGCAAGATTTTCATTCTTGAAAGGGGAGTTCGATTCTCCCACGGGCTACCAGTCAAAAGCAGTGTCGTAATCAGGTTTACGGCACTGCTTTTTTATGTGGCCATAGCGAAGGAGAATGCCCGGCAACAGCCGGACTACCGGCGACCGGCTATTTCCGGTCGCCAAGTCCCTGCTGCAGCTGATGCCGGTAGTCTTTGGGTGAACAGCCTACGTGTTGGCGCACATACTTGCCGAAGAACGAAGAATTGGGAAATTCCAGGTAGTCGGCTATCTCCTTGATGCTCCGTTGGGAATATTTCAGCTGGTAGCGGATATCCGCCATCACATACTCGTTGATCCACTCGAAGGCCGTGCGGCCGCTCACCTCTTTGCAGATAGTCGACAGATACTTGGCCGTGACGCACAGCTGGTTGCTGTACCAATCCACGGTACGCGGCTTCACCTCCTGCCCACTCAACAGCTGGATGAACCGCTGGAACTGGTAGTCGCGCTGGCGGACCGGCTCTTCGTCTTCCACCCCATAGAGCTGGACCAGACTGGAGTGAAGCTCCAGCAGCAGCAGACGGGCCAGTGCCGTCACCACCTCCTTGGCGCACGGTCGGCCCGGCATTCCGATACGCATTTCAAGCACTTTCCCGTAGAGGTGCAGCAGTTCCATTTCTTCCTCCGACATATGCAGCAGCGGATGTTCCAAAAAGCGGAATATTTTACGCAGCATATCGCTGTTCAACTGCACGTTTCCCACCTGCAGTTTGCTGGCCAGGCAGAACACCGTTCCCTCGCAGTCGGGGCTCAGTCCGGCATCCCCCAGCACATCCTTGTGCTTGCACCACAACAGATCGCCCCGCCGGAGCTCGTAACAATGAGCATTGACAGTGATGCTGCAACTTCCTTTGTAACAAAATATCAGCATATCCATATTGAGCCGGGCCAGTTTGTCCTGACTGATTGGCTGGCGAATGTCCAGGATGGCCAGCTCCCCATCCATGTAATGCAGCTGGCAGGCATGCTGCAGGTCGTCGATTCCTACTTCTACTACGTTCTTCTCGATTTCATTCATGGCTTTCCAATTTGGTTTGATGCGGCAAAATTAGCCGATTCTACCGAAGTTCCCCGATTCCATATCCCATAAAAAAATGGTCTATTCGTCTGATTTCTTCCCCCATGCGACAAATAGGACAATTCGGAAGAACAATAGGTTACTGTTTCCTTATGAATACCCCCTACCTTTGCCGGCGATTTACAAGTACAAAACAAAGGAACTTATGAAAAGAAACAGAATCCGAATGATGGCAGCCACTGGCTGCATCGTACTGGCAACCGCTTGCCAGCAGGCTCCGGGCACCCTGCCCCACGCTGAATACGCCACCATGAAAGTCGCTACGGCCGACAAGGAACTGACCGAACACTATTCTGCCTCCATCCGCGGACAGCAGGACATCGACATCTACCCGCAGGTATCGGGCACCATCCAGCGCCTCTGCATCCAGGAAGGCGAAAAAGTGCGCCGCGGACAGGTACTGTTCGTCATCGACCAGGTACCCTACAAGGCAGCACTGGCCACGGCTACCGCCAACGTGAAGGCGGCCAAGGCGGCCCTGCGCACCGCCGAACTGAACTACAACAGCAGCAAGGAGCTGCGGGCGCAGAACGTCATTTCTGAAGTGAACCTGCAGACCGTGGAGAATGCCTACTACTCGGCACAGGCACAGGTGGCACAGGCGGAAGCACAAGAGCTGAACGCCCGCAACAACCTGTCGTACACCGAAGTGAAGGCTCCCTGCGACGGTGTGGCCGGCGCGCTGCCCTATCGTGTAGGCGCATTGGTAGGCCCCTCCCTGCCCCAGCCGCTGACCACCGTATCAGACAATTCGACCATGTTCGTCTATTTCTCGATGACCGAGAACCAGCTGCTGGCCTACACGCGCGAGCACGGCTCGATGGAGGAGGCGGTGAAGAGCCTGCCCGAAGTGGAGCTGCAGCTGAACGACCAAACCCTCTACGGCACGAAGGGACGCATTGAGAGCATCAGTGGTGTCATCGACCGCCAGACGGGTACCGTCACCGCCCGTGCCGCCTTCGACAATGCCGGCCGCCTGCTCCACAGCGGCGCTTCGGGCACGCTGCTGGTGCCCTCCGTCTACAAGAACTGCATCGTCATCCCCCAGGAGGCCACCGTGCGGATGCAGGACAAGACCTTGGTGTACAAGGTGGTGGACGGGAAGGCCGTCTCTACCCTCATCGAGGTGGCCAGCCTGAACGACGGACGTGAATATGTAGTGCTCTCGGGCCTGCAGCCGGGCGAGGAAATCGTCGCCAAAGGGGCCGGCCTGGTGCGCGAAGGGGCACAAGTGAAGTAACTGGAACAACTCTGAACACAAGAACATAAGATATGAAAGGAAACATATTCATCAAACGACCGTCCATGGCCATCGCCATCTCTATCCTGATTGTCGCCATCGGACTGATATCCCTCGTGTCGCTCCCGGTGGAGCAGTACCCCGACATCGCGCCGCCCACCGTGCAGGTAGAGGCCAGCTATACGGGTGCCGATGCCGAAGCGGTGATGAACTCCGTCATCATGCCGCTGGAGGAGAGCATCAACGGGGTGGAGAACATGATGTACATCACCTCTACCGCCACCAACGCCGGTACGGCCAGCATCCAGGTGTATTTCAAGCAGGGCACCGACCCCGACATGGCGGCGGTGAACGTGCAGAACCGCGTCAGCAAGGCGCAGGGACTGCTGCCCGCCGAGGTCACCAAGATCGGTGTCACCACCAACAAGCAGCAGACCAGCTTCCTGCAGATTGGCTCATTGGTGGCCACCGACGGGAAGTATGACCAGACCTTTCTGGCCAACTACCTGGACATCAATGTAGTGCCGCAAATCAAGCGTGTGCAGGGCGTGGGCGATGTGATGGCGCTGGGCGACACCTACAGTATGCGCATCTGGCTCAACCCCGAGCGCATGGCGCAGTACGGGCTGGTGCCGTCGGACATCACCGCCGTGCTGGGCGAACAGAACATCGTGGCCCCCACCGGCTCGCTGGGCGAGAACTCGGCGAACACCTTCCAGTTCACCATGAAGTACCGTGGCCGGCTGAAGGATGCCGACGAGTTCCGCAACATCGTGGTACGGGCCCGGGAAGACGGATCGGTGCTGCGCCTCAAGGACGTGGCACGGGTGGAACTGGGCACGCTGAGCTACAGCTTCCAGAGCACGATGGACGGCAACCCCTCGTGTACCTTCATCGTGTTCCAGGTGGCCGGCTCGAACGCCACCGCCGTGAACAAGCAGATTGCCGCCGAGCTGGAGCGCATGGGCAAGGACCTGCCCACCGGCACGGAGTTCGTCACCATGATGTCCTCCAACGACTTCCTGTTCGCCTCCATCCATAATGTGGTCGAGACCCTCGTCATCGCCATCATCCTCGTGATCCTGGTGGTGTACTTCTTCCTGCAGGACTTCAAGAGTACGCTCATCCCGTCCATCTCCATCATCGTGTCGCTCATCGGTACCTTCGCCTGCCTCGTGGCCGCCGGCTTCAGTCTGAACATCCTGACGCTGTTCGCCCTGGTGCTCGCCATCGGTACGGTGGTCGATGACGCCATCGTGGTGGTCGAGGCCGTGCAGGCCAAATTCGACGCGGGCTACACCTCTCCCTACCAGGCGACGAAAGACGCGATGGGCGATGTGACCATGGCCATCGTGTCGTGTACGTTCGTGTTCATGGCGGTGTTCATCCCCGTCACCTTCATGGGCGGCACGTCGGGTATCTTCTACACCCAGTTCGGTATCACCATGGCCACCTCCGTAGGTATCTCCATGATTTCCGCCCTCGTGCTCTGCCCTGCCCTCTGTGCGCTCATCATGCGTCCGAGCGACGGCACCAAGAGCGCGAAGAGCATCAACGGACGGGTGAAGGCAGCCTACAACGCCTCCTTCAACGCCATCATGGGCAAGTACAAGCGCGGCGTGATGTTTTTCATCCACCACCGCTGGATGGTGTGGGCCTCGCTCGTGGCCACCGCCGTGCTGCTGGTATGGCTGATGAGGACCACCAAGACCGGCCTCGTGCCGCAGGAGGACCAGGGTGTCATCATGGTGAACGTGAGCACCGCCCCGGGCAACACGCTGAAAGAGACCGTACAGATCATGGACAAGGTGGAGGCCATCCTGAAGGAAACCCCCGAAATAGAGCACTACCAGCGCGTGAGCGGCTACGGCTTCCTCTCGGACCAAGGCACCTCCTACGGCATGAGCATCATCCGTCTGAAGGACTGGAGCGAGCGCAAAGGCGAGGAACACACCGCCAACGCCGTGATGATGCGGCTCAACATGCAGTTTGCCGGCATCAAGGAGGCACAGGTGTTCTGTTTCCAACCCGCCATGGTGCCCGGCTACGGTATGGGTAACGCCATCGAGCTGAACATGCAGGACAAGACGGGCGGCGAGAAGGCTGTGTTCTACCGGAATGTGATGCAGTTCCTCGGCGCACTGAACCAGCGTCCCGAAATCGCCATGGCCTACACCTCGTATGCCATGAACTTCCCCCAGTACAGCATCGACGTAGATGCCGCCAAGTGCAAGCGAGCCGGCATCTCCCCCGCTTCGGTGCTCGATGTCATCGGGTCCTACTGCGGCGGTGCCTACGTGAGCAACTACAACCAGTTCGGCAAGGTCTACCGCGTCATGCTGCAGGCCGACCCGCAGTACCGCCTCGACGAGAACTCGCTGAAGAACCTCTACCTGCGCAACGGTGCGGAGATGGCCCCCGTCAGCCAGTTTGCCACGGTGAAGCCCGTGCTGGGACCGGAAACCGACAACCGCTTCAACCTCTACAGCTCCATCACCGTGAACGTGAATGTGGCCGAAGGCTACTCCTCGGGTGAGGCGCAGCAGGCCATTGACGAAGTGGTGCACGCCACCCTCCCCTCCGGCTACGGCTATGAGTACGGCGGCATGGCGCGTGAGGAGGCCAACAACGCCAGCGGTTCGGGTACGGTATTCATCTACGGAATCTGCGTGTTCCTCATCTACCTCATCCTGGTCTGCCTCTACGAGAGCTTCCTCATCCCCTGGGCGGTCATCCTGTCCGTTCCCTTCGGTCTGATGGGCTCGTTCCTCTTCGCCAAGCTGTTCGGACTGGAGAACAACATCTACCTCCAGACGGGTGTCATCATGCTCATCGGCCTGCTGGCCAAAACGGCCATCCTCATCACAGAGTTCGCCGTAGAACGCCGCCGCAAGGGCATGGGCATCATTGAGTCGGCCTACACCGCCGCCCAGGTACGTCTGCGCCCCATCCTGATGACCGTGCTCACCATGATCTTCGGTATGCTGCCGCTGATGTTCTCTACCGGCGCCGGTGCCAACGGTAACTCGTCGCTCGGTACGGGTGTCGTAGGCGGTATGGCCATCGGTACGCTGGCCCTGCTGTTCGTGGTGCCCGTGTTCTACATCGTCTTCGAGTACCTGCAGGAAAAGGTGCGCAAGCCGATGCAGGTGGAAATGGACGAACAGGTACGACTGGAGATGGAACGCAGCCACCAGGAGAAGGACGAGCATACGTCATCTAAGTAACCCCTACCAACAATTTCAAAGTATGAAAAGAAACATCTTCACCATAGCCGCAACGGGCCTACTGCTCAGCAGCTGCGGCATCTATAACCATTACAAGCCCGTACAGGAGGTGCCCGACCAGCTGTACGGCGAACAGCCGGCAGCAACGGACGACACTGCCTCCATTGCCGACAAGAGCTGGAACGAACTGTTCACCGACCCGCACCTGGCGGCACTCATCAAACGGGGACTGGCCAACAACACCGACTACCTTGCTGCCCAGCAGCGGGTGAAGGAGGCAGAGGCCACCCTGCTCTCGGCGAAGCTCGCCTACCTGCCTTCGTTTGCCCTGGCTCCCCAGGGCACCGTGAGCAGCTTCGACAACCACAAGGCCACACAGACCTACACACTGCCGGTCACTGCCTCGTGGGAACTGGACATCTTCGGAAAACTGCGTAACGCCAAGCAGCAGGCCAAGGCCCTTTACGCACAGAGCCAAGACTACCGGCAAGCCGTGCGCACACAGCTGATAGCCGGCATCGCCAACACCTACTACACCCTGCTGATGCTCGATGCACAGCTCGCCATCAGCCAGGAGGCGGAAACATCGTGGAAGGAGTCGGCCCGCAGCACCCGTGCCCTGATGGCGGCCGGACAGGCAAACGAAGCCGCCGCTTCGCAGATGGAGGCCGCTGCCCTCAGCGTCAGTGCTTCGGTGCTCGACCTGAAGGAGCAGATCAACCAAGTGAAGAACAGCTTGTCGCTCCTGCTGGCCGAAACACCGCACGATTTCCAGCGCGGCTCCCTCAACGGGATGCAGCTGCCCGAACAGTTGGCCACCGGCATCCCGGTAGACCTGCTGTCCCGTCGCCCGGATGTACGCGCGGCCGAACGCAGTTTGGAACGAGCTTTCTATGCCACCAGCCAGGCCCGCGCCTCGTTCTATCCTTCCGTGGTACTGAGCGGCAGTGCCGGATGGACCAACTCGGCAGGCGGATACATCGTCAATCCGGGCCAGTTCATCGCTTCGGCAGTGGGTTCGCTGACGCAGCCCCTCTTTGCCCGCGGCCAGCTGGTCGGCCAGCTGAAGATAGCCAAGGCCCAACAGGAAGAGGCACGGCTCAGCTTCGAACAGACCCTGCTGAATGCCGGAGTGGAAGTCAACGAGGCCCTGGAACAATGCCAGACGGCCCGTGCCAAATCCCTCCTGTTCGACCAGCAAGTGGAAGCATTACGGAAAGCCTACCGCAGCACCTCGCTGCTGATGGAGCACGGCACCACCACCTACCTGGAGGTGCTGACCGCCCAGCAGTCGCTGCTCAACGCCCAGCTGACCCAGGCAGCCAACCGTTTTGCTGAGATTCAAGGGGTCGTCAACCTGTACAGTGCCTTAGGAGGCGGTGCAGAATAAACCCTGTTTCTGTTTTTTTTATTCATATAACTAACAAAGGGCTGTCCGGAAAGTGATTTTAGGACAGCCCGTTTTTTGTATTCCCGTACAGGCCCCCAGGCTGTCTGGGAATGGTTATCCGCCTTCCTTTTTCCCTGTCATTTCGAACGTAGTGAGAAATCTCTTCTTTCTCCCTGTCATTTCAAACGAAGCGAGAAATCTGTTAGCACAAAATGGATGTATTCAGATGCTTCACTCCGTTCAGCATGACAATTGGATAGGGGTAGCCCAAGGTTTTCGGACAGGCTCCCCCAATCCACCCTCCGGTCATTCCGGACGAAGAGGGACGAACTGAAGAGTCGCCATCGAGGGCCTTCGTGCAAAAAAAAACTGATTTCTTTGGCAGATTTGCCACAAATCCTTAACTTTGTTAATCGAGAAACTCAACCCACTATGACAACGAATTCAGCAACACTGCAACAGCTCTACCTTGCCGCTACCGGCCATCGGCCCACCTCCGTAGAAATCCTGCCTGGAGCCGGGTCCAACCGACGCTATTACCGCCTGCGGGGCAACCCTACCCTTATCGGCGTGTGCGGCACTTCCGTCGACGAGAACAAGGCATTTATCTATATGGCCCGCCATTTCGAGGAAAAGGGGTTGCCCGTTCCGCATGTCCATGCTACCAGTGAAGACCTGACCTGCTACCTCCAGGACGACCTGGGCAACACGCAGCTCTTCGATGCCATCGCCCACGGCCGGGAAACGGGCCGGTTCGATGCCGACGAGGTGGCCTTGCTGCGCAAGACCATCCGGCTACTGCCCCGCCTGCAGTGTGAAGGAGCGGAAGACATGGACTTCAGTGTCTGCCATCCCCAACCCGAATTCAACCGCCGCAGCATTCTGTGGGATTTGAGCTATTTCAAATACTGCTTCCTGAAGGCCACAGGCCTGGAGTTCCAAGAAGACCGGCTGGAGGACGACTACGAGAAGATGTGCGACATCCTGCTGTCGACCCCTACCCCTACCTTCATGTACCGCGACTTCCAGAGCCGCAACGTGATGGTGCACCATGGCGAACCGTTTTTCATTGATTTCCAAGGCGGACGGAAAGGCCCCGTCTTCTACGATGTCGCCTCGTTTCTCTGGCAGGCCAAAGCGCATTTCCCGCCCGAGCTCCGCAACGAACTGTTGGCCGACTACCTCGACGAGCTTCGTCATTACCTGCCCATGCCGGAAGAGACCTTCCGTCACCAGTTGCGCCACTACGTCTTGTTCCGTACCCTTCAGGTACTCGGGGCCTACGGCTTCCGCGGCTATTTCGAGCGGAAACCGCACTTCCTGCAGAGTGTGCCTTTTGCCGTGGAAAACCTGCGTCAGCTGTTGGCCGAAGGCTTCCCCGAATACCCTTACCTGAGCCAGATGCTGGAGGAACTGACCAACTTGCCCCAGTTCGTGTTCGAACGCAACAAGCAGAAACTGACGGTACGGGTGATGAGTTTTTCCTATCGCAAAGGTATTCCCGAAGACCCCACCGGCAACGGAGGCGGCTATGTGTTCGACTGCCGTGCCGTCCATAACCCGGGCCGCTACGAACAATACCGGCACCTGACAGGCCGCGACGAGCCCGTCATCCGTTTCCTGGAAGAAGACGGGGAAATCCTGACCTTCCTGGCCCAGGTGGACACCCTGGTCGATGCCCACGTACAGCGGTATCTGGAGCGGGGATTCGAACACCTGATGGTCTGCTTCGGCTGTACGGGCGGACAGCACCGCTCGGTCTATGCCGCCGAACATGTGGCCCGCCACCTGCACGAGAAATTCGGCATCCGTGTGGAACTGGAACACCGGGAGCAACAGATTCACCAGTTCGTCTAACCTTTTCCCCCTTCAGCATCCATGAAAGCCATGTTATTTGCCGCCGGACGGGGCACCCGGCTGAAACCATTGACCGACACCATGCCCAAGGCACTGGTCCCCGTTGCCGGCACGCCGATGCTGGAACACGTCATCCTCCGGCTGAAAGCGGCAGGAGTGACCGAACTGGTGGTCAACATCCACCATTTCGGGGAACAAATCATCGAATTTCTCCATGCGCGGCAGGATTTCGGACTGACCGTCCACATCAGCGACGAGCGCGGAGCATTGTTAGACACAGGAGGAGGCATCCGCAAGGCCGCTCCGTTCTTCGAAGGCAGAGAACCGTTTCTGGTCCACAATGTGGACATCCTCTCGAATGCAGACTTACGGCAACTCTACACCGACCATCTGAGCAGCGGCCACGAGGCCACCTTGCTGGTCAGTCCGAGACCTACCACCCGCTACCTGCTGTTCGACGACCGTCAACGACTCTGCGGGTGGATTCATAAGGGAACCGGGCAGACAAAGCCGGAGGGCTTCACCTACTCTCCGTCGCTGCACCAGGAATATGCTTTCAGTGGCATTCATGTGTTCTCCCCCTCCCTGTTCCGCTACATGGACCAACGGTGGGAGGGCCCATTCTCCATCACCGATTTCTACCTGGCGGTCTGCCGTCAGGCATACATCGGCGGCTGCATCCGCCCCGACCTGCAGCTGATGGACATCGGCAAACCGGAAACGCTGGCAAAAGCGGAAGACTTCCTGACACGCAGTGGCATAACGGTGACAGAGAGATAGAGCACAAAGAAAAAAGACGCTGTCTCCCTGTGACGCTGTGTCTCTGTGATCTGTCTCTCTGTGACGCTGTGTTTCAACATCAGAATAGCTGCAACTTGTTCCGCTGCGCCTCCGCCAGCGACACCGTCTGCACCTTCTTCTGCCCGTTCTTCTCGCGAAGCGCCCGGTACTCCTCCTCCAGCTGGTCCACAAACGCCGCCCGCTGATCGGGATTCAGCAACTTCGCCGCAACCGGCGCATTCAGCGACGCATCCTTCATATAGACCACCGGCGCATGATAGACCGGCGCAATCTTCAAGGCCGTATGCAGCTTCGAAGTCGTTGCCCCGCCAATCATCACCGGAATGTGCAGGCCCGCCCGTTCCAGTTCCGTTACCACATGCACCATCTCCTCCAGCGAAGGCGTAATCAGTCCGCTCAGCCCGATGATGTCCACCTGCTCGCGGATGGCCGTCTCGACGATACGCTCGGCCGGCACCATCACACCGAGGTCGATGATGTCGTAGTTGTTGCACGCCATCACCACCGATACGATGTTCTTGCCGATGTCGTGCACATCACCCTTCACCGTAGCCACCAGCACCCTTCCGGCCTTCTTCGCCCCTTCGGTCTTCTCTGCCTCGATATAGGGCTGCAGGATGGCCACCGCCTTCTTCATCGTGCGGGCCGTCTTCACCACTTGCGGCAAGAACATCTTGCCCGCCCCGAACAGGTCGCCTACATGGTTCATCCCGGCCATGAGCGGCCCCTCGATGATGTCAACGGCATGCGGATAGCCGGCCAACGCCTCGTGCAGGTCCTCCTCCAACCAGTCGCCCAAGCCCTTCACCAACGCATACTGCAGACGATCCTCCACGCTCGTTCCCTCGCGCCAGGCCAGATGGGACTCCTCGGCCGCAGCCGACGCCGCAGCCCCCTCCTTCTCCGCCTTCAGCCGCTCGGCCGTCTCAATCAGCCGTTCGGCAGCATCCGGACGGCGGTTCAGCACCACGTCCTCGATGCGCTCCAGGATATCGGCAGGAATGTCGGTATAGAGCACCGACGACGCCGGATTGACAATGCCCATGCCCATCCCTTCGCGGATGGCATGATACAGGAAAACAGCGTGCATTGCCTCCCGGATATAGTTGTTGCCCCGGAACGAGAACGACAGGTTACTCACCCCGCCGCTGACGTGTGCTCCCGGCAAGTGCTGCCGGATCCATCCGGCCGCCCGGATGAAGTCCACAGCATAGTTGTCATGTTCCGCCATGCCCGTTGCCACCGCCAGCACGTTGGGGTCGAAGATGATGTCCTGCGGACGGAAGCCCACCCGTTCGGTAAGGATGCGGTAGGCCCGTTCACACACCTCAATCTTGCGGTCGAACGTATCTGCCTGTCCTTTCTCGTCGAACGCCATGACGATGACGGCCGCTCCATACGCTTTCACGGTGCGGGCATGTTCGATGAACTTCTCCTCCCCTTCCTTCAACGAAATGGAGTTGACCACACACTTGCCCTGCACACACTTCAGTCCGGCCACGATGACTTCCCACTTCGACGAGTCAATCATCAGCGGCACCCGTGCAATCTCCGGTTCCGACGCTATCAGGTTCAGGAAAGTCGTCATCTCGGCAGCTGCGTCGAGCAGGCCGTCGTCCATATTGATGTCGAGCACCAGCGCCCCGTCTTCCACCTGCTTGCGGGCAATGCTCAGGGCCTCTTCGTACTTCTTCTCGTTGATAAGGCGGAGGAACTTGCGCGAGCCGGCCACGTTGCAGCGTTCGCCCACGTTGACGAAGTTGATTTCGGGCGTCAGCTGCAGCAGCTCCAATCCCGACAGCCACAGGTAGGGCGAAGCAGGGACCGGCACATGAGGCCGCGCCCCCTCCACCAGTTCCTGGTAACGGGCAATGTACTGTTCTGTCGTCCCGCAGCAGCCCCCGATGATGTTCACCAGTCCCTCCCGGACATACTCGCCCACTTCCGCTGCCATTTCTTCCGGCGTCTGGTCATACTGTCCCAGGCTGTTGGGCAGTCCGGCATTGGGATAGGCACTGATATAATAAGGTGCTTTCCGGGCCAGCAGTTCAAGGAACGGCTTCAGTTGGCGGGCGCCGAACGAACAGTTCAGTCCCACCGAGAAGATATCGGCATGCTGGATGGAAGCAAGAAACGCTTCGAGCGTCTGTCCGGACAGCGTGCGTCCCGACACGTCGGCTACCGTCGCCGACACCATCAAGGGCACCTTTCGGCCCGTCGTCTCCATAGCCTGTCCGGCAGCCAACAAGGCCGCCTTGGCATTGAGGGTATCGAATACCGTCTCGATGAGCAAGGCATCCACACCCCCTTCCAGCAAGGCCTCCATCTGTTCGCGGTAGGCCGCAGCCAGTTCGTCGAAGGACAGGGCCCGGAAGGCCGGGTTATTCACGTCGGGACTCATCGAGCACGTCTTGTTGGTAGGACCTACCGACCCGGCCACGAAACGCGGCTTTTCAGGACAGCGGCGGGTAAAGTCGTCCGCCAGGCGGCGGGCCAGGCGGGCGGCCGTGAGGTTCATCTCGCGACAATACTCCTGCAAGTGATAGTCGGCCATCGAGATGCGGTTCGCGCTGAACGTGTTGGTCTCGATGAGGTCGGCCCCCGCCTCGAGGTACTTGCGATGAATATCTTCTATCACGTCGGGGCGTGTCAGCACCAGCATATCGTTGTTGCCCTTCATCAGCCCCGGCACATCCCGGAAACGCTCACCCCGGAAATCCTCTTCCGTCAGGCTGTATTGCTGGATCATGGTACCCATGGCACCGTCCAGCACGAGAATGCGTTCCTTCACCAGTTGTTGTATTGTCTTTGCCTGCATAGCTTACTTCCTCCCTATTGTGTCAATGCTTGAACATACGGTCCATCATGCGCTTGTCTTCCTTCTCCTTGAGCGACTGCCGCTTGTCGTACTCCTTCTTGCCCTTGGCCAGCGCCACCACCACCTTGGCCAGTCCCTTCTCGTTGATGTACAGACGGGTAGGAACGATGGTGAAGCCCGGCGAATCGGCGGTACGTTCCAGCTTGCGCAGCTCCTTCTTGGTCAGCAGCAACTTGCGGTCGCGGCGGGCGGCATGGTTGTTGTAGGAGCCGTAGAAATACTCGGCAATGTGCATGTTCTTCACCCACAGCTCCCCCTTGACAAAGTAGCAGTACGTGTCCACCAGACTGGCCTTCCCCAGGCGGATGGACTTGATTTCCGTTCCCGTCAGTACGATGCCGGCGGTATAGGTGTCGATGAACTCGTAGTCGAACGACGCCCGTTTGTTCTTGATATTGATGTTATTGTTCGTTGGTTTCATCAGTTCAGAATGACAGAGAGTTTGTTAAAGATAATTTCGATGAGCATCGGGCAGACCAAAATGGCCAGCGTAGCCCATACGGTGTACGACACGAGGCGCGACTCCCGGATGCCCACCAGCCGACGGGCCCCCTCGTACACGATGACGATGGTATAGAGCTGCAGCACCCAGCTCAGCACCACGATGGATACCAGACCGCTGATCATTTCGAGAACGAAGGTCACGGTCATTGAATAGGCCACAAACAGCTGCATCCGGTCGGTGCTGTCCTGCCAGCCATACCAGTAGCGTGAGAAGCGACTGAGCAAGGCCACCGAGAGGAAATAGCCTCCGAAAAGCGAAACAGCCACGGCGCAGCAGCGGGTCAGCGCCAACTGGAACATCAACGACGACAGATCCTTGCCGATGAACGCTCCGATAAACTCACACAGGCCGCAGAGGCCGATCAGCGGATATACATACTCTGCCAGCACCTGGTTTCCCTTTCCCCTTTGGGCAATCTTGTCCCACGTACGAGCCGGGGTGGACAAGACGGCCACTACCCTATAAAACAATTCTGTATAGTTCAACGTTGTCTGATTTTTTAAGTTTACCAATCCCGTAAGGGCCTTCTATTCACATTAGGCCGCAAAAATACAAAAATCTCAGTATTCTGCCTATTAATTTCCCGACGAATGCCCTAAAAAAAGCAAATAATGAAAAAGTACCCTCCGCTGCCCGACAGGAATCGCTCCCATCAGACAACGGAGGGTACAAGTCTTTTTTCCGAAAAATAAAATAAGCCTGGACGCTTTGTCCGCGACGGACGGTCCTTGCCGGACGCGTCTTACTGGCCGATCTTGTCAAACTCGTCCGACCATGCCTTATAATCTACTTCAATCTGCTTCGCAATGGGATTGTCGCCCAATTCGCTGGAAGAATAGTTATAAAGATACTCAATCTCGATGGTCAGCGGAGTGGTGTTGAACAGGTTCCGGTAGTAAGCCATCACCTGAGCCAGATTGAAATGCAGGTACTCCGAGCCCACCGTCGTTCTGTCCTTGTTGGCCGTAGGGTCCTGCACACGGTGACGGAGGCAGAGCTTCATGGTCGACGACGAGGACTGTTCCTTGTCAAAGAAGAGGCGGAAATCGTGCGAGTTCAGTTCGGCCTTCAACTCATCGTTGCTGCTGGAGGCTTTGTAATAGTAGCTGACGGGCACGAAGACATCGTTGCGCGAGAAGAAGGTCACATACATGTTGTAGCTGATATCCGTGGCCACCGCCTGGAACGACGCATTCGAATACTCCTTCATTTCATCCCCTTCCGCCTCGTCGGCATAGTACGTCTTCACGGGCGATGCGGCATACAGGTCGACAATAATCTTCTTGGTGTCCTGGGTCACCTGACTGGTATCATACGTAAAACCGACAAACGCATACTGGTACTGCTCCAGTCCCGAATTAGCCAAGCCGTTCTGGCTGCTGGGCACATACTGGCAGCCCGCAGCGTCAGTAAACCAGTAGTCACCCGTAAATCCGTTCACCTTCAGCACCGTGTACATACTGTTCGTAGAGCTTCCCCCGTCGCTGTCCAAGCAGGAGGTAAAGCTCAACATAGCCATCAATGCAGCGAAAAACACTGCGAATCTTGTCTTTTTCATATTCCTGTTATTCTTTAATTTTGTGATACATTGTAGAATTTTTGTCTCAATCGCTTAGTAAATGCCAAGATACGCATTTTACTGCACACGGCATCCGACTTTAACAAATTTTTCACTCGATATCCGCGAAATCCCCCAAATGTTCGTCCACATAGCGGGCCACTGTTTCAGTCACCTCCTCTTCCATGTCCATGAACCGCTCCTCCAGGTCATCAAACTCCTCATACTGCTCATACATCGCCATGAATTCGTCTTCGGTGCATTCCCTTTCCAGCTCCTGCCGGTGCTCGTCGTAGATTCGTTTGGCCTCGTAAATCAGTTTCGAGAACTCCTTCGCCCCCATCAGGCGCATGGCTTTGGCAAACGGGTTGAGGAAAATATAAGGCCCATAGCCGTTCTGGATCAGCTGCACGAAGCCCCCCTCGTCTATCTCCTCCCGAAAGAAGTGATACCCCAGCAACGTGTGTTGCCAGCCGTTGAGCAAAGCCATCGTCGCCTCATTGATTTCCCCGCCCGTCACCTCCAGGTAACGGTCAACAAACACTTTCAGGAAGCCGTCCATACCGGCCTCCGCCCCTTTGCGGAGTTCCGCATCGGAAACTGTAATTCTCATTTTTTCCATCCTTCTGCAGTTTTTACCCGGATCTACCGAGATTCCGTGCAAATGTACGAAGAAGAAAACAATTTGGCAAGCGGAGTTGGCAAAATAGCGCGAGATGGAGAAAATATTCTCCTTCCGGCATAAAAAGTTTTCACCGGAACATTGAAAAACGAAATAAAACGATTAACTTTGTGTCGGATTTGAAGGACTGCCTTCAAGTTGAGACAGATGAAACACTTATTTTTTATTACCTTAATAAAAACGTAAAGAATATGACTTATTCACACGAAGTTGAACACATGTGCTGTGTCGCTAAAGGACCTAACCATGGTCCGGCTCCTATTCCTGAAGAAGGGAAGTGGATTCAGGCAAAAGAAATCAAAGACATTTCAGGTTTAACACACGGTATCGGCTGGTGTGCTCCCCAGCAGGGCGCGTGCAAGCTGACACTGAACGTCAAGGAAGGTGTCATCGAAGAATGTCTGGTTGAAACCATCGGTTGCTCCGGTATGACCCACTCTGCTGCCATGGCATCAGAAATCCTCCCGGGCAAGACGATTCTCGAAGCCTTGAACACAGACTTGGTTTGCGATGCCATCAATACGGCAATGCGCGAACTCTTCCTGCAGATTGTCTATGGCCGCACCCAGTCGGCTTTCTCTGAAGGTGGTCTGATCATCGGTGCCGGTCTGGAAGACCTGGGCAAGGGCCTCATCAGCCAGATGGGTACGCTCTATGGCACAAAGGTGAAAGGCACTCGCTACCTGCAGCTGACCGAAGGCTACATCACCAAGATGTTCCTCGACAAGGACGATCAGGTTTGCGGCTACGAATTCGTTCACATGGGCAAGTTCATGGATGCCATCAAGAAGGGTGTTCCTGCCGACGAAGCTCTGAAGAGCGTTACCGGTACTTACGGTCGTACGAAACCGGAACAGGGAATTGTTAAATCTATTGACCCACGTAAAGAATAATTAGGAGGACCCAGAATATGATTAGAGAAGTGAAATTTGAAAGTCAGGATCGCCGCATGAAGCAGATCCTCGCTGCTTTGAACGAAAACGGTATCAAGGACATCGAAGAAGCCAACGCTATCTGCGATGCTGCCGGTTTGGATCCTTACAAGACCTGCGAAGACACCCAGATGATCTGCTTTGAAAACGCCAAGTGGGCTTACGTAGTAGGTACTGCCATCGCTCTGAAGAAGGGCTGCACCAACGCTGCCGACGCTGCTGAAGCCATCGGTATCGGTCTGCAGGCATTCTGCATCCCGGGCTCTGTAGCCGACGACCGTAAGGTAGGTATCGGCCACGGTAACCTGGCTGCCCGTCTGCTCCGAGAAGAGACTCAGTGCTTCGCTTTCCTGGCCGGTCACGAATCATTCGCTGCCGCCGAAGGTGCCATCAAGATTGCCGAAATGGCCAACAAGGTGCGCAAGAACCCCTTGCGTTGCATCCTGAACGGTCTGGGCAAGGACGCTGCCATGATCATCTCCCGTATCAACGGCTTCACCTACGTACAGACCCAGTTCGACTACTACACCGGTGAACTGAAGGAAGTAAAGCGCACGGCTTACTCCGACGGTCCTCGTGCCAAGGTGAACTGCTACGGCGCTGACGACGTTCGCGAAGGTGTTGCCATCCTGTGGCACGAAAACGTAGACGTTTCCATCACAGGTAACTCTACCAACCCGACCCGCTTCCAGCACCCGGTTGCCGGCACCTACAAGAAGGAACGTGTATTGGCAGGCAAGCCCTACTTCTCAGTAGCTTCCGGTGGTGGTACAGGCCGTACCCTGCACCCGGACAACATGGCTGCCGGTCCCGCTTCTTACGGTATGACCGACACAATGGGTCGTATGCACTCTGACGCTCAGTTTGCAGGTTCTTCTTCCGTACCCGCTCACGTAGAAATGATGGGCTTCCTCGGCATCGGTAACAACCCGATGGTAGGATGTACGGTTGCTTGCGCCGTGAACGTGGCTCTGGCACTGAACAAGTAATATAGAAGACACTTCTATAACAAGCTCCTGCAATCTAAATGGTTGCAGGAGTTTTTTTATTGTCATTTTTGCCCGCTACGAATACAACGAATGGTAATTATCGCTACTTTTGTGTCCAAAAATAACATCTAACATACAAGATACAAACAATAAAAGAACTATGAAACCTTTCAAACATTCATTCATCGTAGGAATGGTCAGCCTTTCTACGATTGCTTGGGGGCAAAACTATACAACCCCCTTCCAGCATTGCCTGCTTCCGGAAACCTACTACGACCAGCTGGTCGGCGAGTCATCCGGCGACCGGGCCTTCAATTACATCATGGACATCGCCCCGTATGAACGCGACCGCCAACATGCCGACTATCAAGGGCATTTCATGGAGTCGGAATATGTGGTGGCACAGCTGAAACGCTTCGGCATCCCAAATGTCTCCATCGAAGAGGTGGGCCCGACCAAGGCATGGGACGGCATTAGTGCCTCGCTGTGGGAGACAGCGCCGAAACAGGTCAAGATAGCCGACTACCAGGACCTGGCAGCCATACTGGGACAAGGCAGCAAGAGTGCCGATGTCACCGCCCAGCTGGCCTGGATCGGACAGGGAGAGGCGCACGAACTGGCCGCGACTGATCTGAAAGGGAAGATTGCCGTGACGGACGCTCCCGCTTCCCGTGTACACGACAAGGCAGTGGCTGCCGGCGCACTGGGCATCATCAGCTGCTATGGTCCCCGCCCTCTCATCGACCCCCTACAGATTCCGAATGCCGGCATCCGCAGCAAAAACCCTACCTTCTGCTTCAACTTGCCCCCGCGGGATGGATATGCCCTGCGCGACCGCCTGCTGAAAGGGGAACAGATTACGGTGCATGCCAAGGTGGAGACCACCGAGGAAAACACCGACCTGGAGGTACCCACTTGTGTCATTCCCGGAACAGACCCTCATGCAGAGGAAGTCATCTTTACGGCCCACCTGTTCGAAGACTATGTCAAACTGGGAGCCAACGACAACATCTCCGGCTCCGCGGCCCTGCTGGAGGTAGCCCGCACCTTGAACGAACTGTTCGAGAGCGGCCGTCTGCCCCGCCCGAAGCGCAGCCTGCGCTTTCTCTGGGTTCCGGAGTTCCAAGGCACCATTCCTTGGGCCAAACAGCACAAGGAGATACTCGACCGCACGCTCTGCGGCATCAATCTGGATATGGTCGGGCTGTGGCTCAGCAAAAGCGGCTCCTACTACTGCCTTCACCGCACCACGATGGGCAATCCTCACTACCTGAATGATGTGGCAGAATCCTTCTACCACTATATGGGTGCGACCAACAAGCCGTTTGTCGCCACCGGTGTAGGCCGCCCCGAGGCCCTGAAGCCGGTCTATAGCCTGACCGGCTCGCACGACCCCTTCTACTATTCCATCAACGCCCATTACGGATCCTCCGACCATGAGGTGCTGAATGACTGGGGCGTACAGGTGCCTTCCGTCATCATGATTACCTGGCCGGACAATTACTATCACACATCGGGTGACCGTCCTTCCATCTGTGACCCGACGCAATTGCATCGTGCCATCGTCCTGGCAGCAGCCACCGCCTATACGATAGCTGCGGCAGACGAGCCGACCGCCCTGGCCATTGCCGGTGAAGTCTCTGCCGGTGCCGCCAAACGCCTCTCCCTGAAGGCGGCCGAGGATCTTTCTGCCTTGACCCAAGCCACCACAGAACAGTTGGCCGTCACCTACAAGAAGGCGCGTTTCGACCAGGATGCCCTCCTGCTGAACGAACAGGCAACCCTGGAAAGCATACAGGAACTTGCCCCGAACAGCACGGCTGTCAAAGCGCATATCACCACTCTGCAGCAGCTGTTGCAGGAAAAGGCGGCTGCCAACGCCAAAGAGATGGATGCCGCAGCGAAAGCTCGCGCCATCCTGTTGGGCACTACGGCACCAAAGCGGATAGAGCTGACCGCCGAAGAGAAGGCGGCTGCCAAGGTGTTCCCCCGTGCCACGGCCAAGGTGAAGGAGAGCGGGTATGGTGTTTTGCGTACCCTCCCCAAGGAGTTGATTGAGAAATACCAGCTTCTGGCCGGCAACAATGCCACCGTCAAGCTGAAGCATGCCGATGACATCGCGAAGCTGACCACTTCCGGCCAGCTGAGTGTATTGGACATCAAGAAGATGCAAGATGCCCAATTCCCCGATGCTGACAGTCTGGCAGACATCACTTGTTTCATCCAATTGCTGAAAGAAGCCGGATTGGTGGAATAGCCGATCCTCTCGTCTTCCATCGTATCTCTTTCCCGCAGGTGCACGGACATCCTCTTGTGCACCTGCGGGAAACGGATTATCCTACAGGAAAACTCCCAGGGGAAACAGGGTCTATCAAATGGTCATTGGTAGACAATCAGAACGACAGGTAGCTTCTATCAGAAACACCTTTTTGTTGACAGATTAAATCTCGTCCGGCTCGTCATCGTTTTCCTTTTCTGATGCATCATCCGTAAAGGAAAGGAATGTGTCCAGCAGCGAAGAGTTCCGAGAAAGCCAGGCTGAATCTTCTTCCAGTTTTTCATGAATGTAGTCAAAGCCATAGTTAGCATATTCCTCCATCTTCTTCTTGAGGTCTGCCACTACCCGTTGAACCTGTAGTTCGCCCTTGTCCAAAGCGATGAAATCAATGTCTGTACGTGCCAACAATGCCATGAATATGTATGTACGCAACTCAGGATAGGCCTTTCGCAACTTTCTGTTCTCGATATTACCCCAATACATAATGGGTTGTCCCAATACTTTACGCTTCATCGGGTCCGGATTAAGAGGTTTGGTCCTATCAGCATACAATCCAATAAAGAATGCTATAATATACATTTCATACCCAGCACCAAGAATCTTGGCTTTTGATTCCGTGAATTGGTTAGTACCTTTCCCATAATCACAATACTGGCGCAATAATAGGTCAAAACGAGTCTCAAAATCAGGATTACCCTTCGCCCATAAGTCATATAATTTGTCTTCCATAGTTTACTTGATTTTAGTTGTTGTCACTTTGATTGTGGAAAGGTCATTCTCATTGAAGCCCTCCCTGTCCTTCTCTATTCTATAGATGGGGCAAGAGAGTTCGTATGCAGAAGATTTGATACGACTCTTCTGCGATGTTGCATCGTATTCCAACATATCTTTTGTCACGATGATGCATTGCTTTTGGATCTGGTTGATGATTTCATAGAATTCCTGTTCCTTCATTTGACTGAAAGAGGATGTGGGAGCATCGAATATCAATGGATATTCCGTTTCCCGTCTATCCGCTGTAATCTTGGCTATAGCGAATAGAACAGCCATATACATAGTGGTTTTCTGGGACTCTGACGGATTGTTCACGATGGATCCGTTCTCGCTTTTAAGCATTATGTCAATGCTTTCTGTCTCCGGACTGTGATACATCTCAATGACCCCATGGAAATCATTGCCGCTCAATGCTGCAAGATATTGGTTGGACAATTCTTTCAGATAGTTGATGAAATTGCGTCGATTCGTATTTCTGGCACAAACGAATGCCCTGTAGATATGGTCAAATACATTATGAATACGCCCCAACCGGTCAATCTCTTTTTTTCCGGTATCTAAAGAAGCTAATTCCTCTTCTGTTTCTTCTTGCTGTTTTTTCAATCCTTCCAGTGTTATTTTCAGTTGCCCCAATCTATGCTGTGCATCTTCATGTCTTTTCATGAAGTCGCGGACATCTTTCGCCGAACGGTTGATATCTTCTTCGGATATACCATTCAACTGTGACAACAGCCGGGACTTCTCGTCTTTCGCATCTTCAAGTGCCTGTTGCCATTTCTGCATATCTTTGGTACGGTCTGCGATAAATTCCAAGTCTTCCTGAATATGGCATTTTCTGTTAGCAACAGATTGTTCTTTAGGCCCTCCAAAGCTTATGCATAGATGCTGCAGCTCTTCAATATAGTTAAATTTGAAGACATCCTCATCCTCTGTTTTTTGTTGCTTCTGTTTATTAGCTAAAGCTTCCTGAAGTTTCTGAACCATGAATTCGTAAGCCTCAGAACCTTTTGGAGCAGTTCTTCCGCAGACCTTACAACATTCATCGGCTATCATTTCCTCCAGATACTCTTGATTGGGTACAAACCAGGGCAATTTGGTCAGACCATCAGGAAGAGCCAAAGCCGCCAGCTGTTGCTGCTTGCCTTTTTCAACTAAATATTCATCATGCTGCTTCCGACGCTCCTTACTGAAAACAGCTACCTTTCTCTTCAGCTCGTCAAAAACCTTTGGATAGGCACAGAGAATCCATTGCTCGTCCAATAGAGCGGTGTTGAAATCAACATTGATGTGTCCCCGCATCCTTCTCACCTTTTCCTCGTAGTCTTTTATCCGTTCATTGATAGAGTCCAGTTTTTCCTTGATCTCACGGTTATCAATCATCGTATCCAGCTTACCTTTATAGACCCGGGAGTTTTCTTCCTGAGTCTTCATCTGGCGGAGAGTATCCGATATATCTGTTTTCGTCTTGTTCAGTTCAAGTTCCAATCTACGAGCTTCCGTTGCCGTCTTCTTGTCTTTCTTCAATTCGCTGGCATGTGCTTTACTTGCCAATTCTTTCAAATTGCTGGTCAGTTCCGCAAACTTGTCAAGTCGGGTAATGTCGGAGAACGTCTTGAGCAGCCGTTTCAACGCTTCGGTGTCTTCATGAAAAATGTCCAGCTGGGTTTCCCCTTTAAACATGCTATAGCGTCGTATCTCTGCATCAAAACAGGTATTGAGAATCAGTCTGCCATCCACTTGTTCACGCTCTATCCCATTAAAGCGATACCCGTAGAACTCTCTGTTGACAATCTCCACTCTGTTGGCATCCGTTTTCTTGAAAGCAAAGGTTTTTGTGAGTTCCTTCTCGCCTTCATGGTCGAACTTGATGGTGACGCGGACATCGTCCACATCCCCGACAACCATCTGCGATTTGCGCATCTCAGACACATTGTAGATCTCGTCCTGTTCACGCAGTCCCGTAGTATCAAAAAGCCACTCCAATGCTTCAAAAAAGGTCGTTTTTCCGTCTCCATTATCACCGATAATGAGCGTAAGCCCGTTGGGGTTGAATTCAAACCGGTTACTGTCTCCATAATAGCTGCGGAAGTTCCGTATGGTCAGTTCTTTCAGTATCATAGTCCTTAGCTTAGATGGTTACACACTTCTCTATAGATATCTCTGTCAGATACATTAGCTGACTGTCTCTCGATAATACGACCCACTGCGCTGACCACCTCGTTATCCGAATCAATGGCAGCGTCAACGGTCTGGTAATCATCTGGATCATATTCACCAAACTTGCAGAGTACGGGTTCCTTCAATACCGCCTGCAACAATTTGTCTTTTGCTCTGAGTTCCATAGGCATTAAAATATCGGTAAATTATAGTATCTCAAAATATCTTCAAGTTCCTTTAACGTATCGCTGCTGTTCTCCGAAAGGTCAGCGAACTCACGCACCCTTTTCATCTCATTGTTCAGCAGATTGCGTTCCATCTTATAGGAAGGCGAACCCTCATCCACCTTTGGTGCCACCACCAGGTCATGGATAACGGCAAACTGCTTGTCGCTGTGCGTTCGGAGGATACGGCCTCGCCGTTGGATGAACTGACGGGGATTTCCAGTACTGGCACAGAAGACAGCCATCTCGCTTCGTGGCACATCAACACCTTCGTCCAGGCATTTCATGGAAGTCAGCACATCCAGCTGTCCCCTTGCAAACCGCTCCAGTATCTCGTCACGATTAGCAGTCTCGCCCGTAAACTGCATGACGGTAGTGTGAGGATCGGCTGCTGCCACCAGTCGGGTGTATTCTTCTATCAGGTGCATGGTATCTTCATCGTCAGCAATCGTGTCACGGCTGTCATTGTCGTTGTCAGCATACTCGGAAGATTCATTGCCTTCCGGCACATAAACAAGAGAATACTTCAATGAGCCTTGGGTCCGGATCCTTTCCCTAAGGATGTCACTGAACACAGCTTTCTTTCCTTCCGCCTTATGTATGATGCGTTTTCTTTTCAACAGTAAAGCCATTAACAGTTCATCATTCTTGAACCTGTCACTGTCAACTACATACATTTTAGCCAATTTGACGGACAATTCGCTGTATGCTTTCATCTCGTCCGCATTGAGGTAAACGAGATGGGGATAATAGTAGTATCGACAGAGTTTCCCTTCTTGTATGGCCTGTTTCATGGAATACACGAAAGTATAGTCTTCCTTTATGCCGAAAAAGTCATTGACGGCACGGTTCCCTTCCGCATCAAACTGTCGTTGTGGGGTAGCCGACAGGCCAATGCGTCGGAGATAAGGAATATAGGGAAGTCGGACTTTTATCTTGCCGGCCCCGATATTGTGACATTCGTCTGCAATCAGCAATACCTTCTTTTTCGGCAGCTGGGTAAGCACCGTGAAGACATTATCTCTTGCGAATGAAGCATAAGTGGATATGACCACATAATTCAACCGGTTGTCACTGTCTATCTTTTCCTGAAGAAGGAGGGTGTCCAATGATTTTTTCCAGGCCGCGTTCCTGGCATACACCTTTATGACATTGTCAAAGTGGAATTTCCTACACTCTTCCGCCCATTGATCCACCAGCACCATGGTTGGCACAAGGATAACGGCTTTATAGCAACCCGACTTACCCTTATAAATCTGAAGGAGACAATTCAACGCAGTGATGGTTTTGCCTGTACCTGTCGCCATTGCAAAAAGTCCTTTCTGTTTGTTGGCCACCCAGTTGTCAAAAGCCTGCCTCTGATAGTCGCGAGGACCCGATGGGTAGGGGAAAGAAGGCTTGTCTTCCTCCTCATCGGACCGGGAAGCCTTCTCCTTTATCAAAGAAAGGACGCTGTTCACCTTGTCGCGAGTCCGTTTCAATGCATACGCCACATTATTGTTAACAGGATATGCTTTCTTGTCTTTACGGATCATCAGTTCCTCTTCCTCCAGCAGCTCTTCTATAGCCTTCTTGCGGAAACACTGCTGTATGCCGTCCTTGAGTCTGGCAGCATCTACGTATTCGTAGTAAGGACTCTCGCCGGAAAAAGCCTTATTGAAGATTTCTTGATTATGGCGGACCCTACTTTTTGCCACACCACCGTCCCAATCACAATCGACCGTTACACTTTCGATGTTTTCAATGAGAGCATGTCGGGAAAAATTGCACGAGCCGTTGAAGCCGATGGCGTTGTACGCATCGCTGAATACACCCAATTTGGGATGGGAAATGCCCATACTGTTCCGGGGACGGACCACCTTGATTTCCAGCCTGTCCTCCTGGATCAGGAAGGAAAGGCAATCGAAGAAATGCCGGTTCCGCCTTGAAAGTGTTGCTTTCATTTTCTCCAGATTCCCGGTATCAAAGAAATCCAGAACACTGTGTTCCTCCCCTTTGACGATACACTCCTGGTCGGCTTCAGTAAGGACATCGTTAATGACCAGCCGCATCTTGCCGCCATGATAGAGGAACAGGGCAAAGCCGTCTGCCAGCACTTCTATGGCAGACGAGGAGAAGAACCCCAACATCAAGTCAAATGAAGTGGCATTGCACAGACATTCCGAGAAGAAGCCTACAGGTTCCCATTCCGTCCTGGAATCGAACTGCCTGTGGTCAGGCCAGATTACGTCACTCTTCAGCATAGCTATTCCTTTATATAAAACAGTTCGTACACATCACGTCGTCACCCAGTATATCAACGAGTGCAGTGCCCTGCTGCTTCAGTCGGGCTTGTTCCTGTCGCTTGATGATGTCGAATTTTATCTGCCGCACTCGTTCCGGCCGGGCAAGCTGTGCAAGGGTCTCGCCTTGAATCCATGTATATCCGTCCTTCTCGAAGGTCATCGCCTTTTCGTACAGGTCGGGATGCTGTTCAAGCAGCCAGATCCACTCGATACGCTGCTGGAAGAAGCAGAAATAGCAGCCGGAGCGTGAACGGCAGTAGGTGCCCTTTTTCCCTTCCACCTCGAAGGGAATCTCCTCATAGTAGGCGGGTACCCCCACACCGCTTTCCCTCAACAAACGGAATATGTCCTCCTTGACCAACACTTCATCGTTATCCAGCAAGGGAAACTCTTCTTCCGACAGTTTGCCGACAGGATAGTCCGTGGTCTGAAGGAATCGGAAGACGACATGATTGAAAAGTTTCACATCCATATCAAGCAGCATATTCAGTTTCTTGGAGTAGTAAAACTGCTTGGTGACAGGTTTGCGGACAATATCCATCACTTCTTCCTTCCTGCGCTCCGGACAGAGCTCTTCATAATAACCGCCTATCTGTTCAAGGTGTTCGTTGCTCAGCACCTTGTTGATGACATCAAGACTCCAGATGTTCTTGCGGAAAGGAAATACAGCCTGGATGTTCGGGCGGGAAGAGATATAGCCATCCCGTTCTTCATCTCCGCGAATCCCCACATAGCTCACGGCATCCTCCTCTCCCACATACCGCTCGAACTCTTCCAGTTTCATTTTCTTGGTACACCAACGCTGCTGTGGAGAAGGCAAAAAACCTCCCATCGCCTTCAGGAAATGCTCGAACGGAGTAGGCTCAGGACTGCCTTCTGCTGCTCTTAGCCGCTTTATGCTGCCCAAATAGGCAGCCAGACGGTCAATAAGGAGCTCTGTTTCCGCCAGTTCACAGCCGGTATCCGAATTGTAATATTCAATCTTCAGCTGAGGGTACCGCTGCTTCAAATAGATGGAGAGGGCGGCGCTGTCTTTACCTCCCGAAATGCCCAATATGTGACGTATGTTAGCCATGATTCAATCTCTTTTGCAATATCCGCATCAAGGTATAGACATCAAGGTTGTCATCACCCGTCAGCAGATTGTTTATTCTTGACTCCAGTTCACGTGAGCGCCTTTCTTCTTGTTCATCGACCTTATAGTCCAGTCTTTCTGAAAGCACAGCCTTTTGCTCACATTCCTTGAACAAGAACACAAGGTCATCGTGCAGTTGGGGTTCCTGGTCATCGGTCAGCCGTTCGAGTGGCGAACCTAGAACGGCATAGCACACAGACTGATACCACTCCGTACGACTGTCAAACTGGGCCATGACATGCTGGTAGAACTCCTTCTGGCGCGGATTCAGCAGGTGTGGTTTCACCTTTGACAAACGACGATGGATCTCCTCTATGTACGCCGGGTATTCCCCGGATTCAAGACCCAGATTCTCCATCAGATGGTTCTCTATACGGTCTATGAGCTGGTTGTAACATCCCCGAAGCTCACGGACAGCACGCTGGATCATGAGACAGTAGTCCTGTATGGCCTGCTCGTCCTTCAGTTTCTCGTCGTCGTATCCCAATGCCTCGGGAAGGTCTTCCAGGAAAGCTTTCTCCGGGTCTTTGGCATGCGCCAGTACCTCACGGAATTTCATGGATGCTTCGTGAGGCAATGTCCTGGTATGCTTGGCATAGTCATTGAGCTGACGATTGTAGAAGAACAGGAACGGCTTGACGGTCTCGATGAATGCACCGCTGCTGATCGTACTGTTGTCGTCTAAATGGAGGAACCGGCGGTATTGGTTGAACAGTTGTAACTTAATACCGTCCACAGCGTATGCCTTCATCGTGAACTCCCCGATGTGCTTCTTCATCAGGTCCAGCAGCTCTATATTGAAATTCGGGATAAACCGACCGTTCTCGCCATAGAGCGAGTAGTCCTGACGCTTGATGAACAGGTAGGTCGGAAGCCAGAACTCCAATACACCGTCCTTCATCTTGTATGGCTGAGAGGTAAGCTTCTTGACCAGTTCCGACAACTTGCGGGCTTTCTCACGGGTACTGTCAAGGAATTCCTCACAAGCGTCCCACAGACTCCTGATGTCATCGTTGGTGGGCCTGTCGGCAAACTCGCCATTTACATGAAGCCCTGTATTGCGGAGTAGCGCATAGTAGATGGTCTTCTCAGGCGGAAACTTGTCCTCGTCGAATCCAAGATCCATCTTGTCACTGTTCTCCAACAATGCCTGAAGGTACTTGGCCTTTGCCCCCGCTATATTACTGCTCAACCTGTGTTTGTTGACCAGTTCATTGTTGATGACCGGAGTCAATGGATACACGTCTTCACAGACAGCAGAAAGCAGTTGGTTGAAGTCGCGCTGCGACTTGATTTCCTTTACTGCCCCCTTATACAGCCACACTACCTCCTCACTGTATGAAAACAGGCTGTCGCACAGCGTCTTGTTGAGGAGTGTTTTCTCATATTCCACCATCTGCATGATTTCCTTCAGGGCTACACGGTCGCTCTTGTCCACCAGCACCTTCTCGATGATATAACGATATTTACGGATATTGTGAAGATGTTCCACGATTTCCCCCGTGTTGTTGAAACAGGCAAAGATAATGGCATGCTCACAGTTTTCGCTGAACCTGACAAGTTCGCTGCATTGCTTGTCATGCGAAGCGAATATCATCTGTACATATCCGTCAACATCACCTTTGGGGATAATATCCTGCGGTTCCTCCAGCAACAGATACTCAAAATAACGAGGAGTACCACGATGATAGTAGTAGGCCTTGACAGGGGCCACCCGATTGTTGAAACAGGCCCGAAGGTCATCTACAAAGTGGACAGGTTTCGGCACTGCCAGTCCTGCATTGACCACTTCTTCCTCGATGTTGATGTCCGTCCCCTCGAAAAGTATCAGGCGTTTCTTGTAGGCAGCATAACGAACCATCTTCTGGCGAATGAGTTCATGAAGTACTGCATCCGGCGATTCTACCCCCAATGCCCTGCTTGCATATTCGCACATGTCGGCTTGTGTCATGGCAAAGCCGGCATTGCCGAAAAGATTCAGCAGACCTATCGCTTTCACTATCTGGATGGCATCCAGCATCTGTCGGGTCTCTTTCCAGTCGCTACCCTCAATCCGTTCAATGGCCAGACGGATGGCACTCCATCCTGCCGAGTCACTGTTGGCATCGTTGAGGTAGGAATGGAAGGAGTTGACGACATAGTCATGTACCGATGCCAGATTGTAGGTCTTGCCCGGAACCGACTGGAAACGGCTGATGGAATGAGGGCCTTGCGCATGAAGAAAAGAGAACAAAGAGCGTTCGTTCTGACCGTATCGCTGAATGGCGCGAGTGACGGCGTAGGCCGCAAACACATCCATCGGATAGAGCTTGGCGGCTGTCTCAAAAGCAAAGTCGGCAGAGATGAACTTCCGCTCGACAGCCAGCTGGAACAGCCTACGGAAACCAGCATCGGCCGTCTGGAACTTGTATTCCGTCGAAATATGCTCCGCTGCCAGAAACAACAGCTGCTCGACAGGTTCAGCAAACACTACCTCCTTGAAACGCCCTTTTACCTTCGTCCACTCGTTCTGCTGTTCGTCACTCAGCCGTCGGGCATAAGAAGAAAAGTTCTGGTGGAGAGTCGTCAGCAACAGGACGGTTCGGGTGGGAGCGTTCACCACCTCGCACACCTTCTGCATCAGGTAGAGTTCTTCCTCCGGATGATGCTTTGCCGCATGCTCCAGCACCTTTCCGAACTCGTCAATAACGATGAGCAGCAACCGGTGCTGCCTTGTCAGCTGGTCACAATAGGTTTTCAGCAGTTTCAGCACATCTTGTTCGCCGATACCGGTCCTCTCTTGCAATGCAGCCAGTAACAGTTCATCCAGCGGCTTGTAGTCACCAAGAATATTCATCACCTCGAACGGCCCGTCATGAAGAACTTTCGGATTCTTCAGCAGATTCCGGTCCTTCGATGCATCAAGGTCATGCTCCAGTTGCAGGAGAAAGGAAGACTTGCCGGTGCCATACGTGCCAATGATTGAAAATGAATGGATACCCGTCTGATAGCCATCCACTATTTCTTGCAATACCTTCCGGGCGTTAGGCGTTACGATGTATCTGGAGGCTGCCGACCATCCCTCCTCAATGTTCGCCGATAGCGTAAACGTCTTCTTAGCCATAGTATTCATCCAGCACCTCCTCGCTGCCAGGTTCATGGATGAACTGTAACTGGCGGATGCCTGCAGTGTCCGTATATCTCACATCATCGGCATGATGTGCCTCGATGGTCTTGCACATACCGATCACTTCCAAGTCGTTCATACAGAAGATGAGTCCTATCTCCTGCAACAGGTCATACCCCACAGTATTGTCTCTCCCTTTCGAGGTCAAAACAGCATACAGAAAAATCTGCCACGGTATCTCCCGCTTGCCTTCGATGTTGAACAGATAACCCTTGCCGTCTGCATCCGTCCGGATGATGTCAAGGTCTGTCAGCAGCGACGAATAGTCATCCAGTGCCTTCGGCTTTTGAGGAAGGACATAGTTCAGCAGCAAGGTCCCGATATCTTTCTTGACGGTATTTTCATTGAATTGGCTCTGCCTACCGTCTTCTGTCATCATCCGCTTTACGAAGTTCAGCACATGATGACGCTCAAAAGACTTGCGCTCTCTTTGGAAACGGACGAAAAGCAGGTGGTAGAGAGTAGCCTCGCCAGTGTTGACAAGGAGAAAGTGGAGCAGCCACAATGTCCCTAAATCTTCCATGAACGGGTCCTTGCCATTTCCTGCGTCAAAAAGGTAGTCTGCGATTCTCAGCGGTTGATCGTTTTGAGAGAGGCCAAAGGCACGCATCCAATAGCGGATAGATGCCACCATATTCTTGCCTACCCCCAACCGGACAACAGCATCGGGGGCATTGAAGCTGTAGTTGTTTCTGGTAAAGTCATATCCCTTCTTCAGCCACAATGTCTTGCAGGAGAAGCTTTCATGACCGGAAAATGTATATTTGCTTACGGGCATACCGTTCTCTTTCATTTGTCCCGCATAGCTCCTGGAGCGGTATGTTACATTGATTTCTATCCTTATAAAAAAGAACGTGGAGCCACTTCCTGTCGCTCGTTTCACGGTGTAAGGCCTTCGCATTGCCCATCAAGTCGAAACGAGCAACGCGGATAGCCCCACGAGAGGTATATATACAACAACGTACATCGACAAAAGAGCATACCTCTGGCTGCCCTCCATCAACGGCGCGTGTAATAGCTACACCTTCATGAGGCGTTCCCGTTGCTTTGTTTTTGACTTGATGATTGAGTTTGCGAAGTTCTACACCGTCAAAACCAAAGCGTCCAGAAAACGCCTTTTTCATTATGTACGGATGGTACACAAGCGCATTTTTGCACACAAGTGTACAATCCAATCGCAAAGGTAGGAAAAAGAAAGCACAATCGGACAGAAATGAGAGCAGAATCTTGCAGAAATCATCCTATTTGTGCAAAACTCTCCTGAAAACGGCCTGAAGGTTCAGCTTGCCGCGCAGCACCCTCTACAGCCACCCGTTCGCCACCTCGGCAGCCGCATCGAAGCAGGGACAGGATTTGGGGGTGGCACCAGGCAGGTCGCGGTGACCCACAATCCGGGCTTGGGGGAACAGCGCTCTCAGCCGGCCGAGGAGCTGGCGGAGGCAATGACGCTGGGCAGGGGTACGCGTGTCGGCAGGACGGCCTTGTGGGTCCAGTCCGCCTTCGTAGCAGATGCCGATGGAGCAGCGGTTGTAGGGGCGTGCGTGCGCTCCTACCTCCAGCAGGCGGCGGTGCTGGGTCAGGGTGCCGTCGCGGCGGAGGTAGAAGTGGTAGCCGACGGTGCGGAAGCCGCGGGCACGGTGGTCGCGCAGTAGCTGTTCCACGGGGTAGTCGCGGTCGCTGCGCGTGGCAGAGCAGTGGAGGACGAGGAAGCGGACACTGTCCGGTCCTTGCATCAGCTGCCCGTCCTCGCAGGAGGACAGGAGCTGGCGTTCGTTGGCGATGATATCGCTGAGGGCAAGCGGGAATTGATAGTCTATCATAAGCTCGTTTCGTGGATGTTTACGTGGGTGGATTTGTGAGTGGATTTGCGGGTGGTTAAAGGGCCACAGATGAACACAGATGGTACGGACAACCACAGATTGTTTGGGTGTTCAACCTGTGTCATTGTGGCCCTTTCAGAGGGTCATCGCAGGATGCACGAGGTCATGGTGAAACCTGCAAGAAGGGTTGTCAGAATGGTGCAGATGGCGTTGATGATGGTACGCCATTGGTCGGATGTCAGTTTGCTCATGGTTCTTTTTTTTAATTAATAGTTTTAATGGGAGGATGTCATGGCTTATGGCTGTTCAGAATGGCAGTTGGATATGCATCGTCAGGGGAAGCCTGTCCGAAAACCTCGAGTTCCCTATCCAACTGTCATGCTGAACATCGTGAAGCATCTGAACACATCTACTTTGCGCTTTACAGATCCTTCGCTTTGCTCAGGATGACAGGGAAAAAGGAAAGCGGAAAACCAATTCTCGGACAGGCGGAGGGCGACACATCCTCATGCCGCTACCGTCACCCCAACGGGTCGGGGATGCTCGTCCCGCTGTCATCCGGCTCCGTGGAAGACGGGTCTTCCGGAGGCAGGGCACCGGTGTGCTTCACGAGCTGAATCTTGTCTGGCAGCAGGTCGTACTTGCGCGAACCGTTCACCATCGAGAACGAGGGGGTGAAGCCCGGCACCAGGCCCTTGATGAGCGAGGCGTTTGCCTTGTCGGCAGAAGCCACTGCCCTGCCCTTTAGGAAACGGATGTTCAGCACGCCGAAGCCTAGCAGCTGGATGGCATAGCCTTTCTTCAGGTTCTCCTTCACGTAATAGGCATAACGGTCCAGCACG
>JALEPZ010000092.1 GCA_022767125.1 Phocaeicola plebeius
ATACCTTGCCGATACATTCGGCAGGGAGAATATCGTGTCGGCAGTCCTACACATGGACGAGCAGACACCGCACATACACGCCACCCTTGTCCCGATAGTCAAAGGTGAGCGCAAACGCAAGAAGAAAGAGGAACAGGTGAAGAAGCGATACCGCAAGAAACCGACAGACACAGCCCGACTGTGTGCCGATGAGATTATGACACGTGCCAAGCTCAAATCCTATCAGGACACCTACGCCCAAGCCATGAGCGGTTACGGGTTGCAGCGTGGCATTGACGGCTCAGAAGCGAAGCATATCACCACACGGCAGTATTACCGTGATCTGATGCAGCAGACGGAACAGTTACGAACAGACATCGGACAACTACAAGACCGAAAGGAAACGGCACAGGAAGAACTGAAACGAGCCAAGAAAGAGGTGCAGACCGAGAAGCTGAAAGGTGCAGCCACAACAGCTGCCACCAACATAGCGGAAAGTGTCGGTTCTCTTTTCGGAAGTAACAAGGTCAAGACATTGGAGAGGGAGAATGCCGCATTGCATCAGGTAGTTGCCACCCACGAAGAAACCATCGAAACGCTGCAAAGTCAAATACAGACCATACAGGCAGACCACAGCCGTCAAGTGTTGGCTATGCAGCAGAAGCACATCAAGGAATTGCAGGTGAAGGAAATCGAACACAAGAAAGAGGTGGCAGGGCTTACTATCTTGTTGAACAAGGCAGTAAGATGGTTCCCTCAAATAAAGGGTATGCTCAATCTCGAAAGGGTGTGCCTTGCCGTAGGTTTCAGCCAAGAGCAGACGGCGGTACTGATGATGGGCAAGCCCATTGAATATAGCGGTGAACTCTATTCAGAAGAACACAAACGGAAATTTATGGCAAAAGAGGTCATAGCCAAAGTGTTCTCTGACAATGGAAAGTTTATCCTTACGATTGACTTGCAACCGATTGGGGCTTGGTTCAAGGAGCAATTTGAGAAGTTAAAGCAAGGTCTCAATGTTCGGCAAAGTCAATTCAAACTATAAATCGAAGTGAAAACCGTGATATTTGGCACTTTATAAGTGTTATATCACGGATATTTTGTACTTTTGTAATGGTTTATAAAATTTTAATCGTTTAATAGATGACAGATACTCTTAATTGGAATTTTTTCAGTGAGACATATCACCTAAAAAATGATAAATACGTTCAAGATGTTGCTTTGCTACAAAGGTTACAAAGGACTGATTGTTACCCCGTGATATTGTATCCTGAGTTACTCTGTGAACAATTAGCGAAAAAATTTTTGATTGGTTCTGTTGGTGTTGGGAAAGATAAATCTCATATCTTCCTCCATGATTTCTTAAATGCAGCCAAGCAGTTGAACATTAAAGGTGATGACTGGCAATTTTTGATTCATCCATTTAATCCTAAGGATGCTACTGTGCCACAAAGACCTCATATACCGACAGAAAAAACAGAATGTTATGAGTCGCATAATTGGGGATGCTTGATTCCTGTACTCATAATGGTCATTCTTTTTACACTTCCTGCATTTTTTATATCACCAGAAGACCCAGGGTTAGGTGTAATTGTTGCAATTTTATGGATTCCATTCATTTTGCTCATGGCACATAAAATGGGTGTTGGAAAATCTGAGACAAAAGTGCGGACAAGGAAATTAACACAGCATGAAATTAATCAACTGGAACAGGAGGCATTAAAGAAATATCAAAATAATCTTGAGGCATATCGAAAATTAAGAGCAGAGTACGATGATAAAAAAATGGAATTTGAACAACGCTTAGATTCACAAGCTAAATTGCTTGATAGGCATTCTAATCGTATCGTTGCATCAATATTTAAGCGTTGCTTAATAACTTATCATCAACTGAAAAATAACAATGAACCTCCGCAACGGGGAGCTTCCGAGAATGATTTATTCTATGCTTTAATGAAGGAATTTCCTTCTTATATTAAGATAGATAAGGTTCTTGGAGCATACTCTCCAGATTTGGTTTTATATAATGGTTGTTCATGCCCTATTGATATAGAAATTGATGAACCTTATGAATTTCAAACAAAGAAAGAAATTCATTATATTGGGGGTGGAGATGAAGAAAGAAATAAGTTCTTTGTCCAAAACAATTGGTTTGTTCTTAGGTTTTCTGAGAACCAAATAAATAACCATCTCAAAGAGTGCGTAAATATTGTTAAAGCATTGGTTGATTTTATAGAATGGGGAGACACTTCAAAATTATATAACGTTGAAAAAACTATTGCAAATATCCAAGAGCAGCGCTGGACTAAAGAACAATCAAGGATGTTTGTGATAGAAAATTATCGTTCAAAATATAGATAAAATGAGCAACAATAGAATATATTATGGCGAGTATTCATTAGCCTATTGGATACAGATGATACTCAAAGGCAATATAGTACTACCTGAATATCAACGTACATTTGTATGGAATAAAGATGATTATACTAATCTGATTGATTCATTTAAAGAGAAACAATTCATACCTCCTGTTACTATTGGAGCTTACAAAACAACCAATGGGCAAGATAACTTGATTATTGATGGGCAGCAAAGGCTCACATCTGTATTTTTGGCATATATTGAACGATTTCCCAAAAAGGAAGCAGGAACTGGAAATATAGAGAATCTTGTAAATGAAAACGATGATGACTCAGATGATGATGAACAGGAAAACATGATAGAATGGACTTTCAAAGATCTATTAGCAAAAGGTAACAACAAAGGGGAAATTATTGCGAAATGTCCTCAAGAAAAATATGAAATCCTCGACCATCTGGATGACGACTTCTTTAATAAGAATTTTTTGGGTTTTGCATATATTGTACCTTCAACGAGTACAGAGGAAGAACAGCAGAAGTTTTTCTCCACCTTGTTTAGAAACATCAACATACGTGGAAAATCTCTTTACGTATTGGAAAGCCGAGCTTCCCTTTACTTCCTGAACCATCAGCTCAAAGAGTGGTTTAATCCTGAATTTTGCAAAGAAATATCAAGTAGTATCGTGGATAAGTCCCGAAAAAGCAGCATGGACTTTGTTCGATATGTAGCACTGCTCTCACAATATAAGAAAAAAGGCTCGGAAAGAGGCATTGGATACGGATATGCAAGCAAAATGGAGAACTATTATGAAACATACATATATTCTGTTGTCGGTAATAAAGACTCTATCATATTCGGAAAGTTTAGCGATATTTTCACTGACAAAAATTATAAACCATATCTTGACGAGATAGACAGGCTTATTACGGAATTAAATTATAGAAGACGTTTTCAATCAATCATAGACTTGGATCTTTATTTTTTCGGGCTTATCTATTTTACCGCTTTTGAAAAACGGGTATTAGATACATCCAGAAAAGATGCATTAGAGGGAGAATTGAAAAATGCAATCAATGATATTAAAGGTAATGGTCTGCATACAAAATCACCTGCATGCCTTAAATATTTACGTGAAAGAATTTTCAAATCAATTGAAATCTATCAGAAATATCTAAATTGACAATGAGTGTACATTCTGACTTTATACTAGCGCCTGTATCAAACATTTTGTGTGATACATCCACTATAACCCAATCCATGAGTTGGGGAATAGAAATGTATCCATTGTGGGACAATATCATGCAATCTATCTTCATGAAAATGACAGGTGCGCAAGAGCAAAAAATGAAATGTATATGCTGGGAAATCGCCACCATAGACTTTGATTTGCGACGTGATATATACTTTTCCTGGAATTTGAATGAATGTTCCCAAATAACTGATAAAAGAAAAGTGACATGATACAGATTTACTTCACACGTAATTAACAATTAAATCGTGTAGTATCATGTCAAAAGTAAGTGTAAAACGACAACAATTCAGTATGGATTTTAAGCTCCAGTTGCTGAAAGAGTATTATGAGAGCGGCAGCTCGATGTATAGCATAAGTAAGAAACATGGGATTGATGATGTGACATTTCTTCGTTGGGTCAAGTCCTTTGAATCAAAATCATTATCTTTGCCAGAGGAATTGAGCGAATTAGAGAATCAGATATATATGGTACGTAAGAAATCCATAGACGGGAAGCCTTCCCCTGAAATGACGGAACTTGAGAGGCTCCGTGACGAGAACCTCCGTCTTCGTAAGGCCTTGTCGTATTCCGAACTGCGCAATGAGGCCCTCCATGAGGTTCTGAAAATAGGTCGCGACCGATATGGTATAGACCTGCTAAAAAAAGCTGGCGCCAAGCAGTAGACACCCTTCGGCTCAGGCATCCCGATGCCTCCATCGGGAGCCTGAGCGGACTGTTTGGCAAGAGCCGCGAAGGTTATTATTCTGTAAGCAAGGAGAAGCGCATGCGTAAGGAACTGTCCGAAACAGAGGTCATCACTACAGTGAAGGAAATCCGTAGTCAGGCTCCCGGAATCGGAGCCTATAAGCTTTTTCTGATGCTCCGTGAGTTGTATCCCGAAGAGATGAAGGGACGCGACTGGTTCTATAGACTGATGCATGAGAACCATCTTATGCTGAAGCCACTGAAACGCCGCCATACGACAAATTCCAATCATAACTATCGTAAATACAGTAATTTGATAAGAGGAATCTCTATCGTACATGCCAACCAGTTGTGGGTGGCCGACATTACTTATATAGACACGGATACGGGAGTTGTCTATCTGCATCTGCTCACTGACGCGTTTACCCATGAGATCATCGGATGGGTCCTCTCTGACAGTCTTGTCTCCTCCAATACCGTGGCTGCCTTGGATATGGGCATCGAGAAAGTCGCATATCTGGGGTTTGAGGGATTGATTCATCATTCCGACCGTGGTGTCCAATACTGCTGTAACCTGTATATAGAACATCTGGAGGCTATCAATGCCACCGTCAGCATGACGGAGGACTATAAGCCTACGGACAATGCCATAGCAGAACGCGTGAACGGCATCATCAAGCAGGAATGGCTTTATAAGATGAAACGTCCCCATGACCTTGAAGAAGCGAGGAGATTGATGACTGACATTATTGAGTTCTACAATACCAAGAGGCCACACAGAAGCAATACGAACATGTTGCCGCCCAAAAGGATGAGGGAGTCGCTCTATGTACATTGAAAGGCTCAATGGAGGCTTTGCGCCTCCAGCCGCAAGGCTTCCTCCGCAGTGTTTTTCATGATTGATTTGCATTGCTAAATAAAGTGCGTATCTTTGTACTTGTGAACTGGATTAGGAACAACAAACAAATCCTGTAAAGCATCTTAGGAAAACGATACAGGATATATGAAGTAAAGTAGTAAATAAACAAATAATCTGTGAAGTAAATTCAGTCATAGTCAGAACGAAGTGAGAAATCTGTTAGAGCAAAGTAGATGTGACAACTGGCCCAAAAAACGCAGGTATCTGCGTTGGCTCTTGCAGGTATCTGCGTTGTGCATCGCAGGTATCTTCGTTGAGCATCGCAGGTATTGCTGTGTTATGACGAAGGAGGGTGTGAAATTGACACACCCTCCCTTATGGAAACAGCGGGTACATCCGCTGCAAGTATCACGGATGGCGGCTCATCGTTTTGTGGTGCGGTGTCCGTAGATGGTCACCATGATGAAACAGATGAGCGGAAGAACAAAGGAGAGGTTGACAGCCGGGAAACCACCGATGGTGCCCATGTCGATGATGGAAGCCTGCATAGGCGGCAGTATCGAACCGCCCAGGATGGCCATAATCAGACCGGCGGCACCGAATTTCGTGTCATCGCCCAGGCCTTTCAGGGCAATACCATAAATGGTGGGGAACATGAGTGACATGCAGGCCGATACTCCTACCAGGCAATAGATGCCCCAATAGTTCTGGAAACTGATGACGCCCAGCGTACAGATGCAGGCTGCAATCGCCAGTGTCTTCAGCAAGGCGCCCGGATTGAAGTATTTCAGCAGGAACGTGCAGATGAAGCGGCTGGCGCAGAAGATGCTCATGGCAATGATGTTGTATTTCTGTGAGAGGACTTCTGCCTCCTGTTCTCCCATGCCGTAGGAGGTGAACAGGCGCGTTCCGTACTGGATGATGAACGTCCAGCACATGATCTGTGCGCCTACATAGAAGAACTGGGTGATGACCCCTTCGCGGTAGTTGGCTACACGGAAAATGCGGCGCAGGGTGGGGAGGAAGTCAATCCGTTTGTTCTGGTCGGTGTAGCTGGGCATCTTCTTCAGACGGATGACGATGAGCATGATGAGAATGACAGCACCGATGATGAGGTAGGGAGTGACCAGGGTATTCAGGTCGGCATCCCGGATTACCTCGAATTCTTCCTGCGAGAGGGTGGCACGTTCGGTCGTGTCCATGGGATGCAGGCGGTTCTGGATGAAATTCATGGCCACATACATGCCCAGCAGCGACCCCATCGGGTTGAAGGCTTGCGCCATGTTGAGGCGGCGGGTCGCCGTTTCCTCCGATCCCATGGAGAGGATGTAGGGATTACAGCTGGTTTCCAGGAACGACAGGCCGCAGGTGAGGATGAAATAGGCCAGCAGGAAGGGGTAATAGTTGCCCATCTTCATGGCCGGATAGAACAGGAAGGCGCCGAAGGCATACATGCCCAGACCGAGCAGGACACCGGCCTTGTAGGTGTAGCGACGGATGAACATGGCTGCCGGGAAGGCCATGGCGAAGTAGCCTCCATAGAAGGCGACCTGTACCAGGGTGCCTTCGGTGACACTCATCCGGAAGATTTTCGAAAAGGCTTTCACCATGGGGTTGGTGATGTCGTTGGCAAATCCCCATAGGGCAAAGCAGGAGGTAATGAGAATGAAAGGTACGACATAACTGATGTTGCCGTCGTGTAGGATACGTTGGTTGTTTTTATTCATAGTTGGCGGTTAGGATAAAAATGTTAATAGCAGCAGGCAGGAGAGACCTGCCTGCTGCACATCTGTCTGTATGCGGAAAGAGGGATTACAATACTTTCTTGTACAGTTCGAGGATAATGTCCTTGTCCACTTCGCGCGGGTTGCCCGGTGTGCAGACATCGGCGAAGGCAGCTTCAGCCAGACGCGGCAGGTCTTCGGCATGGATGCCCAGGTCGGTGAGATGTTGCGGAATACCTACCCGTACGGACAGTTCCTTGACCGCCTTGACGGCAGCTTCGGCGGCTGCCTCGCGGCTCATGCCCCGTTCATAGACTCCCATGGCCTTGGCGATGTCCACGTACTTGTCGAGGGCGGCAGGCGCATTGAATTCCATGATAGTAGGCAGCAGCAGGGCGTTGGCTACGCCGTGGGGAATGTCGAAAATGGCTCCCAACGGGTGGGCCATGCCGTGTACGACACCCAGGCCTACATTCGAGAAGGCCATGCCGGCAATGTACTGGGCCACTGCCATGCCGTTGCGCGCCTCGGGATTTTGCGGCTCGTTAACAGCAGTTTCCAGGTAACGGGCAATCATTTCGATGGCCTTGATTTCGAACATGTCGCTCATTTCCCAGGCACCCTTGGTGATGAGGCCTTCGATGGCATGTGTCAGGGCATCCAGTCCTGTAGCAGCCGTGAGGCTCTTGGGCAGGGTGTACATCAGTTCGGCGTCGACGATGGCGATGGCAGGGATGTCGTTCGGGTCGACACACACCATCTTCTTCTGGTGTTCCTCGTCGGTAATGACATAGTTGATGGTCACTTCGGCAGCTGTACCTGCTGTAGTAGGCAGGGCGATGATGGGCACTGACTTCTTCTTGGTGTCGGCTACGCCTTCGAGCGATACGACATCGCTGAAGTCGGGATTGTTGGTGATGATGCCGATGGCCTTCGAGGTGTCGATGGAGGAGCCTCCGCCGATGGCGAGGATGAAGTCGGCACCCGATTCAGCGAATGCCTTCACGCCTGCTTTCACATTGGAAACAGTGGGGTTGGGCTTGATGTCGGTAAAAAGCTCATAGGGAATCGATGCGTTGCGCAACACTTCGAGCACCTTGTCGGCAACTCCGAACTTTACTAAGTCTTTATCGGTGGCTACAAAGGCCTTGTGCAGGCCCAAACGGCTGATTTCTTTTGGCAGCACTTCGCGTGCGCCGGGACCGAAGTAGGATACTTCATTCAATACAAAACGGTTAATCATAGTTTTTTAGGGGTTAATGTTGTTGTTATACGAATCATTCATGAGGTTTTCGGAGAGAAGACCGGCCCAATAATGAGTGGTGACACAAAGAAACCAATGTGTCTCTTTGTGTCACCTCCTTATTTACTTGTATATCGGTCCGTAGTTCTGGCAGGCACGATAGTCAGCACCTTCCTTGTCCATGCCGAAGGCATTCCAAGCGGCCGGACGGAACAGACGGTCTTCATCGATGTTGTGCATGCAAACCGGGATGCGGAGCATGGAGGCCAGGGTGATGAGGTCTTCGCCGATATGGCCGTAACTGATGGCACCGTGGTTGGCGCCCCAGTTGTTCATGACAGAATAGACATCGCGGAAGGCAGGCTTGTCGCACAAGCGGGGAACGAACCAGGTAGTCGGCCATGTGGGGTCGGTACGCATGTTCAGCTTGTCGTTGATTTCCGGATCAATGTTGACCGTCCATCCTTCGGCAATCTGCAGCACGGGGCCAAGACCCTTCACGAGGTTCAGACGCATCATGGTGACGGGCATGCCGCCTTTCGACAGGAAATTGCTGGAGAAGCCTCCGCCACGGAAGTAGTCGCGGTCGGCCGGATACCAGGTGGTGGCCTTCAGGCAGGCTTCCACATCGGCTTCCGTCATCTCCCAGCTCGGCTTCATGCAGGGTTCGCCGGCAGCGTTACGGCTTTCGCCCGTTGCATCGAGGGTAGTGGCACCCGAGTTGATGAGGTGGATGAATCCGTTCTTGGCCATACCGGTCACTTCCTTGCCCGTCACGCGCTTCACGGCTTCAGGACTCCAGTAGGTACGTACGTCCGAGAACATCTGTCCGCAGCCCGTCAGCAGGTGTCCGAAGAGCATGGCTACTCCGTTGCAGGCATCGTTTTCCGTAGCCAGCACATACGCTTCGCGGATGCCGTTCCAGTCGAACGTCGTGTTCATCAGCGATTCGGTGAAGTCGCCGTTCGGTTTCCAGTCGGTCCACTGGCGCTGTCCCTGGAAGCCGGCGGCGATGGCATTATGCCCGATGGCCTCTTCCTTGTAGCCCAGTTCCTTCAGTCTCGGGTTGCCGATCATCAGGTCGCGGATGATAAGGGTCATCTTGACAATGAATTCCCAGTCTGCATCCTTTTCTTCGCGCGTCTTGCGCTTTTCGGGACGGTTCTTGAAGTCTTCTCCTTCGTTGGGCTTGCAGTACTTTTCGGTCCATGCCATGGCCTTGGCGTACTCTTCGTGGTCGTAGATGCCTTCTTCCATGCGGCGCAGGATTTCGGTTTCATCGACACTTTCGTTGCGCATGCCGAGGTATTCCTGGAAGAAATTCGGGTCGACGATAGAACCGGCGATTCCCATGCAGACACTACCGAAGGACAGGTAGCTCTTGCCGCGCATGTTGGCTACGGCCATTGCGGCACGGGCAAAGCGGAGCAGCTTTTCAGCCACATCGGCGGGGATGGTGTTGTCATCCAGATCCTGCACGTCGTGTCCGTAGATGCCGAAGGCCGGCAATCCTTTCTGGGCGTGGGCAGCGAGCACCGCAGCCAGGTAAACAGCTCCGGGACGTTCGGTGCCGTTGAATCCCCAGACAGCTTTCGGCCAGTGAGGATGCATGTCCATGGTTTCTGAACCATAGCACCAGCAGCTCGTGACGGTAATGGTGGCTCCCACACCTTCACGCTCAAATTTTTCAGCACAGGCAGCACTCTCGCCGACACGGCCGATGGTAGAGTCGGCAATGACGCATTCTACGGGACTGCCGTCACCGTTCTTCAGGTTCGTGGAAATGAGTTCGGCCACAGCCTTGGCCAGATTCATGGTTTTTTCTTCGAGGCTTTCACGTACGCCTCCCTGACGTCCGTCGATAGTAGGACGGATACCGATTTTAGGGTACTTTTTCATTTTATTCGATTTATAGGGTTTTAATAATAGTGGTATCTGATATCATCCGGTCTCATGGGCCGGTCAACGGTAGCCTACTGGATAGCGTGTCCCTTCGAAACCGATGCCGATGGAAGCGCTTTCCCCGACCTTGAAGTTGACCATACCGCCTATGCGGTCGGCATTGAACTGGGGCAGGGGAACGTAGAAGGGGGAGGCATGTTGCGGAGTCAGGGACTTGTTGCCGTAGGCATACAGGCTGATACGGTCGTTGAGTCGGTAGGCGGCAATGGCGGCAAGGCCCACATTGCGGTAGCTGATGCGGCCCCAGTCGAGGTTGCTGGCATAGACACCGCCTGCCACACTGAGACGGGAGGTAAGGGGAGCGGCATAGAGCAAGGCGACATCCTGGCCGAAGCCCACTCCTGAGGGCATCCATGAACTGGGACTGAAGGTGAGGCTCATCCCAATCTGGGCATTCATGCCGGGATGGAGTTCCCAGGCTGCGTAGCTATAGCTGAGCGGCGTGATGCCGTAGATGTCGAAGGGGGCGGGAACGGGCGCCGTCAGCAGGTCGCCACGGAAGGTGGCGCACAGGGTATCGGCTTGGGTTGCCTCGTCAGCAGAAGGGATGTCTGCCGTCTGTGCACCGAGCAAAGACGGCAGACATCCCATCAGTAAGCATATTATGTATTTCATCATATGAGGTCCTTTTATATTTCTTTCCAAAGATAGAAAAATAGCCGGAAACCACCGAAGAAAACCGTTGAAATTTGAGAATAATTATCATTTGCTTCCATACATCCGGGCACGCATCTCCTTGATGTGGTCGGAGGTGATGTATTCGTCGTACTCCATCATCTTGTCAATGATGCCGTTTGGCGTCAGCTCGATGATGCGGTTGGCCACGGTTTCGATGAATTCGTGGTCGTGGGAAGCGAAGAGCACATTGCCTTTGTAGATTTTCAGGTTGTTGTTGAAAGCCTGGATGGACTCCAGGTCCAGATGGTTCGTCGGTGTGTCCAGAATCAGGCAGTTGGCATTGCGCAGCTGCATACGGGCAATCATGCAGCGCATTTTCTCGCCTCCCGACAACACGTTGACCTTCTTCAGCACCTCTTCGCCCGAGAACAGCATACGGCCCAGGAATCCCTTCATCACCACTTCATTGCCTTCTCCGTATTGGCTCAGCCAGTCCACCAGGTTCAGGTCGCTGTTGAAATAGTCGGTGTTGTCCAGCGGCAGGTAGGCCGTCGTGATGGTGACGCCCCAGTTGAAATGCCCGGCCTGTGCCTTGCGGTGGCCATTGATGATTTCGAACAGGGCAGTCATGGCACGCGGATCGCGGCTCAGGAAAACAATCTTGTCTCCCTTTTCCACGTTGAAGTTCACGTCGTCGAACAGGACCACTCCGTCTTCGGTGACCGCTTTCAGACCCGATACCTCCAGAATCTGGTTGCCCGGTTCGCGGTCCATGCTGAAGATGATGCCCGGATATTTGCGCGAGGAGGGCTTGATTTCGTCCACATTCAGCTTCTCCAGCATCTTCTTGCGGCTGGTGGTCTGCTTGGATTTGGCGACGTTGGCGGAGAAACGGCGGATAAATTCCTCCAGTTCCTTCTTCTTCTCTTCCGCCTTGGCCTTCTGGTTCTGCTGCTGGCGCAAGGCCAACTGGCTCGATTCGTACCAGAAGCTATAGTTGCCGGCAAAGAGGTTCACTTTTCCGAAGTCGATATCTACCGTATGGGTGCACACCGAGTCGAGGAAGTGGCGGTCATGGCTGACCACCAGTACGGTATGCTCGAAGTTGGAGAGGTATTCTTCCAGCCAGGTGACAGTGTCCATGTCCAGGTCGTTGGTCGGCTCGTCGAGCAGCAGGTTGTCCGGATTGCCGAACAGGGCCTGTGCCAGCATGACCCGCACCTTTTCTTTACCGCTCAGGTCGCCCATCATCAGGGCGTGCTTGTCTTCCTTGATGCCCAGTCCGCTCAACAGGATGGCTGCGTCGCTTTCGGCATTCCATCCTTCCAGTTCGGCTGCACGGATGCCGTCCTCATCGGTAAAGTTCTCCTTGGCATACAGCACTTCACGCTCTTTCATGATGTCCCACAACACGGTGTGTCCCATCAGTACGGTGTCGAGCACCGTATGGCTGTCGAACTTGAAGTGGTCCTGGCTCAATACCGAAAGGCGTTCGCCCGGTCCCAGGGTCACGCTGCCCTTGGTAGGGTCCAGCTCGCCCGAAATCACTTTCAGAAAGGTGGATTTTCCGGCACCGTTGGCACCGATAATGCCATAGATATTCCCATTGGTGAACTTCAGGTTCACGTCGTTGTATAAAACTCTTTTACCAAATTGAACGGCTACGTTCGAAACTGTAATCATGTCTCTTTACCTTATTTATATTACTATTTGTTCTCTTTGCCGACAAAGATACGCATTTTATGCGGAACAGCTATGACAGTGTGGCATATTTTTAGTAATTTTGCAGCCCGACTGAGGCAGACAGGAGGTTAGGCACACTTTTTGCTGGTCGTGTATCGACCTACGGGTCAGAGATATATTCAATAATAGTTGCACATATAAAAAACATCACAATATGAGTACACAAGAAAATCATCCCTCACAAGAGGAAGAAGTAGTAAAGAACCAAGAAGGTACCCCTGCCGAAGAAACACAGGAAGTTGCAGCCGACCAGAAGGAAGAAACTGCTTGCTGCGACGAACAGGCAAAGGAATTGGCTGAAACCAAGCAGGCTCTTGAAGAAATGAAAGACAAATACTTGCGTTCTGTAGCCGAATTCGACAATTACCGCAAGCGGACGCTGAAGGAGAAGGCCGAACTGATCAAGAACGGTGGCGAGAAAGCCATCACCGCTATCCTGCCTATTCTGGACGACCTGGAACGGGCATTGTCCACGATGCAGAAGAGCGACGATATAGCCGCCATCGTTCAGGGAGTTGACCTGATCTACCAGAAGTTCCTGAAAGGACTTGGCCAGGAGGGGCTGGAGAAGATGGAGCCTGTCGGACAGCCGTTCGATACGGACTTCCACGAGGCCGTCGCACTGGTGCCGGCTCCCGATGAAGAGCAGAAGGGCAAGGTGCTCGACTGCGTGCAGACAGGCTATAAGCTGAATGAGAAGGTGATTCGCCACGCGAAGGTAGTGGTGGCACAGTAAGAAAAGAATGTTTCCTTCGATAGACGGATATAAACATCATGGCAAGAAGAGATTACTACGAGGTGCTGGGGGTTGCCAAGACAGCCACAGCAGATGAAATCAAGAAGGCTTACCGCAAGAAAGCCATCCAGTATCATCCCGACCGCAATCCGGGTGACAAGGAAGCGGAAGAGAAGTTCAAGGAAGCGGCCGAAGCCTATGAAGTGTTGAGCAATCCGGACAAGCGTTCGCGTTATGACCAGTTTGGCTTTGCCGGTGTGGACGGGGCAGCCGGTGGCGGAGGTGCCGGTGGCTTCGGCGGCTTTGGTGGACAGGGAATGTCGATGGACGATATCTTCTCGATGTTCGGCGACATTTTCGGTGGTCATTCCGGCGGCTTCGGAGGCTTTGGCGGCGGTTTCGGAGGGGGCGGCGGACAGTCGCGCCAGCGGAAATTCCGTGGATCGGATTTGCGCGTGAAGGTGAAGCTCTCGCTGAAGGAAATCTCTACCGGTGTAGAGAAGAAGTTCAAGTTGAAGAAATATGTGCCTTGCAGCCATTGTCACGGAACCGGGGCTGAGGGAAGTGACGGGGTGGAAACCTGTCCGACGTGTCACGGTACCGGCAGTGTGACCCGTACTCAGCAGAGCATTTTCGGGATGATGCAGACGCAGACGGTGTGTCCGCAATGCGGCGGTGAAGGCAAGATTGTCAAGAACAAGTGTAAGGTCTGCGGCGGAGAAGGCATTGTCTACGGCGAGGAAGTCGTGACGGTAAAGATTCCTGCCGGTGTGGCCGAGGGTATGCAGGTGACGCTGAACGGCAAAGGAAATGCCGGCAAGCACAACGGCGTTCCGGGCGATCTGCTGGTCATGATTGAGGAGGAAAAGCATCCTGATCTGGTTCGTGACGAGAACAACCTGATCTATAACCTGCTGCTGAGCGTTCCTCAGGCTGCCCTGGGAGCATCGGTGGAGATTCCTACCGTGGACGGACGTGCCAAGATCAAGATCGAGCCGGGCACCCAGCCGGGCAAGGTGCTCCGCTTGCGGGGCAAGGGATTGCCGAATATCAACAGCTACGGTTACAATACCGGTACGGGCGATCTGCTGGTGAATGTCAGTGTCTACATTCCGGAAACGCTGACCAAGGAAGAACGCCAGGCACTGGAGAAATGGCAGGAGTCGGAAAGTTTCCAGCCGAATCCTACGCTGAAAGAGAAAATCTTCAAGAAGTTCAAGAGCCTGTTCGAGTAACGGGTTCTGAATGAGACGGACAATTATTGTATACAACGAGAGCGTGTCAACAGGAAGCTGACTTCCAAGGTTGACACGCTCTCGTTGTTTTTTCCTGCAGCCTGCCGTCTGCCTATATAAAAATTGTCATGCTGAACAGCTGGAAAATCTGCATACATCGACAGATGCTTTACAGATGCCTCGCTATGCTCAGCATGACAATGGAAAGTAACCCAGTCAGCGTGGGACTGGCTATGTTAGAAGTTACGTTAGAAGTAGAGATAACGTTCGTCTACAACTTTCGCTTTCTCACGAAGTTCGTAAATGGTCTGGCTGGCGAAACGCATCGCCATGCCCGACAGGGTAGTTTCTTCCTTTTTCTCGTCGAACTCTTCGGCACTCTTGTTTTTGGACAATACCTGAATCAGGTAGACACCGGCATTGCCCTTGATGGGAGCTGAAACCTGACCTTCTGCCGTCTTGGCAGCTACGGCACTGACAACCGGTTCGCTGGCACGGGCTACAGAGATATAAGCCGGCGCGGAGAAGGTGACATGTTTCACGGTATCGCTGACAGCGTCCTTCAGGGCTGTCACCTGTGACAGGGCATTGAATCCCTGCATCTGACTCATAATCTGGGCAGCCTTCTTGTCACGGCGGATTTCGGCACGCAGCATGTCGGCCACCTGGTTGATGTTGACATATCCTTTCTTATTGATCCGTTCCAGTGCCACTACCATCAGGTGGTCGTTATCGCCGCATTCATAGAGCGGAGATACCTGGCCCTGCTTGGCTTCGAAGACCCATTTCAGGGCTTCGCGAGTGGATTTCACGCCACCTACATAGTGTTCGGCGCTACTGAATCCCTGGCGGGGAATCACGGTGTAGCCGCTTTCTTCAGCATTCTTCTCCATGTCGGCCAGTGTTGTGTTGGCAGCCACGAACTGGCTGAACGCATTGTATGCCTTGTTGTAGGTCTCCTTGCTGAATTCTACGGGACGCTTCACGATAGCTACCTTGTATTTGTCTTTCATCACCTTCTTGGCGGTTACTTGCAGGATGACATTGGCCTGACCTACTTTCAGGTTGGTCAGTTCGTTCACCGGCTGGCTGATGAGGGCATTGATGAATCGGGCGTTGTCGGCATCCAGTGTGGCGCTTTCCCAAGTCGGTGCGCTGATCCAGTTGGCTGTGCCTTCCTGTCCGTAAATCTTGGCGATATCGGCAAAGTTGGCGCCTCCCTTCAGGGCCGTGTAGATACTGTCGGCCAAAGCTGTGGTCTTGGCTTCCGTGTCGGTATAGACCTGAATCTGACGGAATTCAATCGAGTCGGGAGCAGTGGTCTTGGCGACAATCTTGAAGGCATTGTAGGAGTCTTCTGTCTGGTTGTAGTACGGACCATAGACTTCACCGATGGAAACGGAATCCAGACGGGCTGCTACATCCGACGGCAATACGGTCTTATTGACCGGAATGTCGGCATAGATGACGGTGGAACCCGTAGAACGGACAAATGCACCGAAATCGCTGGTAACGTCTGCCAGTTGGTTGCTGTATTCAGTGACTTCCTGAAGTACTTCCTGACGGTCGGTTTCGGAGGGAGTGACCCGGAAATCGATGTACTTGATGTCGCGGGTTTCTACCGGCTGCTTGAACGTCTCTTTACGTTCTTCGTAGAGCTTCTTGATGTCGGCATCGCTGACGGTCACGGTCGAGTCGCTGATTGTGGAGTAGGGGATGCCTGCCAGCAGGATGTCCGACTCCTGGGTGCGGCCGTTGAATGCATCTTCGGCAGCGATGGGGTTCGAGATGAAGGATTTGGCGATCAGATCCTGGTATTTCTGGGCTAGTGTGGTCTGCTTCAGGGTCTTTTCGATGAAGTTCCAGAAGTTGCCCATTTTCTGATAGTATTCAACAAACTGTGCGCTCATGTTGGAACTGCCGAGATTGGCATAGGTCACCAGGAACTGCTTCAGCATGTCCTTGTCGAAGGCGCCGGTCTGCGGGTTGCGGAACGGTGTCTGCGATAGCAGCGGATGTGTGCCTTCCTCGATGATGTTCTGGATTTCCGCGTTCGTCACGGTCAGTCCCAGTTTTTCGGCTTCGGCTGCAATGAGTTCGTTGTTGACATACGTCTGCCATACCTGGTCCTTGATTTGCGTCAGCTGTTCTTCGGAGAGGGCACTGAGGCCGTTCGTCAGTTTGATGACTTCGCTCATTTCGTCCACCAGCTTCTGGTAGTCCTGTGCTGAAAGAGCGGTTCCGTTCACTTCTCCTACGTTCTGCTTGCCTGTATGCGGCTGGAGGACTTTCCAGGCGTCGCCTGCGATAAAGGCGAAAAGGGCAAGACCGATTACAATGACCAACAGGGGTCCTTTGCTTCTGATTTTTTGTAATGTTGCCATTTAAAGTTGTTATTTTATTATTGTTTTTTCGTATATCCGAATTTAGGGCACGAAGATACAAAAAATGCCGTTTCGTTGCTATATTTTCCGATGAAAAAAAACGTCAATTATTCACTTTCAGCTTCACCAGCTCGATTTTCGTGGCAGTAGCCTTGATGATGCGGAACTGGAACTGCTGGATATGGATGAGTTCGTGCGGCTTGGGGATGCTTTGGTATTCGTGCAGGATCAGTCCGCCGATGGTCTGGTACTCGTCGCTTTCGGGAAGGTCCAGGCCGAACTCTTCGTTCGCCCGCTCGATCTCCAGCCGACCGGAGAAGATGTATTCGCCGTTGTCGAGTGCCTTAGCCACCGTAGAGTCGATGTCGTGTTCGTCTTCGATGTCGCCCAGGATTTCTTCCACGAGGTCTTCCAGGGCCACGATGCCGGAGGTGCCGCCGAACTCGTCCACCACCACGGCCAGCGACCGCTTCTGCTGCATGAACAGCTTCATCAGCTTGTGGGCGCTCATCGTTTCGGGAACGATAGGAATCGAACGGATGTTTCTCCGCCAGTCGGTTTCGGCCTTGAACATTTCAGACGAGTGGATGTAGCCCACAATGTTGTCGATGTTTTCCTTATAGACGATTACCTTGCTGATGCCGTTTTCGATGAAGGTGTCTTTCAGCTCTTCCAGTGGTGCATTGACTTCGATGGCAATGATTTCCGTACGGGGTACCATGCAGTCGCGGATGCGGATGTTGGAAAAATCCAGGGCGTTCTGGAAAATCTTAATCTCGGTGCCGATTTCGTTCTGGTCTTGGATGTCGTCGATGCTGCTTTGGATGAAATAGTCGAGATCTACTTTCGTGAACGCTTTTTCCTGGGCTTCTTTGTTGATGCGGATTCCCGTCAGGCGCAGCAGCATCCGGGAGATGAAGGTCGAGAAAAGGCTGATGGGATAGAGCACCACGTAGCCGATGAAGGCCGGCAGGGCAAAGATGCGCAGGGTGGCGTTCGGGTCGATCTTGAAGAGGGTCTTCGGCAGGAACTCGCCCGTCACCAGGATGATGAGGGTGGAGATGATGGTCTCGAAAGCCACCAAGGCCGCTTCGTTGACCAGATAGCCGTCGGGGATGAAGCCCTCGATGATGCGGGCAATCCAGATACCGTAGATGACCAGTGCAATGTTGTTTCCTACCAGCATGGTGGAAATGAAGTTGTTCGGATAACGGTAGAAGATGGAAAGGATACGGGTCGTCAAGTCATTGCCTTTGCCCAGCTCGAAGCGGAGCTTGTTGGAGGAAACAAAGGCAATCTCCATTCCTGAGAAGAAGGCGGAAAACGCCATTACGATAAGTAGTTCTATATATAGTCCCATGTCGGTGTGGATTTTCTAATGTTGTTGCGTGCTGTCCACCGGTGCCGTATCCTCGACGGTAAAGATGCCGGTGTTGTTGAAAATCTGGTATTCAGTCATCTGTTGGTTCGATTCGAAGCCATAGCCGGTGAGTACCTTGTCGACCTGTTCGATGCGGATGAAGCGGTCGGAATAAATCTGTTCTTTCCCTTGGTCCCAATACAGCAGTTGGGTATCGAACTTGTCGCCTTTCTGGCTGCGGATGTGTACGTTGCCACGCAGCTCCCACAGCTTTTTCCGGTCGTAATAGTAAGCGGTGTCGGCCTTGATGCTGGCATCCACGCGGAACAGGGTGTCGAATTTTTCCAGGTAGATACCCTTTTTGAAGGCCCAATAGGGAGAATCGATGCGGCTGTAGACCAGCCATTCGGAGGTGATGATCTTGTAGCGTATCAGTCCGGAGTCGGAGATGAAGGTCTGCACTCCGGTGGTGCGCATGTCAGGAATGGAGTCCTGCTCCCTGACTGCATCGGCAAGGTTTTTCTTCTGGCCGTTGCAGGCAGGCAAAAAAAGCAACATAACAGTTGCCGATAGGGCAACTGTTATGTTGAGTAACATCCTATGATTCTTTTCGTTGTGTCTAACTGACATGACGTTGGAGATTATCGGATGGTGGTTGTTTCGCCGATCCAGCCACCGATGGTGACGGAGTTACCCTTCTTCAGTCCGAGGAAGAACAGGTCTTCGTCCTTCGGAGTGTAGGCAGCGTATGTGCGGATCAGCTTGTCAGCTTCTTCAGCCACGCTGGGGTCTACGCTCTTGGCACGCTGCAGCTTGTCGATGGCGGCAAAGTAAGTACACTTGTTCAGCGCACCTTCGTCGCTCCAGTTGGGGCTGGCACCGTACATCTGTGCAATCAGGATATATGCCTTGCCGCAGTTGGCATTGTTGGCGATGGCCTTGTTGGCATAGGTCTTGGCACGTCCGTACATCTTCTTGCTCATCAGCACCACAGCAGCGTTGTAGCAGTTGTCGCTCTTCTTGAGGGGGTCGCTTTCCAGTTCGATGGCCTGGTCGAAGTAGCTGATGGCCTTTTCCAGGTCACCTTTCTTATAATACATGTAACCGCAACCGGCAGCTGTAGCGGAAGTCGGTTCGATGGCATGAGCGAATTCAGAAGCCTGGAAGTAAGCTTCCTCTTCTGTACATCTCAGCAGCTGCATTACGCTGATTACCTGTTTCAGATAGTCCAGGTTCGTCTTGTTCTGGGCCACTTTCGGGCCGTAGATGTTCTGCAGGTTTTCGCACGATGCGGCACCCGAGTTGATGAAGTAGGCGTCTACATTGTCCTTGGCCGTCTTCAGGTTCTTCTTGGCTGATTCCTTAGTAGCAGCATTATAAGCTTCGTCGGCATAGGCAGCGGCAGCCAGGTAGTCCTGGATGAACTGTTCCTTGTGGGCATCGTCAATCTTCAGCTTCTTCGACGACATGTCCATGTAGTCCTGCAGCATGAAGTAGTCGCTATTGGCTTTTTCCAGATCGACGGCTTCCTTTACGATGGCATAGGCAGCGTTTACGTCCAGATTGGCACCCGAGAAGGCGATCATGTCGTGTGCTTTCATGCCGAGGATGGATCCCTTGGTTTCGGGTCTCTTCACGAGCTTGTTCAGTTCGTCCAGGTATTTGATACGCTGGTCGTGAACACCCATCAGCTCATTCTGATAGTTCTTCTGCTGGGCAGCATCCTTGGTGCTGGCGATGAGTCCGCGCAGGATCTTTGCACCGTTCGTATAGGTGCTCACCTGTGCGAGAGGAGCATCAGTGAAAACGGCTTTCCAAGGCGTATAGGCATCCTTGAAATTGTTCGTCTTCACATATTCGGTGTAGATACTGATGTTCTTCAGACAGTTCAAGCTGTCTTCACCATGACCGAATCTTGTTCCGGATGCTAATCCGGTTTGAGCAAAAGCTGTTGTACCCATTGACAGTGCAAACAGCATTGTAAACATCTTCATTTTCATCGTAGTATGTAAATATTAAGTTTTTAAGTTTCCGTTGTTTCTTGTTTCGGGTGAACGTTTGGGGGCGTTTGGGGAAGTCCGTAGGCAGCGGCACCTCCTGGCTCCGTCAGTTCACTTTCCACTTCATGAACCAGTGCTCGATGAAGGTCAGCCCGATTTTCAGTTCGAAGCGGTTCTCCGACAGCAGGTGGCCGGCCGATGGCTTCACGCGGGTATATTGTCCCGTGACACTCAGTACGGTGTTGCGCTGGTACAGGTGAAGGGGCAGTCCGAAGCCGGCACTGACGCCATATTCCTTCGGCCCGTCTCCCGTGGGCAACTTCAGGTACGAGGACGAGTAATGCACTCCCGCCCGGTAGCGTATGCGTTTCCAGTAGGCGCGTCCATATGGGTTGGGCAAGAACTCCATGCCGGCAGCCACCCGGTGACGGTCGTTATAGTTCCCTTTCTCTCCGCTGTATTCCGTGTCCGACCATTTCTGCAATTCGTAGTCAATGCCGGCGGTGAGGTTGCTCTTTTGCTGGTAAACCACTCCCACACCGAACGTTGTGGGGAGACCGTAGGTGTCTTCGGTCAGTTCTTCGTCCTTCGCCGAATAGCTGGGTTGCGAGGCGTTCTCCACAATCTGTATGCCTTTCGTCTCCTTACAGTTCAGCTGGTGTCCCAGTCCGTAGACTACTCCCAGCGTAAAGCTGTGGTCTTTGTCGAGCTGGTAGGTATATTGCACACCCACATCCGCCTTATAACTCTTGACGCTGACATTGTTGTAGACAATGCTCCGGTCGCTGGTCGTGCTCAGGCTCAGTCCGGTACTGTAGTCCAGATTGCCGTACAGGTAGCCTACATTGGCTCCGACAGACAGGTTGGGCAGTATGCGGAATCCCAATCCGGCAAACACCTGATGCAATCCCCCTTCGCCGTAGAACAGATTGGTGGCCGTCACCTCCTCGTTGCCCGGTATGGACGACGTGCGACTGAAATTGTAGCCTACATTGGAGTAAGGCAGCAATCCCATGGCAAATCCCAGCCGCGGAATCAGGCGGAACTGCATGACCATGTAGTCGAACGTAGAATTTTTAGCGTTGGTCTTGTAGCCGTTTTCCTCGAAGTTCGATCGTGTCAGGGTCAGTCCTGCGTCGAACATGAACGTCAGCGAGTCGACAGCTGAATAGGAGGCCGGATTCAAGGTATTGATATGGCTGTTCGTACGCAGGCCATATCCCATACCACCCATGGCAGCATTGTTGACGAAAGCCTGGTCGGACAACTGGCCCAATCCATACCTCGTATAAGGAGAGTTAGTACTGATCTGGGCGTAGGTAGTCAGTGAACCCGCCAGCAGGGCAGCGCTAATAAGTACATTCTTAGTTGACATTGTAATTCAATATTCTGTTTAAACCTTTCAACACTAAAAATCTATCTGCAAAGATGATACTTTTTAAGTTTGTTTCAAAAGAAAATCTATCTCCGCCTGTTAAAAAAACCAAAAGTCCTGGATATTTCTTTTGCAATAGGGCAATATAGCCGGCAATTTCAAATTCCATCCCTTTGATGACTCCGGCCCGGATAGCTGTTTCGGTGCTGTAGCCGAAGTCCGGACTGTCGCCTTCCTTGTCGATGAGGGGCAGCTTGTCGCAGCAAGCATTGAGGGCCTTGAAGCGGGTATAGATGCCCGGCGATATGTTGCCGCCCCAATAACGGCCTTCCTTGTCAATAAACTCGTAGGTGACGGCGGTTCCGGCGTCGATGACCAGCAGGTCTTTTCCTGGCAGCAGATAATTGGCTCCCACAACGGCTGCCAGCCGGTCCATGCCCAGTGTCTGGGGCGTCTTGTAGCAGTTCGTAATCGGAACGGGGGTATTGCAGGTCAGTTCCATCACCGGAAATCCTGCCTTGGCTAACTGGCGGCGGATGGTCTTGCTCAGGGTGATGACCGATGCGATGATGCCCCGTTCAATGGGATACTTGCCGCATATCATCGACAGGCAGTCCAATGAATGGTTCGAGCCTCGCAACACTTCTACCACTTCATCCTGGTCGAAGACGGCAAGCTTAGCGACCGTATTGCCTATGTCTATTACTAAATTCACGTTCGTCTTTTTGTTTTCCGACTGCAAAGTAACGCAAAAAAAAAATACTACCGACAATAAATTGAAGATTTTATTTGAATGTTATCAAATATTAGGCGTACTTTTGCACCCGAAACAACGTATTCCATCATGACAAGAAAAATAAAATACCTGCTTATGTGCCTGCTGGCTGCCGTTTCCGTTCCGGGATGGGCCGTTCAGGACAGTCTGCGTTTCAGCCTGCTGACCTGCGAGCCGGGACCGGAAATCTACGCGCTTTTCGGACACACGGCTCTTCGCTGTCAGCGTCCGGCCCTCGGGACCGATGTGGTGTTCAATTACGGAATGTTCAATTTTCATACGCCGCATTTCGTGTTGCGGTTTGTCAAAGGCGAGACGGACTACCAGCTGGGCGTGATGCCTTATCCTTATTTCGAGAGCGAGTATGCACTCCGCGGTTCCTCGGTATACGAGCAGGAACTGAACCTGACGGCTCCCGAAAAACGGCGGCTGCTTGAATTGCTTGAAGACAATTACCGCCCGGAGAACCGGGTCTATCGCTATAATTACTTTTATGACAACTGTACGACCCGGGCCCGCGACCAGGTGGAACGGGCAGTGGAAGGACAGGTGGTCTATCCCGATTCTTTGCCCGGCAAGTCGTTTCGGAGCATCGTTCATGAGTTTACGTCGGACTCTCCGTGGGGGGAGCTGGGCATCGACTTGTGTCTCGGTGCCGAGGCCGACCGCGAAATAGGGCTGAGACAGCAGATGTTTGCTCCGTTCTATCTCTATGGCTATGCAGAGCGTGCTTACATTATTAATAAAGACGGTACCCGCCGGCCGCTGGTCTGCCGAACGTCGAAAATCATCGATGCTGCGCCCGAAACGTCGGACCCCGGCTTCCCTATTTCTCCGTTGTCCTGTGCCTGTATCCTGCTGGCCGTGGCCGTGGCCGTGGCGGTCTGCCAGTGGAAGACGGGCCGGGTGTACTGGGGATGGGAAGTCCTGCTGATGGTGCTTCAGGGAGTGGCGGGATGCATCATTGCCTTCCTGTTTTTCGTTTCTGAGCATCCCACCGTGGGGTCCAACTGGATGCTCTGGCTCTTCAATCCGGTGCCGCTACTCTATGCTCCGGTGTTGGCCTATCGGTGCGTTAAGGGCCGAAAAGACCTTTATCCGCTGATAAATTCCGTGTATTTAATGTTTTTTATGATAATTGTCGCCTTCAAGTGCCAGGATTTTAATTTATCGGTTGTACCTTTGGCACTGACTTTGTTGGTGACATCAGCAAGTCATGAATTAATAGTGAGAAACAAATGATGAAAGAACGTATCTTGTCTTCCCTGATAGCCGTCATAGTGGTGTCCTCGTTGCAGGCCCAAGGAGGTGATGCGGCAGTTCCCCGTCTGGTGGTGGGGCTGACCATCGACCAGCTCCGCACGGACTATATCGAGGCCTTTTCGTCGCTTTACGGCGAGCGGGGGTTCAAGCGTCTGCTGCGCGAGGGACGGTTCTATTGCAATGCCGAGTACGATTTCATCAATGTGGATGCGGCCTCGTCGGTGGCGGCGGTCTATACCGGAACTACACCTTATTATAATGGTATTCCCGGTGAATGCTGGATGGACCGTGCTTCGCTCCGCATCATCAAGAGCGTGGACGATGCCTCGTACATGGGTATCTATACCGGCGAAAGCACTTCGCCCCAGCGTCTGCTCGTTTCTACACTGTCCGACGAACTGATGGTAGCCACGCAAGGCGGTGCAGAGGTCTATTCTATTGCACCCACCCGTGAGATGGCGGTCCTTGCGGCCGGCCATGCTGCCAAGGGTGCGTTCTGGATCAATGACGATACCGGCAAGTGGAGCGGATCGACTTTCTATGGCTCCTTCCCCAACTGGGTGACCTCTTATAACGACCGCGAGGGATTGGATTTCCGTATCGACAATGTGGCCTGGGCGCCTTATCTGCCGGTGACCTCCTACCGTTTTGTCACTTCCGCAGCCAAACAGGTTTCGTTCAAGCACGATTTCTCGGCCGAGCGACGAAGCAAATACAAGAAATACAAGACCAGTCCGTATGTAAACGATGAGGTGAACCGCCTGGTCAATGCTTGCCTGTCGAACACTCCGGTGGGTCAGGACAATGTACCCGACCTGCTGACCCTTTCGTATTATGCCGGCAATTACGGCCATGCGTCCAATGCTGAATATGCCATGGAAATCCAGGATGCCTACGTGCGGCTGGACAACAGCATTGGCGACTTGCTCGATATGCTCGACCGCAAGGTGGGCTTGCGAAATACCTTGATATTCATTACCTCTACCGGTTATACAGACCCCGACCCGCAGGATCCGCCCCAGTTCAAGGTGCCCGGCGGTGAGTTCCACATCAAGCGGTGTGGTGCCTTGCTCAATATGTACCTCATGGCTCTCTACGGCCAAGGACAGTATGTCGAGACCCAGTACGACCGACAGATTTACCTGAACCACAAGTTGATTGAGGACAAGAAACTCAATCTGACAGAAATACTCGACCGCTCGGCCGACTTCATTGTCCAGATGAGCGGTGTCCGCGACGCCTATACCTCTCAACGCCTGGCTTTGGGAGCCTGGACTCCGCGTATCGACAAGATACGCAATAGTTTCCATCCGCGTCTTTCGGGCGACATCTATGTGGAAGTCATGCCCGGCTGGACAGTCGTCGACGAATATTCACAGACCTCCACGGTGGTGCGTGAGACCTATTCCTCTATGCCTTTGGTCTTTTTCGGCAATTCCGTCAAGCCCGAAGTGGTCTACACCCCGGTCAAGATGGCTATCGTGGCTCCTACGGTAGCCCATTGTATGCGTATCAGGGCCCCCAATGCGGCGATTTCTGCTCCCCTGAACGGCCTCCGCAAATAATTTTCTTCTCGGAAAGGGGAAGATAACCGTAATTTGGTTATCTTTGCGCCCGTATTTTTACAAATTACTAATTACCGATAATAATAAAACAATAACATACAATGGGATTTAACGAATTTATCAGCAAGATTTTCGGGAACAAGGCTACCCGTGACATGAAGGAGATTCAGCCGTGGGTGATGAAAGTCAAGGAAGTCTATCCGGAAATCCAGAAACTATCGCACGACGAGCTGCGTGCCAAGACGGAAGAGCTGAAGAAGTACATCAAGGACTCAGCCGTTGAGGAAAACCGCAAGATTGAGGAATTGAAGGCGACCGTTGAAGAAACGGACATCGAGAAGCGTGAGCCGATTTTTACCCAGATTGACAAGCTGGAAAAGGAGGTGCTGGAGAAGTATGAGAAGGCACTGAATGATGTGTTACCCACAGCCTTTGCCATCGTGAAGGATACGGGCCGCCGTTTGGCGGAAAACGAAGAGATAGAGGTGACGGCCACGGAACTCGACCGCCGGCTGGCGGGCGAAGGCAGGGACTTTGTCCGCATTGAAGGCGACAAGGCCATCTGGAAAAACCACTGGGTGGCCGGCGGCAACGAGATGACCTGGAGCATGGTCCACTACGATGTGCAGCTCTTCGGCGGCGTGGTGCTCCACCAGGGAAAGATTGCTGAAATGGCGACCGGTGAAGGAAAGACCCTCGTGGCTACCCTTCCGGTTTTCCTGAATGCCCTTACCGGCAACGGGGTGCATGTGGTGACGGTCAACGACTACCTGGCCAAGCGTGACTCGGAATGGATGGGTCCGCTCTATATGTTTCACGGCCTGACGGTTGACTGTATCGACAAGCATCAGCCGAACTCTGAGGCCCGTCGCCGGGCGTATATGGCCGACATCACCTTCGGTACCAACAACGAATTCGGTTTCGACTACCTGCGCGACAACATGGCTACCAGTCCCCGCGACCTGGTGCAGCGCAAGCACAATTACGCGATTGTCGACGAGGTGGACTCGGTGCTGATTGACGATGCCCGTACTCCGCTCATCATTTCCGGTCCCGTGCCCCGTGGCGAGGAACAGCTCTTCGAAGTGCTCCGCCCGCTGGTGGTACGTCTGGTGGAAGCCCAGCGACGGCTGGCTACCCAGTTCCTGGCCGATGCCAAGCGTCTCATCGCTTCCGACAAGAAGGAAGACGTGGAGGCCGGATTCCTGGCTCTCTATCGCAGCCACAAGGCGTTGCCCAAGAACAAACCCCTCATCAAGTTCCTCAGCGAACCGGGCATCAAGGCCGGCATGCTGAAGACCGAGGAAATCTATATGGAACAGAACAACAAGCGGATGCCCGAAGCCGTAGAGCCGCTCTACTTTGTCATCGACGAGAAGCTGAAGAGCGTGGAACTGACCGACAAGGGTGTCGACTTGATTACCGGCAACTCGCAGGATCCTACCTTGTTCGTCTTGCCCGACATCGCTGCCCAGCTTTCCGAACTGGAGAACATGCACGAGCTGTCTGACGAAGAGAAACTGGCCCGCAAGGATGAGTTGATGTCTAATTTCGCCATCAAGTCCGAACGGGTGCACACCATCAACCAGTTGCTGAAGGCCTACACGATGTTCGAAAAGGATACCGACTATGTGGTCATGGACGGTAAGGTCATGATTGTGGACGAACAGACGGGCCGTATCATGGACGGACGCCGCTGGAGCGACGGCCTGCATCAGGCCGTGGAAGCCAAGGAAGGCGTGAAGGTAGAGGCGGCCACCCAGACGTTTGCCACCATCACCCTGCAGAACTATTTCCGTATGTACCACAAGCTGAGCGGTATGACCGGTACGGCAGAAACCGAAGCCGGCGAATTCTGGGACATCTACAAGCTCGATGTCGTGGTGATTCCGACCAACCGTCCCATTGCCCGTATCGACATGAACGACCGTGTCTACAAGACCAAGCGTGAGAAATACAAGGCTGTTATTGAGGAAATCGTGAAGATGGTCGAGGCTGGCCGCCCCGTCTTGGTGGGTACCACTTCGGTCGAAATCTCCGAAATGCTGAGCAAGATGCTGACCATGCGCAAGATTCCCCACAATGTGCTGAATGCCAAGTTGCACCAGAAGGAAGCGGAAATTGTGGCACTGGCTGGTCAGAGCAGTACCGTGACCATTGCCACCAACATGGCCGGTCGTGGTACCGACATCAAGCTGTCGCCCGAAGTGAAGGTAGCAGGCGGTCTGGCCATTATCGGTACCGAGCGTCACGAATCCCGTCGTGTCGACCGCCAGTTGCGTGGTCGTGCCGGCCGTCAGGGAGACCCGGGCTCGTCTGTCTTCTTCGTTTCACTCGAAGACGACCTGATGCGTCTGTTCTCGTCCGACCGCATTGCTGCCGTGATGGACAAGCTTGGCTTCAAGGAAGGCGAGATGATTGAGCACAAGATGATTTCCAACTCTATCGAACGGGCACAGAAGAAGGTGGAAGAGAACAACTTCGGTATCCGTAAGCGGTTGCTGGAATACGATGATGTGATGAACAAGCAGCGTACGGTGGTCTACACGAAGCGTCGCCACGCGTTGATGGGCGAACGCATCGGCATGGACATCGTCGATATGATTTGGGACCGTTGCTGGAATGCGGTAGACCAGGCCGACTTCGAGGATTCGAAGATGGAAATCCTTCAGGTATTGGCTATGGAAGCCCCGTATACCGAAGAAGAGTTCCAGAGCAAGAAGAAGGAAGATCTGGCCGAAATGCTGTTCCAGGCTGCCATGACGGCCTTCAAGCGCAAGACCGAACGGATGGCTCAGATTGCCATGCCGGTCATCAAGTCTGTCTACGAGAATCAGGGACAGATGTATCAGAACATCATGATTCCGATTACCGACGGCAAGCGCATGTACAACATCAGCGTGAACCTGAAGGCGGCCTACGAATCGGAATGCAAGGAAATCGTGAAGTCGTTTGAAAAGGCCATCCTGCTCCATACCATCGATGATGCCTGGAAGGAAAACCTCCGCGAACTGGACGAACTGAAGCATTCGGTGCAGAACGCCAGCTACGAACAGAAAGACCCGCTGCTGATCTTCAAGCTCGAATCGGTCAACCTCTTCGATGCCATGGTCAGCAAGATCAATAATAATACTATCTCCGTCCTGATGCGCGGTCAGATTCCCGTACAGGAGCCCCAGGAGGTGAAGCAGGCGGCTCCCGAACCGGCGGCCCGTCCTCGCCAGCAGTACAAGGAAGAAAAGGCGGAACTGGTGGACAAGGCCCAGAAGGCGGCAGCCAGTCGCGACACCCGCGAAGCCGCCCGTCAGGAGCCTGTCCGTGCCGAGAAGACCGTAGGCCGCAATGATCCGTGCCCCTGCGGCAGCGGACTGAAATACAAGAACTGCTGCGGAAAGAACCGTGAATAATCGATAGATTGATAATAGTCAGAGGGCGTGTCGAATTGGGATAGTGGCTATCGCATTTCGACACGCCCTCTTTTTTACGCTGTTGTACGTATGAGCTGCTGTGTGACTGGGAGCCGTCAAGGACGGACACAGGTTTCCTCGTTCTCGTCCAGCCGGTCGCTCCACAGGTATTTCTGCGTTTCCTTCATCGCCACGCCCGAGAGCAGGAGCAACGAAATCAGGTTAGGGATGGCCATCAGCGCATTCATGCAGTCTGCAATGTTCCATACCACCGTCAGGTTCAGGATGGATCCTGTATACAGCGAGAGAATCCAGACAACCCGATAGAGGCGGATGAGCCGCGGACGGTGTCCGACTAGGTATTCCATGGCCTTGCTTGAATAGTAGCTCCAGCCCAGAATGGTCGAAAAGGCGAAAGTGACGATGCCGAAGCTCAGGATGGACGTGCCGATGTAGGGGATTTTCCCGAAGGCCGCCTTGGTTAGTGCACCTCCGTGCGTATAGTCGATGTCGGGGTAGGCGAGGATGCTGCTCACCACCACCAGTCCCGTCAGCGCACAGATGATGACCGTGTCCCAGAACGTGCCGGTAGAGGACACCAGGGCCTGTCGCACCGGGTTGCGGGTCTTGGCAGCCGCTGCCACGATGGGGGCCGAACCCATGCCCGACTCGTTCGAGAACAAGCCGCGGGCGATGCCGTAATGTGCCGCCAGCATGAAACTGCTGCCGATGAATCCGCCACCGGCAGCGGGGGGCGTGAAGGCCGAACTGACAATCTGTTCCACGGCCGGCCACAGGAAGTCACGGTTGACGAACAGGATGTAGAGGCAGCCCACAATGTAGAGCAGGGCCATGAACGGCACCATCGCCATACACACCCGGGCAATGCCCTTCACTCCGAACAAGATGACCAGCGCCACACCCAGCACGATGAGGCCTCCCGTCAGGTGCTCGCTGATGCCGTAGGTTTCATACAGCAGCAGGGAGATGGAATTGGCCTGCACGGTGCCGCCGATGCCGAAGCTGGCCAGGGCCGTGAAGATGCAGAACAGTATGCCCAGCCATTTCATATTCAGGCCGCGTTCCAGGGCATACATGGGACCTCCCGTCATTTCCCCCTTCTCGTTCTTGACGCGGTACTTGATGGCCAGCAGCCCTTCGGCATATTTGGTGGCGATGCCGAACACACCGGTCATCCAGCACCAGAACACGGCACCCGGACCGCCGAAGGCTACTGCTGTCGCCACGCCGATGATGTTGCCGGTGCCGATAGTAGCCGCCAGCGAGGTGGCCAGTGCGCCGAATTGGCTGACATCACCTTCGCTGCCGGCATCCCGGCTGACGGACAGGCGGATGGCGGTCAGGATTTTGCGTTGCGGAAAGCGCAGGCGGATGGTGAGGAACAGGTGGGTGCCCAGCAACAGGATAATCATGGGCCAGCCCCACAGGAAGGAACTGATTTCGGCAGTAATCGTTTCGAATGTATTCATATTTTAATGGTAGCTTAAGTTATTATTATAATGGCCCAACGAGTAGGCGACGGGCGGTTGTCGGGAGAAGCAAAAGACACAAAGAACCAAAGCGCCGACAGGCCGGCTTTGTTCCTTGTGTCTTTCATCGCCCGGTTTCGCAGGGTCTCCCCTGAGACGATTGTTTCTTAGCGAATTATCGGTTGAGCGAGTCGGCATCGGCCAGGCTCTTCTCGATTTCTTCTTCAGGCAGGCTATAGTTGGTCAGGTTGCCGGCCAGGTACTGGTCGTAGGCCGTCATATCAATGAGGCCGTGGCCCGACAGGTTGAACAGGATGACCTTCTCTTCTCCCGATTCCGTACATTTCTTCGCCTCTCGGACGGCGGCTGCGATGGCATGGCAGGATTCCGGAGCGGGAATGATGCCTTCGGCACGGGCGAACAGGCAGCCTGCGTCGAACGACTCCAGCTGCGGAATGTCCACAGCTTCCATCAGCTTGTCCTTCAGCAGTTGCGAGACGATGACACCGGCACCGTGGTAGCGCAGGCCGCCGGCATGGATGTTGGCCGGACGAAAGTTATGGCCCAGCGTAAACATGGGTAGCAACGGCGTATAGCCCGCCTCGTCGCCGAAGTCGTATTCGAACTTTCCGCGCGTCAGTTTCGGACAGGAAGCCGGTTCGGCCGCCACATAACGGGTCTGTCGGCCCTCCAGGAGGGTGTGGCGCATGAAGGGGAAGCTGATGCCGCCGAAGTTCGAGCCACCGCCGAAGCAGCCGATAATGATATCCGGATATTCGCCGGCCATTTCCATCTGTTTCTCGGCTTCCAGCCCGATGACCGTCTGGTGCAGGGTGACATGGCTCAGTACCGAGCCGAGGGTGTATTTGCAGTTGGGCGTGGTCATGGCCAGTTCGATGGCCTCCGAGATGGCCGTTCCCAGCGAACCTTGATGGTTGGGATATTTTGTCAGGATGTTCTTGCCCGCCCGGGTCGACATCGACGGCGAGGGAGTAACCTGTGCCCCGAAGGTCTGCATGATGCTGCGGCGGTAGGGCTTCTGTTCATAGCTGATTTTTACTTGATAGACAGCTGCTTCCAGTCCGAACACCTTCGAAGCGTAGGAGAGGGCGGCCCCCCATTGTCCGGCGCCGGTTTCCGTAGTCACGTTCGTCACCCCTTCCCGCTTGCAGTAGTAGGCCTGTGCCAGTGCTGAGTTCAGCTTGTGTGAGCCGACGGGGCTGACACTCTCGTTCTTGAAATAGATGTGGGCCGGTGTGCCCAGTGCCTTTTCCAGTCCGTAGGCGCGTACCAGCGGTGTGCTGCGGTAGTACTTGTACATTTCGCGCACTTCTTCGGGGATTTCGATCCAGGCATCCGTCTGGTTCAGTTCCTGCCGGGCCAGTTCCTCGGCGAAGATCGGGTAGAGGTCTTCGGGCTTCAGGGCCTCTTTGGTTTTCGGATTCAGCGGCGGCAGTGGCTTGTTTTTCATGTCCGCCTGGATGTTGTACCAAAATTTAGGTATTTCGTCTTCTTGGAGGAAGAATCGTTTCTGTTTGTTGCTCATAATTCCTGATTCGTTTGAAAAATTTTGCCAAAAATAGGGATTTATATGATATCTTGCAAACAAAAGGAGAAAATTGTTGTATATTTGCACCTGTCATTGAATCTCGTAAATGGAATGATCAATAAATTATGCTGGACAAATGGGATGAACTTTTCCTCTTTCGGAAGAAGATGGTGCTTCCGAAAGTCTACCAGTTGATGCACTGGATGTCGGGCGTGGTCTATGCCTGCGCCTTCCTGTTCCTGATGGCTGCCATCTATGAATACGGTTTCCGCATTTCCATCAGTGAGGCCGATGTCATCCACACCTTCTTCCAGGTGGTGTGGGGTGTGTTTTTGGTCTATACTACTCTGAAGCTGGCTGTGGGTGACGAGGAAGGAAGGTCGCGCACTACCGTGTGGACGGTGGCCCAGCACGTGCTTCTCTACCTTACTTTATTGCCCGTGGTCTTCCACCGTCCTGAGCCCGAAACGGGCGTGCTGTGGGTATGGCTGCTTTTCCATCATCCGGTCTATCGGGGCATGGTGCTGACACTGCTCTCCTTGTCCCAGCTCTCTGGTGGACTGGTGCGGTTGCTGGGGCGGCGCACCAACCCTTCCGTCATTCTGGCCTGTAGTTTTCTGGTCATCATCTTTGTCGGGTCGGGCTTGCTCATGCTGCCCGAGTCCACTGTGGGCGGTATCGGCTGGCTGGATGCCCTGTTCACAGCCACCAGCGCCACCTGTGTGACCGGTCTTTCCACCATCGACATTTCTGAAGTGCTGACTGAGAAGGGACAGCTCGTCCTGCTGGTGCTCATGCAGATCGGCGGACTGGGAGTGATGACCCTGACCAGCTTCTTTGCTATGTTCTTCATGGGACGCACATCGCTCTACAACCAACTGATGGTGGGCGACATGATCAGTTCCGAGTCGCTCAACTCGCTGTTGAACACGCTGCTGTCCATCCTCGGCTTCACCCTTGTCATCGAGGGGACCGGGGCCGTACTGATTTGGCTGGATATCCATCAGGCGTGGGGAATGACTTCCGACGAGGAATTGTATTTTGCTGTCTTCCACTCCGTATCCGCTTTCTGTAATGCTGGATTCTCCACCTTGTCCGGCGGACTGGGGAATCCGTTGCTGATGGGCGGCCACCTGCCGTTCTACCTGGTGGTGAGCGGACTCATTCTGTGCGGAGGCATCGGCTTTCCTGTCTTGCAGAACCTCCAGATGAACCTGTGGTACGGGCTGCGTTGGGCCAAGTGGCGGCTGCTGGGGCGCAGATACCCTTTCCGTCGCCAGGTCCATCTTTACCAGCTCAACACAAAAATCGTATTGCTCGTTTCCGCCTTGCTGCTTGTGGGAGGTACCCTGGCCATTGCAGCCTTGGAGTGGAACCGCTCGCTGGCTCCGCTGCCGGTGGCCGACCGCTGGGTCCATGCCTTTTTCAATGCCGTCTGTCCCCGCACGGCGGGATTCAATAGCGTGAGCTTTCTTGATATGTCCACCCAGACTCTCCTTGTCATGGGAGCACTAATGCTCGTGGGTGGCGGCACCCAGTCGACGGCAGGCGGTGTGAAGATGAACGTCGTTGCCGTGATTTTCCTCAACCTCTGGGCGGTGGTGCGCGGAGCCGACCGGGCCACCGTCTTCCGTCGGGAGATTTCCCCCGAGTCCATCAGCCGGTGCGATGCCGCCTTTCTGCTCTTCCTCTTGCTCTTCGGGGTGGGGGTGTTCGCTCTCTCCGTGGCCGAGCCGCAGGCTTCGCTCCGGCAGGTCTGCTTCGAGTGCATGTCGGCGCTGAGCACGGTTGGGTCGACGCTCGACTTGACACCCCGGATGGGCATAGCCGGCAAGTGCATCATCATTTTCCTTATGTTCGTGGGGCGCGTAGGAGCCTTTACCCTTGCCTCAGGGCTGATTAAGCAGGTGAAGAAGCGCAATTACCGCTATCCGAGTGACCATATTATCATCAACTGAACTGTAACTGCATAAAGACATGAAATACATTGTGATAGGCTTGGGCAACTATGGAGCTGCCCTGGTAGAAGGACTCACGGCGATGGGTCATGAAGTGATTGGCGTGGATGCCAATGAACAGAATGTGGAACGCCTCAAGGACAGGATGGTGACTTCGTTCGTCCTCAATGTGACGGACGAGGCTGCACTGACAGCCCTGCCGCTCACGACAGTGGACATCGTCATCGTGGCCATCGGTGAGGACTTCGGTGCGTCGGTGCGCGTGGTGGCCTTGCTGAAGAAGAACAAGGTAAAGCACATCTTCGCCCGGGCGGTGGACGATGTGCACAAGGATGTGCTGGAGGCTTTCTCCCTCGACCGCATCCTGATGCCTGAGAAGGATGCGGCCGGTATGCTGGTCCAGTCGCTGTCCTTGGATGCCCGCATCACCCCTTTCTGCATTGACCGCGACCATTATGTCTTCCAGTTCGCCGTCCCCGACCAGCTGGTGGGCTATCCCATCAACGACCTGGAGGTGAACCGGAAGTTCGGGCTGAAGCTGATTGCTTTGAAGCGCGGTCGCCGCGTGGTAAACAGCCTGGGCTTCTCGGTGCTGGAACAGCAGGTGGAGAACACGTTTCCGGACAACTATGAGCTGCAGCCCGACGATGTGCTCGTGGGCTATGGCAGCTATAGTCAGTTCATGGATTTCTGGGAGTCGTGCCGGTGAGCCGCAAGGTCAGTAGCTGATCTTCAGCCCGGCGAAGAACGAGCGGGGCATTCCCGGACCGTAGATGTAGCCTGAGTCGCGGTCGGGGCCCTGGTCAAAGTCCTTCTGGTAGGCATTGAAAAGGTTCTGCACGCCGGCGTTGACTTCCAGTGTCACGTTTTTGTAGAGGTGGAAATCGTGGCCCGCCTTGATGTTCACTTCCATGAAATCCCCCGTCTTCTCGGTACGGTCATGCTCGATGTAGCCCGACCGGTGCTCTACCAGCATACTGCCGGTGTAGGTGCCCGAGAACGAGAGGTTCAGGTGTTCCGTAGCCTGGCAGCTTAGCGTGAAGTACCCATAGGCTTTCGGGGTGCGGAACATCCGCTTTTCCTGCCCCAGCGATTCGTCGTCGCTCCAGTTGCGGGCTTCCTTGTATTCAGCGTTCTGCAGGGTCATTCCCGCCTGCAGCTGCACCCGGTCGCGCCAGGCCAACTTGCCTTCCAGTGTCAGTCCGTACACCCGTGCGCCCGACTCGTTGTAGCGTTCGTTCATCAGGACGCCGTCTATCGTGCCCACTTCGCGCAGGGCGAACACATCCGAGAGGTTCGTATAGAATCCTTCCACCAGCAGGTTGCCTTGCCAGTTCCCCCAGCGGCGGTACATGTCGGCCGAGAGGCTCAGGCTTTGCGACTTTTCCTCCGTCAGGTTCTCTGCCAGCCGGATCATCGACACCGTGCCGCCCACGTTCGCGATGTGCAGGTCCTCGTCGAAGGCCTGCGGGGCGCGGAAGCCGTAGGAGTAGCTGGCGCGGAAGTTCAGGTTGTCCGTCGGATTGAAGCGCAGGTTGGCCCGCGGACTGAAGATGACATGGTCCATCAGGTTATGCTTGTCCAGCCGTCCGCCCAGCAGGAAGCTCCATTGCCGGTTCTTCCATTCATTCTGGAAGAAGGCGCTGGCGATGTGGATGTTCTGTTCCGTATGTCGTCCGTAGCCCCACATGTTGTCGTCCAGATTGTCCTGGTTGTATTCGATACCTCCCGTCAGCTCCGCCGGCAGGAACAGGCAGTGGTCGAACTGGTAGTTGTATTGCGTGCCGGCCACCCATGTCAGGTCCTTCGTCGTTCCATAGGCATTCAGGTCGTGTCCGCCTCCGTAGTAGCTCTCGCGGTGGATATGCTGCATTGAGGCATACACGCTCAGCCGATGCTTCTCGTTGGGCGAGAAATAGTCGAATTTCAGTCCGCCCGTGTTGATGTCGTGTTCGGTCTGTTCTGCCACCTCCGCATCGTGAGGCGGTCGGTTCACCTGGTCGCCACCCCGACGGTATTCCTGCAAGTGGTGGTATTCGAAGGTCAGCTTCGAGTAGGTGCCCGTCTTGAGGTACGAGCGAACGCCCAGAGTCTGGTTGTTCAGCTGGGGCAGCTCGGTGAATCCGTCGTTGTCATGGTCGTAGGCCGTGCGCTCCTTGTTTTGCGCAAAGAGGTAGAGGCCTGCCTTCTGGTTGTCGGTTACCAGCGAGGCGTTCAGCGTGGTGTTGTTGTCCCAATCCGACAGTCCTCCGATGCCGGTCATCGTATGCGCCACTTGCCCCGAATTGCGCAGTGGCTCCTTGGTGATGATGTTGATGGTGCCCGCTATGGCAGACGAGCCGAAGAGGGCCGAACCGCCGCCACGCATCACTTCCACGCGCTCGATCATGTTGGCTGGAATCTGTTCCAGTCCGTACACTCCCGAGAGGGCACTGCAGATGGGGCGCGAGTCAATGAGGATCTGCGTGTAGGGACCGTCCAGACCGTTGATGCGCACTTGCTGGAAACCGCAGTTCTGGCAGTTGTTCTCCACCCGTACGCCCGGCTGGAAGTTCAGACCCTGAGCCAAACAGCTGGCGTTGGTGGTCTCGAACAGCCGCGTGTCCATCACGTTCACCAGCGTAGGAGCCATGCGTCGGGTGGTCTCGTTGCGGTTGGCCGATACTACCACTCCGTCCAGGGCAATCAGGTCTTCCTCGATTTCGAAGTTGATTTCCAGCGTCTGCCCCTTCTTCAGGTGCACCTCCCGCTGCTGGGAGCGGTAGCCCACCGCGTTCACCTCCACGATGAAGCGTCCCTCCGGAAGGTTCTTCAGAAAGTAGTGTCCCGTGTCGTCCGTCAGGGTGCCGATGGTTGTTCCCTTCAGCAGAATCTGGATGTACGACAGGTGTTCTTGGGTATGTTTGTCCGTCACGTGGCCAATGATGTTGGCGTCCGACTCTCTCAGTTCGGTGGCATACGTCGCCACCGGAGATGCTGCACCGAGCAGCATCCCTATTATAATAAGGATGAATTTTTTCATTTTTTGTTTGGATAGAATTTATGGATACTTCTTGTCTTGTGCGCCGGATGGCGCAGGGACGGGCACGATGAGGCCTTTACCGTCCCGTGATAGCGGTGGGCGGTGCACGCAGGCCGTTGGCCCAGCTCCGGTCTGCAACACACTTGGCGGGGAGGGCAGGGGGAAGCAAGGCGGCAAGAAATATCAGTAGGGGAGTGAGCAGGAACTGCGGCACCACACGGTCGAAGGCCGCATAGTGCGTCAAGTTGAAGATGGTCTGCAGACCCTGCTGGGAGTGGGTGTGACCGGTCTTTCCCGGGTGAGAGTGGACAATGACCACTCCGTCCACCACGTGCGAGTGGGTGAACAGTATATTCCCCACGCTGTACATCACAAACAGCAGGGGGAAGAAGAACCGCAGCAGGTTCCTGAGTCTTTGATGGGTCAGCATCCTTAGTCTTTCTCAAAAAAATCGGTGCAAAAGTAGCAAAAAAAAAGAAAAACCGGAAAGATTTCTGTCCCTGCATGTTCTTTTTTTAACGTTTTCCCTCATCTTTCTGTCCCTGCAGCAGACTGTTTCTGACCGATTCTGTGTATATTTGCGGTGTTATAAAACGAAAATTACCAATTCATTAAACTACAAGAAAGATGAAAGCAATGAAAACAATGGGAACGATGCTGACAGGTATGTTGGCTTGGGGACTGGCGGCCTGCGGACCGCAGTCGAAAACGGAGGGGTACCTCCTGCAGGGTGAAGTGGCCGACATGACGAGCGGCACCATTTACCTGAAGTGCTACCGCAACGGGGCGTTCGAGAATGTTGATTCCGCCACGGTGCAGGAGGGGCACTTTACTTTCCAGGGGACTGCCGGCGAGCCACTGGCCTACGCACTGACCACAAATCCGGCCAGCCGCCGTCCGTTGACCTTCTTCATGGGCAACGAACAGGTGACCGTGCGGCTTAATGAGTCAGAAAAGCAACTCCAGGTGACGGGAGCCGCCGATAACGACGAGTGGCTGCAGCTGCAGGAGCAGACACGCAACGAGAATTATACGGTAGACAGCCTGCTGGCTCGCCATGCCGCTTCGCCCGTAGGGGTCTATGCCTTCCTGCGCACCTACTCCTCTCGCTTGGGCTATGCCGAGGTGAAGGCGTTCCGCGAGCGGCTGGATGCTTCCCTCGAAGGGTCGGCCTACGTGAAGGAGGTGGATACCCTGCTGGCCAAGCTGGAACGGCTGCAGGACGGTGCCGAAGCTCCCGACTTTACTCTGCCCGATGCAGAAGGGCGTCCGGTTTCCCTGTCTTCCTTCCGGGGCCAGTATGTGTTGGTGGATTTCTGGGCCGCCTGGTGTCCCGACTGCCGCCGGGAGAACCCCAACGTGGTGGCCGCCTACAAGCAGTATCAGAAGAAGAACTTTACCGTACTGGGCGTATCGCTCGACCGCGACAAGGACAAGTGGCTGGAAGCCATCGAGAAGGACGGCCTGACGTGGACACACGTCTGCGACTTCCAGTACTGGAGTGGTCCAGTCGTCGATCTCTATGCCGTGAAATGGATTCCGAAGAGCTTCCTCATCGGTCCTGACGGGCGCATCCTTGCCTCCGGCCTCGAAAGTCAGGCCCTGCTGGACAAGCTGGCCGAGGTGGTGAAATAAGTGTCAGTCCATCTGGCGGTAGTTCTTTGCCAGTCCTCCCTCGCTCGTTTCCTTGTAGAGCGAGGGCAGGTCATGCCCCGTCTGTTTCATCACTTCCACTACGCGGTCGAACGACACACGGTGATGTCCGTCGGTGAATGCCGAGTAGATGTTGGCATCCAGTGCTCGGGCCGCTGCGTAGGCATTGCGCTCGATGCAGGGAATCTGCACCAGTCCGCACACGGGGTCGCACGTCATGCCCAGGTGGTGTTCCAGTCCCATTTCCGCCGAATATTCAATCTGTGCCGGACTGCCTCCAAACAGCTGGCTGGCAGCCGCCGAGGCCATTGAGCATGCTACTCCCACTTCCGCCTGACAGCCTGCTTCCGCTCCCGAAATGGAGGCATTGTACTTCACCACATTGCCCACCAGACCCGCCGTGGCCAGTGCACGAAGAATGCGGGCATCAGAAAATTCGCGGCTGGTCTGTAGGTGATAGAGCACGGCAGGTACCACGCCGCAGGCGCCGCACGTGGGGGCCGTCACAATCCGCCCGCCCGAAGCGTTCTCTTCGCTCACCGCCAAGGCGTACGAGAATACCAGTCCGCGCGAACGGAGCGAGTCGCGGTAGCCCTTCGCCTTGATGTAGTACGACGATGCCTTGCGCCGCAGGTTCAGCGGGCCGGGTAGCACCCCTTCGGCATCCAGTCCGCGCTCCACGGCGGCCTTCATGGTCCGCCATACTTCCGCCAGGTAGTCCCATATTTCCTTGCCCTCGCACTGCTCTACGTATTCCCAGAAGCTGCGTCCCGTGCGTTCGCTCCAGAAAAGGATCTGGCTCATGGTATTCATGTCGTAGATGTCGGGTGAACTGCCCTGCGGCTGCCCTTCTTCGGCCAGCGCACCGCCGCCTACGCTGAACACCGTCCATTCCTCGGTCTTGTTGCGGTTGGCATCGAACGACTTGAATGTCATGCCGTTCGGATGGAAGGGGAAGAACACCTGGGGCTTCCAGACGATTTCCACGGGTGCGTGGGGCTGCAGTACGTCAAGGATGGCTACATCTGTCATGTGGCCCTTGCCTGTAGCGGCCAGACTGCCATAGAGGGTGACTTCGAAGGAGGTGGCTTCCGGATGCCGGGCCAGGAACTGTTCGGCTGCCTTGCGCGGTCCCATGGTGTGACTGCTGGAAGGACCTGTGCCGATGCGGTATAGTTCTTTGATGGATTTCATTGTTCTCAGTTGGTTAAAGGTTTTTTCTTATGTTGGATGTTGGTTTTAATACAGAAACAAAGATACACATAAGTTTTCAAACCTCCAAATCACTTTTCGGAAAATGTCGATGGAACTCCGGCATTATAAATGGGTATGTAAAGTCGGTTGCAGATACTTTACTGCAGATCCACCACCGTGATGCCGGCCCCTCCGAACTGCACGTGCTCGTCCTTGAATTCCTTTACGCCCGGAACGGTAGCCAAGTACTGACGGATCAGCGTCCGTAAGATGCCTGTGCCCGTTCCGTGCAGAATGCGCACCCGGTTCACCCCGACGAGGATGGCATCGTCGATGAAATACGTTACCGCCTGCACCGCCTCGTCCCCACGCATGCCCCGCACGTCGATGTCCTGCTTGAAGTTCAGGCGTTTTTCGTGCATCTGGTCTTGCGTGGCAGCACTGATGAAGGTCGCTTTGGCAGGCGCAGTGTCCAGTTTCGGCGCATCCGCCAGCTCCAGCCGGTCCAACTTCACGTTCGTCTTCATCAGCCCAAACATCACCACGGCGTTCCTGCCATTCAGTTCGAGTACTTGGCCCACACTGCTCTGTCCCTTGATGCGTACGTAGCTGTCCGCCATAATCGGTTGGGCCTTCTGCACTTCGGCTGCCTGCGCTGCCTTTTGCGCCTTCCGTTCCTTCTTCCGCTCCTGCTTCTGGCGCAATTGCTCCATCTTGCGGGCGATGGCCTCTTCCGTCGCCGCCGTGTCGATGGCCTCCACCTGCTGGCGGAAGTCCGTCAGTCCCTGACGGGCATCGCGCGTACGTTCCTTCTCTGCCTGCGCCTCCTTGATGGAGCGAATCGTGTTCTCGATGCGGGCGTTCGACTCCTGCAACAGCTGTTCCGCCTCCTCCTTCGCCTTCTTCAGAATGCTCTTGCGGTTCGTTTCCAATTCTGCAATTTCAGCCTCGTAACGGGCGATGGTGTCCTCCATTTGCTTCTCCCGCTTGCGGATGTTCTGCCGCTTCGTCTCCCAGTACCGCTTGTCGCGGACTATGTCCTGCAGGTATTTGTCACTCTGGATGTACTCGCTACCTACGATTTCCGAAGCGTCGGCAATGACCTCTTCGGGCAGGCCGATCTTGCGGGCAATCTCTACGGCAAACGAGCTGCCCGGATTGCCGATCTGCAGCTGGAAGAGGGCCCGCATCTCGTGGCGGTCATAGAGCATGGCACCATTCACCACGCCCTCGTGGTCTTCGGCGAAGTGCTTCAGATTCTGGTAGTGTGTCGTGATGACCCCGAAGGTCTGTCGTTCGTTGAAACGTTTCAGTAGGGCCTCGGCGATGGCACCGCCTATCTGCGGCTCCGTGCCGCCCCCGAACTCGTCGATGAGAATGAGACTGCGCCCGTCGCATCCTTTGAGCATCATCTTCATGTTCGTCAGGTGCGACGAGTAGGTGCTCAGGTCGTCCTCAATGCTCTGCTCGTCGCCGATGTCGATGAAAAGGTGGCTGAACACACCGGCATGACTGCGTTCGTTCATCGGAACAGGCAGGCCGCACTGTAGCATGTACTGGAGCAGTCCTACTGTCTTCAGGCAGACCGACTTGCCGCCTGCGTTGGGGCCCGAAATCAGCAGGATACGCTGCTTGCGGGTAAGCTCGATGTCTAACGGCACCACTTTCTTGCCGTGGCGGGCAAGGGTGAACTGGAGCAGCGGATGGACCGCCTCGAACCAGTCCAGCACCTGGTGGTCCTCGAAGGCTGGCTTCACGGCGTTGGTGTCGATACTGAACACGGCCTTGGCACGGATGAAGTCGATATCAGCCAGGAACTCGTAGGACTGCAACAAAGCGGGTACCTGCGGACGGAGGGTAGCGGAGAACTCAGTGAGGATGCGGATGATTTCGCGCCGTTCCTCTCCCTCCAGTTCCCGGATGCGGTTGTTCGCTTCCACTACCTCTGCCGGTTCGATGAAGACCGTCTTTCCGGTGGACGATTCGTCGTGGACGATGCCCCGTATCTTGCGTTTCATGCCCGGAGCCACGGGAATGACCAGACGGCCGTCGCGCAGGGTGGGGGTCACGTCTTTTTCCACGTAGCCCTCTGCCTGTGCCGAGCGCAGGATGGAGTTGAGGCTGCGTGAGATGCTGCCCGTCGTGGCCGACAGCTCTCGGCGGATGCGGAGAAGCTCGCTGGAGGCATTGTCGCGCACGTGGCCGAACTTGTCGAGGATGTCGCCGATGCGGGCGATGAGCTGTGGAAAGGTCAGGATGTCACCCGCCAGTTCACGTAGGGCAGGGTAGGGCGAGGTGCCGCCGTACTCCTCCTCGTCGTCACCGTCCGTCTGTTGGAGGAAGCGTACGATGTCGCGGATGGTCTCCAGTGAGCGGCGCAGGTCGAACAGTTCCTGCTCGTTGAGATAGAGCCCTTCCACGCGGATGCGTTTCAGTGAAGGGCGCACGTCGAAATAGTACTGGCAGGGGAATTCGTCCTCCTCCTGGACGATGCGGACAAACTCGGTGGTCTGCTCCAGGCGGCGATTGATTTCATCGAACTCGTCGCTGAAGCCCATGTCGTCCACACGCTCCTGTCCCAGTGGGCCGAGGCACTTCTGCTTCAGGAGCTGGCGTATTTGAGTAAATCCTATCTTCTGTTCGAAATTCTGCGGATAAATCATAGCTTTTCTTTTCTATTGGGTTTGAGGCGCAGGCGCGATTCATGTCTTCAGCCGACGGTGATCTTCACCTGAACGCCCTGCAAAAGTACGACAAAAGGATGAGATGAGAAAAAAAAGGCGAAAAAACTGCTCAATAATTTGCGGATTCGGAAAAAAGTCGTACCTTTGCAGCGCTTTTAAAAGGAAGTGCGTTCAGAGAGCGTTTTAGGAGAGGTGGCAGAGTGGTCGATTGCGGCGGTCTTGAAAACCGTTGTACCGCGAGGTACCCGGGGTTCGAATCCCTGTCTCTCCGCTTCCAATAGCAAGCGACAACCCATGGAGAGGTGCTCGAGTGGTTGAAGAGGCACGCCTGGAAAGCGTGTATACGCCAAAAGCGTATCACGAGTTCGAATCTCGTTCTCTCCGCACACCCTTGGCTGTTACGTAATTTTTTACGCGACAGCCTTTTTTTATGCTCCAGCCGGGTTGCCTCCCAGGCTGTCCGAGAATTGTTTTCCGCTTTCCTTTTTTTTCTGTCATTTCGAACGAAGTGAGAAATCTGTTAGCGAAAAGTGGATGTATTCAGATGCTTCACTTCGTTCAGCATAACAGTTAGATAGGTGGCCCAAGGTTTTCGGACAGGCTCCCCCTAGACAGACGAATAAAAAACTCCCAAATAGTTGCCGGTTTGAGAATAAAACGTTAGATTTGCAAAAATGTTAAACCCTGCTACCATTTATTAATCAGATAGAGAAAACAGACTATGATGTTAAAGAGCTTTCGATTCCTGAGTATGTTTCGTGCATACGTCACTTCCAGCATGCTGCTGGTGCTGGCTACCGCGTTAGCATTGATTATCGCCAATTCTACGGCCAGTGATGCCTACTTTGCCTTCTGGAACCAACCGGTTTCCCTTTCGGTAGGCGAGTTTAATCTGTTTAGTCACGCCGGCCATCCCATGACCTTGATGGATCTCATCAACGACTTCTTCATGGCCATCTTCTTCCTGATGGTGGGACTGGAAATCAAGCGGGAAATCCTGGTGGGCGAGTTGTCCTCGCCGCGCAAGGCCCTGTTGCCGCTGATCGGTGCCTGCGGAGGCATGATTGTCCCCGTGGTGGTGTTCTGGCTGCTTACCCCCGATGACCCTGTGATGCTACGTGGACTGGCCGTACCCATGGCTACGGATATCGCCTTCTCCCTCGGCGTGCTGTCGGTGTTTGGCAAACGCGTGCCGCTCTCGCTGAAGATTTTCCTGGCCACGCTGGCCGTGGCAGACGACCTCGGGGGCATCATTGTCATCGCTACCTGCTACTCCAGTCACATCGACATGATTTACCTGTTCTACTCCGTGATTTTGGTGGCCGTCCTCGTAGTGGGCAGCCTGCGGGGCGTGCGTGCCAAGGTTTTCTATGCTGTTTTTGGAATGGCCTTGTGGTATACGGTGCTCAATTCGGGCATCCACGCCACGATAGCGGGTGTGGTGCTTGCGTTCTGCATTCCGGCTTCGATGAAGCACCGGGTGACCTATTTCATTGAGCGTATCCGCGAATGCGTGTCCACTTTCCCCGTCATCCCCATTACCGGGAAGCACCTCAAGGGGGCAATGCTGACCCACGAACAGATAGACACCTTGAAGCAGATAGAGAGTGCGTCCGATCGCATCATCAGTCCCTTGCAGGACATGGAGGATAACCTGCATACCCCGGTGAACTATTTCATTATTCCCCTGTTTGCCTTTGCCAATGCCGGCATCAACATGGAGGGCATGGGAATCGACAGTCTCTTCTCCGGCGTGGGCTTGTCGGTCATGGCAGGTCTGGTCATCGGTAAGTTCCTCGGTGTGTTCCTCTTCTCTTGGCTGTCCATTCAGACAGGGCTCGTGCAGCTGCCTTCGGGCACGTGCTGGAAGTCGTTTGCCAGCGTATGTATGCTGAGCGGCATCGGGTTCACCGTCGCCCTGTTCATTGCCGATCTGGCTTACGACTCGGCCGACGCAGCGCAGATGGTCCTGCTGTCCGATGCCAAGCTGGGTATCCTTGTGGGCTCCTTGGTTTCAGCCTTGCTGAGCGTCATTCTGCTGAATTTCGCGTTGCCGAAGGCCGAAATGTCCTCGGGACAGTGATGCAGTATGGCGGGATGCAAAAATGGTAAAAACAGTTGGTAATGTGCCGGAGTTTTTTTAATTTTGCCTCTATAAACCTTTAAAACATATGTCCATGAGAACCAATTTAAGTTCGCAGATTTCCCTCAACCGGGTATCTCCCAAGTATTATAAGCCTGAGACGATGGTCGACCGTTCGGTGTTGACCCGTTTCGAGAAGATTCCTACCAACATCTTCGAATCAACGGAAGAAGGTGTCCGGAGTGTGGCCGGCGAGATGGTCCAGAAAATCCAGGAAAAGCAACGCGACGGTCAGTTCTGCACCCTCGCCTTAGGTACAGGCGCTTCGCTGCGGCCGCTGTTTGCCGAACTGGTGCGTCGCCACCGCGAGGAGCAGGTGAGCTTCCGCAATGTGGTGGTGTTCAACCTTTACGAATTCTATCCGTTGGCAGAAGGCCAGGGCGGCAGTTTCCAGCAGCTGCAGGAGTTGCTGGTGAACCAGGTGGACATCGACCCGCAGAACGTGTTTACGCCGAGTGGCAAGGTGGCTCAGGAGGCAGTGACGGAGCATTGCCAGCTCTACGAGCAGCGAATCAAGACGTTCGGGGGCATCGACCTGGTGGTGTTGGGCATCGGACGCGAAGGGAATATCGGCATGAATGTGCCGGGTTCGTCGGCCATGTCGGCCACTCGCCTGATTCTTGTGGATGCCGTGTCGCGTGCTGAGTCGGCCTGTAACCTGGGGGTAGACAACCTGCCTCCCTGTTCCGTAACGATGGGTATCGGTACCATCCAGCAGGCCCGTAAGGTGTACTTGCTGGCCTGGGGCGAGGAAAAGGCGGATATTATCTGCCAGGCCGTCGAGGGGAAGATGACCGATGTGCTGCCGGCTTCCTACCTGCAGATGCATCCGCATGCCGTAGTCTGTGTGGACTTGCCGGCGTCGATGCACCTCACCCGCATCCAGCGCCCGTGGCTGGTGACGAGTTGCGAGTGGAACGACAAACTGATCCGCAGTGCGATTGTCTGGTTGTGTCAGACCATCAAGAAGCCGATTCTGAAGCTCACGAACAAGGACTACAATGAGAACGGTCTGAGCGAACTGCTGGCTCTTTATGGCTCGGCCTACAATGTGAATATCAAGATTTTCAACGACTTGCAGCATACCATTACCGGATGGCCGGGCGGCAAGCCGAATGCCGACGACACCTATCGTCCCGAACGTGCCAAGCCTTTCCCCAAGCGGGTAATTGTCTTTTCGCCGCATCCCGACGACGATGTTATCTCGATGGGCGGCACGCTGCGCCGACTGGTGCAGCAGGGACATGAGGTGCACGTGGCGTATGAAACATCGGGCAACATTGCCGTGGGTGATGAGGAGGTGATTCGCTTCATGCATTTCATCAACGGTTTCAACCAGCTCTTTGACGGCAATCAGAACGAAACCATCCGGACGAAGTATGCCGAAATCAAGCAGTACCTGCTGGCCAAGAAGGAAGGTGACCTGGATACGCGCGACATCCTGACCATCAAGGGGCTGATTCGCCGCGGTGAGGCACGCACCGCCAGCACCTACAACCAGATTCCGCTGGATCGGGTGCATTTCCTCGACCTGCCGTTCTACGAAACGGGACGCATTGCCAAGAATCCGATCAGTGAGGCGGACGTAGAGATTGTGTTGGACCTCCTGCGGAAGGTGCAGCCGCATCAGATTTATGTTGCCGGCGACCTGGCCGACCCGCATGGAACGCATCGTGTATGTACGGATGCGGTGTTCGCCGCCATTGACGAGGAGAAGAACGCCGGTGCCGAATGGCTGAAGGACTGTCGCATTTGGATGTATCGGGGTGCCTGGGCGGAATGGGAAATCGAGAACATCGAGATGTGTGTTCCGCTGAGTCCGGAAGAGTTGCGTGCCAAGCGGAATTCCATCCTGAAGCACCAGTCACAGATGGAGAGTGCGCCCTTCCTGGGAAACGACGAGCGTCTGTTCTGGCAGCGCAGTGAGGACCGCAACCATGCCACCGCCGCTCTCTACGACCATCTGGGCCTGGCCTGCTACGAGGCCATGGAAGCGTTTGTAGAGTATAAGCCGCTGTAAATATTTTCTGTGTCATTCTGAGCGCAGCGAAGAATCTGTACAGTAAGTAGTGACTGTATGCAGATTCTTCGCTGCGCTCTCTCTTTGATAGTCTGATAGATTCCACCGAATCTTTTCATGCCTGCCTTCTTTCGTTCATTTTTCTCTTTCGGATAGCCGGCAGACGCTGCGGCCGCTTACCGCTGCAGCTGCATCCGTTCGTATTCTACGGAAGCTATGATGAAGGTGCCGATGGCCTTCCCTTCGTTCTCCACGACTGTGACATCCTTTCCCGCCAGGTAATAATTGGCGGTTCCCGTGCGCGAGGGATCCTTGGCCGGGCCCAGTCCTGCAGAAGCACATACCTGGATGATGTCCAGCTTTCCCGTTTCTTTGTTCTGACGGATAAACGTATTAATCAGTCCCTGATAGGCTTTTTCGGCTACCGGAAGATACGTATCGCGGTCCAGCAGTCCCAGTTGCAGGCCCTTCAGGTACGCATACGTAAAGATGCTGGATGCCGAGGCTTCCAGGTAGTTGGGCTGGTGGCCCTGGTTGTACACTTTGCCGTTTACCGTATCCCCGATGCCGTCTGCCGTTTTCGAGGCATCATACTGTAGTAGTTGGTACCATACGCCTGAAGCAGGATCTTGCCAACGCTTCAGTCCGGCGGCTACCTGACGGAGAATGCCTACTATCTCCCCATAGTCCTTATGTCCCTTCGGCATGTATTCCAGCACATCCACCAGGGCGGCGAAGTACCATCCCATACCTCTTCCCCAAAACTCGCGGCTGCACCCCTTATGCGGTCCGTCAGGTTGCGCCCAGAACGAATTCTCCTCTTCCGGTGTCGCCGACCAGGCATGATAGTTCAGCTGCTTTTCCGCATCGTACGTATAGCGGTGGATGGTCTTGAACTGTAGGGCGATGTCGGACCAACTCTCCTCGTTGTCCTTCGTATTGAAGTCCCCGAAGTAGTGTTGCCACTGGGCATAGATAGGAGACCCCATGAACAGTCCGTCCAGCCACATTTGGTTCGGATAGACCGCCTTGTGGAAGAAGCCCCCTTCGCCGGGCATTCCCTGTGCAATGCGTGAATGGTCGTACTTCAGCTTGTTGCGTATCAGGGTGGCGGCCGTCTTGAAGCGTTGCGCCTCTTCAGTGTGTCCTTGCCGCTTTTCCTCCTCCTGGAGAAGGAAGAAGACATTTCCCGCGGGCAGGTCGTCGATATTGCTGTGACGAAGAGCCGGCTGTCCTTTGGCATTCAGGATGACAGATCCGTCGGCTGAGGTACTGTTGTCGGCGAATGCCTTGACAGCAGCATAATAAGTTGTTTTTTCAGGATAGAGAGCCCATGTCTTGAGTACGGCGTTGGCGACCAGACCGGATACATAGTCCCATGCCGCACTGTCCAGTTCGGCTTGATAATGGCGGTTGCAATAAAAATCCACGATGCCGTGGGATTCTACCATCTTCTGGGCATACGATACGGATTGTGCGGAAGCAGCGGTGCAACTCAGGCAGCACGCAGTCCATGCATAAATGAGGTGTTTTTTCATTCTATAGTAGGTTTAGTCATTTCAATTTGTGCAAATATAGGATGTTTTTTGGAGATGAAGGGGTAGATTCTGGTTTATTTCATCCACACGCCGGCAAATACTTCAACGCATCTGCAAATTTTTTCATTCTCCGATTGTCATGCTTCACTGACATTCAGCATGACAAGTCGTAAGGGGACTCCTTCTGAAAGAAATTCAGTGTGCTCTATGTCTCTGTGTTGAACAGCAAACAGCAAAAGCGGCCGCCTTCTTTTCAGAAGACCGCCGCAATGCTACTCTCTTTTTCTTACGAATCCAATGGAATGACTGGATTGTTAATATTACCTTACTTGTTCTGCAAATCGTTCAACATGACAACACCCCAGATGTTAGGGTCTGCATTGACCATTTTGCGGAAAATGTTCTTTACCTTTTTCATAATGTTATCCTTTCTTGTTTAGTTAATAATGTGTGCGGAAGGGGCGAGCCTCACGGTAGGCCACAATCCTGAATCTTACCTTAAAAACTTACCTATATTCTAATCGTTTAGCTTTGTCCTATAGAACTTGTTTCCTTTTGATTTCGATGCAAAGGTAAGACTTATTCAGATTCCGCGTATGTTTTAGAACATGTATTTTCGGATTCCTTCCATTTTCTTGACCTGTGTCAAGTCAGAAGCAGAAGCGCACCTCCACACCCCCTTGGACGGGTCTCCCTGACTGGGCAAATCCCCGGTTCATGGTTTCGAAGTAGAAGCTGCAATAGTCCTTGTTCAGTGCATTCTGCACCCACAGTGCGATTTCTCCCTTGCCCTTGCTGAACGCTACCCGTCCGTTCAGGGTGCCGTAGAAGGCCTGGCTCACATCATTGGCCTCCGTCCAGTAGATGCGTCCTGCTGCCTTGTAGTGCGTGGTCAGCGTGATGCGGTCGAACAGCTGATGCCGGTGTAGGCGGAACACATATTGGGCGCCGGCGGTCAGCGTATGTTTCGGCACGAACGGTACGTAATGACCCTTGTAGTCCACTTCCACGGTTTCCCCCGCCGCATTCCGGCCGTCGGTCAGATAGTCCGTGAAGGTGGAGTACGTGTAGCCGTAGCTCCCGTTCAGGCTGAAAGCATCCGTCAGCTGAGCCCGTAAGGCTACCTCGCCGCCCAGGCTCCGGCTCTTTCCGGCATTTACCGTGATGCGGCCCATGCCGCTGTCGGCGAAGCGGGAGAGCTGCTGGTCGCGCGTATCCATATAGAACAGGGACATGTCGGCCTGCAGGCGGCTGTCCAACAGGGTCAGGTGCGCACCCATTTCATAGTTCCACGAATATTCCGGCCGGTAATAGGTCGATTCCTTCACGTTTACCTCCGCTGCCGGCAGGTCGGGCATCATCGAGGCGAATCGTCCCAACACCTCGTCGTTGCGGATGGCATCCATCATGGCTGTCTGTAGGCCTCCTTGCAGCAGGTCCGAGAACATCTGAATGTTATAGCCGCCCGATCGGTAGCCTTTGCTCACCGTGGCGTAGACATTGGTCTGGGGGTTCCATGCATATTGCAGGGTGAATTTGGGCAGCAGTTGCGTATAGTCCGTAGCTTCCTTGCCCGTCAGTTCCGTGGCTGCCTGGAGCGAACGGCTGATGCCATTGGGAAGATAAGGGGCTTTCACATTGAAGTCGAAATCCAGCCCGCAGGCCGATTGGTAGTCCATCTTCAGTCGCTCGTAGTCCAGCCGCAGTCCCACCGTGAAGGAGAGTCCCTCCACCAGCAGGTCGTTGATGGTCGACTGGTGGTAGATGGCTCCGTTCAGGACAGGGGTCTCAAAGTCCCCCGTCACGGGTAGCGGACGAGTCTGGATGTGCAGGCCCAGCGTAGGAGCCGAGGGCGGCAGTCCCCCGAAGATGCTGTTGACCGGACCTTCGATGAGGCGGTCGATTCCTTCTTCCTGGAAATGTACCGGTCCGTCCGTGTGCAGCCATTGGTAGAATCCGCTTACACCGGTCGTCCACTGCCACCGCTGTCCGGGTTTTGATTTCAGAACCAGCTCCTGCGAGAGGGTCTTCGAGTTCTGCCGCTGCCGGATGGTGTAAAGGTCTGCTTCGGTGAAGTCCTGGTCCAGGTCCATCTGGTCGTAGAGGTACTGGAATCCCGTCACGCTGTTCAGCACGAAGCGGTCGGTCTGGTGCTCTATGTTCACGCCTCCGTTCAGCAGGTTCCGCTTGTAGCCGCATTTCCGGTTGTACGAGATGGTACCGATGAAGTCCTTCCGGTCCTCTTCTCCGTTCACCTTGCCCGTATAGGCATACGGGTAACCGTCTTGGTGCGAATATTCATAGTTGACGTTGAAGTCCAGTTTCGTGTTCTCGTTGGGCAGGTAGATGGCCCGGATGCGTCCGCCGAATTCGTCGCTCGTATCGGCCCGTTTCCCCGTATATCGGTTGCGGAAGAATCCTCCCTCGTGGCGATAGAACAGGCCTGTCGAGAAAGCCAGCTGTTGGTTGGTGCGGTGGTAGTGGGTCAGCGAGGCCCTGTAGTCGTTGTGGGTAGCTGCCCCCAGGCGAAGGTCCGTTCCCTGATAGGAGAACGGCGACTTGGTGAAGACACGAATCAGTCCGCCCATCGTGTTACGTCCGTAGAGCGTACCTTGCGGGCCGCGCATAACATCGATGCGTTCGATGTCTGAGTAGTTGAAGTCGAAGGCCGACTTGTCGATGTAGGGGATGTTGTCGACGTAAAGTCCTACCGCCGGCGTATTGATGCGCGAGCCGATACCCCTCACGTAGACGGAGGTCGTCAGTTTCGACCCGTAATCGGGTATGAACAGGTTGGGCACCAGTCCCGAGAGCGATTTGATGGATACGACGGCCTTGTCCTGTAGGTCGGCTTGCGAGAACGAGGTCGACGAAAGTGCCTGCTGGCGCAGCCGGTTGTTCTCTTTCGGGGTGGCGATGATCACCACTTCCTCGATGTCAATCACTTTGGTCGTATCTTTGGGATGGGGCAGGAAGCCCGTTTCGGTTGTTGGACCTGCTATGGCAGCTGTAGCACATGCCGCCATCAGTGGGGTAAGGAAAGTACGTCGTTTCATTTCATTTCTGATGGTTAAAAATACGGTTGCAAAGTAAGTGCAATCCGTCGGTACGTACAATCCTCATATATGAGGATTTTTCCTCCTTAGATACTGCCTGCTTCGATGTAGCCGTGCATCACGGCATAGATGGCCAGTCCCGATACAGCCTTGATGCCCAGTTTCTCAGTGATGTTCTTGCGGTGGGTGATGACCGTCGTCAGGCTGATGTTCAGCTTCTCGGCGATTTCCTTGTTGATGAGTCCCTTCACTACCAGCACCAGTACCTCCTGTTCGCGGGGCGACAGTTCCCGGTAGTTGTCCTGCGCGGCTGCTGATGCGGCAGCGGGATGCGACCGCTCGTGGCCCCGCCTTTGCAGGTCTAGGATGGACTTGACCAGTGCATCCTGCGGCAGGAGTACGTTCAGGGTCGGGAGTCCGTTCAGCAGCGGTGTCTCCCCCGTCGTCAGTACAATCGTCTTGCGCTGCCGTTCGCGGAAGAACGCCGAATGCTCGAAAAACAGTTGCGAAGTGACAAAGTAGTGGGCATACATGTCGGGCGTGTCGTCTGTCAGGGCGCCGAAAGAAGCGAAAACACGGACAATTGCTGCCGGCAGCATCTCTTCCAGGATGGTCCGCAGCCCCAGGGCAGTGAGTGTGTTTGGCTCGATGATAGCGATTTCCGGCTTCATGTCAGTCTCGTTTAAGGTAAGCCGCCACTGCTTCCGCACACCGTTCGCCGTCAACGCCTGCCGACACGATGCCGCCGGCATAGCCTGCTCCCTCACCGCAGGGGAAGAGTCCTTCGAGGGTGATGTGCTGCAGGCTGTCCTTGTCGCGCGTGATGCGGACAGGTGAGGAGGTGCGGGTTTCCACCGCTATCATCACCGCCTCGTTTGTCAGGAATCCGCGCTGGCTTTTGCCGAAGAGCTCGAAACCCTGCCGGAGCCGGTCGCTGACAAACTTTGGCAGCCAGAAGTGCAGGGGGGAGGAGACCAGTCCCGGACTGTAGGAGCTGCGGGGCAGGTCGTAGCTCAGCTTACGGCGCGTAAAGTCAGCCATGCGCTGGGCAGGTGCCGTCTGCCGCAGGTTGCCCTGTTGCCAACATGCCTGTTCCAGCTGTTCCTGTAGGCGCATCATGGCAAGGGGGTGAGGCGATCCGTTGGGGGCGGGAGCCGCCTCTTGGATCAGTCGTTCGGTTTCCGCTTCTGCTGAGCCTTCGATGAGATCGGGGGTCTGGAAGCGCAGGTCGGGATGCTCCAGATCCTCCGGCCGTAGTTCCACCACCATGCCCGAGTTGCTCCACTGCGTTCCCCGGTTACTGGGACTCATGCCGTTCACCACCAGTTGGTGGGGACCGCTGGCGGCAGGCACCACAAAGCCGCCGGGACACATGCAGAAGCTGTAGACACCGCGGCCGTCCACCTGCTGCACGAAGCTGTACTCCGCTGCCGGAAGATACTTTCCCCGTCCGTTCTTGTTGTGGTACTGCAGCTGGTCGATGAGCAGCGACGGGTGCTCCAGGCGCACGCCTACTGCCAGTCCTTTGAGGTCAATGGGAATCCGGTGGGCGTAGAGCCAGCGATAGACATCGCGTGCCGAATGGCCGGTGGCCAGGATGACCGGTCCCCGGAAGGTTTTCCCTGTATGGGTCTCGATGCCTTCCACCCGTCCGTTGTGGACGATGAGCGCGTCCATCCGGGTCTGGAAGTGCACTTCACCGCCGCAGGCCAGGATGGTGTTCCGCATGTTCTCGATGACACGGGGCAGCTTGTCCGTACCGATGTGCGGATGAGCGTCGGCCAGAATGGAGGTGCTGGCTCCGTGCTGGCAGAACACGTTCAGAATCTTGTCCACGTTTCCCCGTTTCTTGCTCCGTGTGTAGAGCTTGCCGTCGGAGTACGCTCCCGCGCCGCCCTCGCCGAAACTGTAGTTCGACTCGGCATCCACCTTGTGTTCGCGGCTGATGCGGGCCAGGTCTTCCTTGCGATCCCGAACATTTTTTCCCCGCTCCACCACGATGGGACGCAGCCCCAGTTCAATCAGGCGCAAGGCGGCGAACAGGCCGCCTGGACCAGCTCCCACTACGATGACCTCGGGTTTCCCTTCTACCTTATTATATATAGTACGCCGGAACTCTTCTTCTGCAGGTGTCTCGTTGACAAACACCCGTGCGGTCACGTTGACATAGATGGTGCGCTGGCGGGCATCGATGCTGCGTTTCAGTACCCGCACGGCGGTCAGGGTGCGGAGGTCCAGTCCCTTGTCGCGGGCTATGAACTGTTTGAGGGCTTGTTCGTTAGCTGCCTGTTCGGGCAGGATGCGGAGTTGGTATTCGTGAATCATCGGTTGCTTCAGTTGAAAGTTCGGACTGCAAAGGTAGCTAAAATCCGCGAACTACCGCATTGCCGAGAGCAATTATTAGCAAGCGACTTGTAGCAGGATGAAATCCGCAGGAAGGCGTGGCTTGTTCCCCTTCGGTGCCTTTCCTGAATGTGGCCGACCTAGGTCGGCCAACCGACTGACCAAGGTCGTCCAATCGACTGACCAAGGTCATCCAATCGACCGACCAAGGTCGGTCAAGTGAACGGCCTACGTCTGGCTACATTCCGAAGGCAGGAGTGGCACGATGCGGACAGGCATCCACAGGTTATCATATCCGTCTTCATCAGTTGACTCCGATGCCTGTTATTCCGATTTCATCCATCTGAAAAGGGTAGGGTGGCTATATTATTGGTATGATAATACCATATGTGTGGTATATTTGCCGATATAATACCAAATTATCTGTTAATTTGCTTGTGTATTATCATTTTTTTGTAACTTTGCAGTCGTTTTAAGGGATGCCGAAATTGAACAGGAGATTAGTTAATGGATATATATTTAACATGAAAGCAATGAAAAAAGGTTATTTGACATGGATGGCTCTGCTGGGGGCTATGTCGCTCTCGGCGCAGAACAGTCTGCCGGACGCCATCGCATTTAAGGTAAAGAGTGAAGCCTTTGGCAATTCCAAAATCGAAGAGTTGTCGTCGTTTATGACCGACGACCTGGGTCCGCGCCTTGCTGCCTCTCAGCTGAAGCTCCGTGCGGAGCAGTTGGTCGTCGGGAAGTTGTCTGAACTGGGACTCTCGAACGCGCATGCTGAGTTTGCCGCCGACTTTACAAAAGGCGGATGGGATAACGAACGGAACTATGTGGCCATGACGGCTCCTTACTATTGCAGTTTTGCCGCCAACCCGAAAGCGTGGTCGGGCAGCACTAATGGACTGGTGAAGGCAGAATGTGTACTGATTGACATCCAGTCGAAAGAAGACATAGAGAAATACCGGGGAAAACTGGCCGGAAAGATTGCCCTGATGCCTGTGCAGCAGACCTATCAAGTCGGCTTTGAGCCGTTGGCCAAGCGCTTTACGGAAGAATACCTGCAGGAACTGGAGAGCGACCCGCGTCCGGGTACGCACAACTACCGGGGTACGGCATCGCGTCCTCGCATGGATATGAAGGCGATGATGGCCATGCGCGAACTGCAGAAAGCCATTGCCGATTTCCTGAAGTCGGAAAATGTGGTGGCAGTGGTTAGTGGTGGCGGTACCTTCAATGTGCCTCGCTCCAGCGGCGTACAATATAAAGTGGGCGACCCCGAACCGACTCCCGAAATCATCCTTCCCATCGAGGACCACGGACGCATGGCGCGTATGCTGGCCAAGGGCGAGAAGGTGGAAATGGAACTGGACATCCGCAACAAGTTTACAGACAACCAGAAAATCAACAATGTCATCGCCGAGATTCCGGGTACGGATCCCAAACTGAAGAACGAGATTGTCCTGATTGGTGCTCACCTGGATTCGTGGCATGGAGGTACCGGAGGTGCCGACAATGCGTCGGGCTGTATCGTCATGATGGAGGCCATGCGTATCATCAAGACGCTGGGCATCTCGCCCAAGCGCACCATCCGCATCGCCTTGTGGGGCGGCGAGGAGCAGGGACTCTACGGATCGCGCGGCTATGCCAACCTCTAT
>JALEPZ010000093.1 GCA_022767125.1 Phocaeicola plebeius
TGCGGCCATTGCTTCACCTTGGCCAGCAGTATCATATTGAGGTAATCTCCCGACCGCCAGAGGCTTTGGATGCCGATGGGGTCGGTCTTGATACCTTTCTGGAACTGGGTCGCCGGTTTGGGACGGGGCGAGGTGACGAGGCGGCACTGGTACAGCGTCGCCCGGTCTTCCGTACCGGGTATCCGTTCGAACAGGCTGACCGCCCGATAGATGCTGTCGAGGGCCAGACTGTCGTGACGGTGGGTGGCGTCTATCCGCAGTGTCTCCCCGTCGTCGGTCAGCAGTGCCGCCACATTGCCCTCCGCATTCGTTTGGATGCAGACAAACTCGGTCACTGCATCGGGATAGACGTAACTGTCTTCCTTGCAGGCCGCCAGGAGCAGCAGGCAAGGAAGCAGCAGGCCAGTGAGCAGGAAGGCGGACGGCTTTCTCATGCGTCGAGGGCTTTCTGATGGTTCAGGGCAGGGTTGGCATACATGACCAGCATACAGTGGCGCAGGAACGGTTCGTCCTTCTGTGGCAGCTGGATGAGCGCGATTCGTTGCTGGAGGTAGGCCTCGAACTTCTCACGTTCTTCCCCCGTGTAGTGGCCGGAAAAGCGGGAACCGCCTTCCAGCAGGTCGCACGCCACGTAGTTGCCCGGATAGAGCCGGTAGTTCCGATGGATTTCCCGGTCAATCAGGGCCGCCACCTTTCCAAAGAGTTCCGTCTTGGGCAGTCCGCGCAACTCCTCCAATCGGTCGTTGATGCAGTCGGCTGTCTGGAAATGCACACGACCTTTGTAGCCGAAGATGCCTGTCCGCATGTTGTCCAGGTCGTCCTGACGGCTCTTCTTGAAGCCCTCGATGTCGCGCTTCTGCTGCATCTCTTGCGCCTTGAGGAAGTCGCACGGGTCGTATTCGTAGGACAGGGCGACAGGCACGATGTTCAGGGCTTGCAGCCGGTCGACGACATCGCCTTCTCCGCCCATGGCCAGCATCTTGAGCACGCTCTCCTGGGTACGGTCGTTCGAGTCCTTCGCCCGTCCTTCCCGTTGGGCAATCCATACGTTCTCGTGCTTCTGGGCGATGGCGAAATGGATGTAGCGCGACATGCGGGCAGACGATTCCAGCATCTGGCGCATGGTCAGTGCACGCTGTACGATGAACGACTTGTTCACCCGCACCAGTTTCTTGATCCAGGGGTAGATGAGCAGGTTGTCACCGATGGCAATCTCTACCGTCGTGGGGAACTGGTTGTCGATGAGGCCAACGGACAGGAAGCCGGGGTCGAGCACGATGTCGCGATGGTTCGAGATGAAGGTGTAGTTCTTCGTCCGGTCGGGCAGCGACGTGGCATCCATCTCGAATCCGTCGCTGCAGCGGTCCATGATGTCGTGCAGCAGGCGGTGGAAGAAGGCCTTTTGTACCTCTAGGTTGGTGCGGCACTGGCGGAGCTTGGCTCCGACGGCTTCCAGCGGTACATTCGGCATGATTTGCTGTACGACCGCCTGGAACATCGGGTCGGCCAGCAGTTCCTCGTAGATTTGTGGCAGCTCTTCAGGGCTGTAAGGACGGATTTCGTCAAATTCGGTAGGAATATTCATGGTAGAAAGGTTTTGGGGTTCATGGGAAAGAGCCGGACATTGTCAGTTGAAGTGGTCCTCGATGATGTCGGTCATCACCTCCTTAATGTCCAGTCCGGCGGCACGCACCTGCTGGGGGATGAAGCTGGTGGCGGTCATGCCCGGTGTGGTGTTGATCTCCAGCATATTGATTTTCTCTCCTTCGGTGATGATGTAATCGACACGTACGATACCCTTGCAGCCCAGAATGTCGTAGACCGCCGATGTGAGCTGCTGTACGCGGCGGGTCAGTTCAGGACTGAGGCGGGCCGGGGTGATTTCGGTCACTTCCCCCTTGTACTTGGCGTTGAAGTCGAAGAACTCGTTCTGGCTCACCACTTCGGTAATGGGCAACACTACTTCCTTGTCCTTCGTCTTGTAGCAGCCGTTGGCCAGCTCGATGCCGTCCATGAAGGCCTCAATCATTACGTCGTCCGACTCCTGGAAGGCAGCTTCGAGGGCAGGCTGTATCTGTTCGCGGGTCTTCACTTTCGTCACGCCGAAGCTGGAACCGCTGTCGTTGGGCTTGATGAAGCAGGGCAGCCCGATCTTCTCGATGACAGTTTCGTCGCTGATGCCGTTGCGCTTGTGAACCAGAATGGATTCGGCTACCCGTATACCGAACTCCTTCAGGTAGAGGTTCAGGGTGAATTTGCTGAAGGTAAGGGCCGACACCAGGACGTTGCAGGTAGAGTAGGGGATGCCCAGCAGTTCGAAATAGCCCTGCAGGATTCCGTTCTCGCCCGGAGTGCCATGGATGGTGATGTAGGCAAAGTCCGGCTTCACCTTGCGCCCGTGGTCTACGAAGCTGAAGTCGTTCTTGTCCACGGTGGAACGGGTGCCGTCGGGAAGCAAGGCTTCCCAGCTCTTTTTCGACAGTTCGATGATATAGAGGTCGTACTTCTCCTTGTCGATGAAGGAGTAGATGCCTTCTGCGCTTTTCAGGGACACGTCGTGTTCGGACGAATCGCCCCCGGCGATGATAGCAATGATACGTTTCATACAGTTAGTTCTCTGTTACTGATATAAGCCCGCCACCGTTCCAGCAGCTGTGTCATGTCGTCGGGCAGTTTGGAGGTGAAGAACATCTCCTGGCCAGTGCGGGGATGTACAAAACCGAGCGTCTTGGCATGAAGGGCCTGCCGGGGACAGAGGTCGAAGCAGTTATTGACAAATTGTTTATATTTACTAAAATGAGTGCCTTTCAGGATTTCATGGCCGCCGTAGCGTTCGTCGTTGAACAAGACATGGCCGATGTGCTTCATGTGGACACGGATCTGGTGGGTGCGGCCTGTCTCGAGCACGCACTTGACCAGCGTGACATATCCCAGGCGTTCGAGCACTTGGTAGTGGGTGACGGCGTGTTTGCCCTGTGTGGGGTCGGTGAGCACTGCCATCTGCATCCGGTCTTTCGGATTGCGCCCGATATTGCCGGTGATGGTTCCCTGGTCTTCTTCGATGAGGCCCCATACCAGGGCGTTGTACTCGCGCTTCGTGGTCTTGTTATAGAATTGCAGGCCGAGGTGGGTCTTGGCATCGGGGGTCTTGGCCACGACGAGCAGTCCCGACGTGTCCTTGTCGATGCGATGCACCAGTCCCACCTGCGGGTCGTTCGGGTCGTAGGAAGGCACGTTGCGCAGGTGCCAGGCAATGGCGTTCACCAGTGTGCCATGGTAATTGCCGCAACCCGGATGCACCACCAGACCTGCCGGCTTGTTGATGACCATCAGGTCGTCGTCCTCGTAGACGATGTCCAGCGGAATATCTTCGGGAATGATGTCGTTGTCATAGCGCGGACGGTCCATCATCACCGTCAGCACATCCAGCGGCTTCACTTTATAGCTGCTTTTGACCGGCTTGCCGTTGGCCATCACATAGCCGGCGTCGGCAGCCGTCTGGATGCGGTTGCGCGAAGCGTTGACGATACGTTCGAACAGGTACTTGTCGATGCGCACCGGTGCCTGTCCCTTGTCTACAACCACCCGGAAGTGTTCGTAGAGTTCGGGTTGCCCACCAGTCGGTTCGAGGTCGTCGAGTGAATCGTCCAGCCAATCGTTGTCGGTAAAATCTTCTGCCATCTCCGTTGACTGTTTAGAACCAGGAATCATCTACTTTTGCCTTTTCCCCTTCGGGAATGTCCAACTGGAGGTTCAGCGAATCGATGGCCAGTGAGTCGCGCACATGCGTATCGCCCACACAAAGTGTGAGCAGTGCTTCGCGGGGCACTTGGTCACCGGCCTGCAGTTCGCGGCCTATGTATTTGATGCCATACACCCAGTCCTGCTCTCCCGCTATCAGTTCCGGTTCGGTCAGACGGAATCCCATAGATTTCAGTTTGGCAGCTGCCTGCCGCATGGAACTGTTGTCGATGATATCGGGAATCTTCACTAATGGTACCTGGCTGGTATTCACGGTGAGGTAGACCGTACGGCCTTCCTTTACCCGGGCACCTCCGGCCGGTGTCTGGTCGATGACGATGCCCGAGGGCAGTCCTTTCACGTAGGTAGAGTCGATAATCACTCCCTGCATGTGTTTGTCGCGCAGCAGGATTTCGGCTTGAGCCCACTGCTTGTTCTTGACATCGGGCACCACAAACGATTCGCCGTGGTGGGTGTAAATGTCCAGACCCACCAGGGTGCCATAGACGGCCCCTACTGCCACCACGACCATGGCGATGAGGTTCAGCCAGAAGAACCGGTTGCCTTTGAACGAGAAAAACTCTTTAAATGTAACCATATATAGTAAGGTATATAATGTGGACGCAAAGATACAACTTTCCTTTGAACTATACACTAAAAAAGCCGCAAAACACTGTCCCCAGTCCTTTGCGGCTTTTCAGAATCTTTTTCCAACGCACACGGCTTAAGCCTTCACTCCGTTGTATTCGTCAGATACTGTCAGTTTCTTACGTCCCTTAGCACGACGTGCAGCCAATACTCGGCGACCGTTAGCGGTGGCCATTCTTTCACGGAAACCGTGTTTGTTTTTTCTCTTTCTGTTAGAGGGTTGGAATGTTCTTTTCATATTCGTATATACTTTTATGTTATTATTCTTTCGATTCGGGGTGCAAAAGTAGTGACTTTTTTCAAATAAACCAAGTGCTAAGTCATTTTTGGACAAAACTTTTTGTGTTTTTTCGTGATTTCGATTAATTTTGCACCCGAAATAAGGAAATGACTATTCAATAATCACATAAAAATAAAGAATTCAACTTATGATTAATGCTCAAGACATTAAAATCGGAACCGCCATCCGCATGGACGGCAAACTGTATTTCTGTATCGACTTCCTGCATGTAAAGCCGGGCAAGGGTAACACGTTCATGCGTACCAAACTGAAGGACGTGGTGGACGGTTATGTTCTGGAACGTCGTTTCAACATCGGTGAAAAGCTGGAAGACGTGCGTGTTGAACGTCGTCCTTACCAGTATCTGTATAAGGAAGGCGAAGACTATATCTTCATGAACCAGGAAACTTTCGAGCAGGTTCCCATTGCCCACGACTTGATTGAAGGCGTTGACTTCCTGAAGGAAGAAATGGTCATCGATGTTGTTTCCGATGCTTCTACCGAAACCATCCTGTTCGCTGAACTGCCGGTGAAGGTACAGCTGAAGGTGACTTACACCGAACCGGGCCTGAAGGGGGATACGGCTACCAACGCTACGAAGCCGGCTACCGTTGAAACCGGTGCAACCGTACGTGTTCCTCTGTTCATCAACCAGGACGAGGTGATTGAAGTGGATACGCGCGATGGCTCTTACGTGGGTCGCGTAAAAGCATAAGCGGCTCCTGTCGTTGTCCGATTGGGACGCAAGAACGCAAAGGCACTGTGTGCAGGACGGGGAAAACCTGCAGAGCACATGGTGCCTTTGCGTTTTTTTTCTATGTTCTATGCAGGGGGAATTGGGGGGAGCCTGTCCGAAAACCTTGGGCCACTTATCCAACTGTCATGCTGAACGGAGTGAAGCATCTGAATACATCCACTTTTCGCTAACAGATTTCTCCCTTCGTTCGAAATGACAGGGAAAAAAGGAAAGCGGAAAACAATTCCCGGACAGCCTGGGGGGACCCGGGCAAGAAAAGAGGTGTGCCAGAAGGGATTTTGACCTTTTTGGCACACCTCTCGGTGGGTAAATCGTATAAGCAAATAGTTAGAAGTATGGCCTCACGGCCATTATGCGGATGGTTAACAAGCCAGTAACTGTCTTTTTGCAGCGGAGTCCAAGTCGGCTTCTTTGTTCATTGCCTGCTGGAGCATCGAATCGTTCCAGAGGCCATCGGCCATGGAGAGCAGGAGGTCCTGCAACTCTACGTTGTCTTTGAGGCGGGCCGGGATGGCGTTGTAGCCGAGGGCAGCTCCCATGAGGCTGCCTGTCAATGCACCGGTGATATCGCTGGCCCCCATGTGGTTGACAGCGGCTACTACGGCAGCTTCGAAGTTGCCGAAGTGCTTCAACGAGCAGTAGATGGCGATGGCCAAAGCTTCCTCGGCCATTTTCCCTTCTCCGATTGATTCGATGGCCCGTACATCAGACTGGCAAGTGGCGGTCAGTGCGATGGCCTTGTCCACCAGTTCCTGCAGGCGGTCGAGTGCTTCACTCTCTTCGGCAAAGAGGTTGCGGACGGTGGCCATTCCTTCCTGGATGTAGTGGATGAAGCGGATGCGGGAGGGTGCTGCATCGGCAGCCAGGCGATACAGGAGGTGTGCTTCGAGGGCTGCGGGAATGTAGCCCAGCGGATGCAGGTGGGTGATTTTGGCAATTTCAGCAGCCTGGAGGTCGGCGGCTTCGATAGAGGTTTCACTGCTGGCAGCGTAGAGGGCGGCAGGAGCGATGCGAGCCATGCCTGCACTTCCGTTGCTGCGGCTGAAGAACGGCTCCTCTTCGAATGCGGCTCTCAGTGCCATCATGGTGGTGTAGTCAGCGTCTCTGCGTTCGTTCAGGCCTTCTACCTTGCGGAGCCAGCTCTGTTCGAACTGAGTGTTGGCCCAGCCGATCTGTGAGAGGTACCATTCGATGCAGGCTTCGCGGACACTGGCCACGGCCATTTTCGGAGTGCCTGCGTTCAGCAGTCCCCATGCGGTATAGATGGTCATCTGCGTCTTGTCTGTTACCAGCGCTTCGCTGTCCAGTTCTTCGTTGTCCAGCCACCAACGGGTGGTGTCCATGCGTGTGATACCTCTTACGCCGTATTTGGCCTGGATGCCTTCGAAGGACTTGATGGTTCTTACAGGATAGCCCAGTGCGTCACCGATTGCACCACCTACCATAGCGCCTCTCATGCAGTTTCTCAATTTCATTGTTGTCATACGTTTTACCCTTTCTTAATTTATTTGCTATTCGTTATTATTCTTATTTATATAAATATCGGATTTCTCCGATTGGATGGATGCCCTGTGGGGGACCCTTATCGTTTACGTTTGCAAAGGTAGGGCAGTATCGTGAAAACCGCTGTCAGAAAACGCTTTTCTGTTTTCAGAATCCGATAAAGGAAAATAATTGGAGAATTTTCATAGGCTGGTCATGGATTTTTAGAAGTCTCTTTTCTGTCCTTGTGGATTTCTGTTATCACTATCCTCTCTTTAAAAAATCGCTTTTGAAAAGGGAAAAGCCTCCTTTCTGTTTATAAAAATCGTTTCTGCTTTTGCAGAAAAATCGATTCAATCCTTCAGAAATGGGGAAATTTCTTTTAGAAATCGCTATTCAGGCTTTCAAAAATCGCTATCTACGCTTATAAAAATCACAAATTGCGTTTTTATAAATGAGGGAACCTTGTTTTTTTTGAGGAAAACTGTCTGGTGCTTTCGAATACATATCGAATGGTTTTTCTGAGGGAGCGAAGAGTGTATCAACATGAAATCGTAGGTCATCCTGAGCGGTACACGGCATGTTCACTCACCCCTCGACTCAGGATAATAGTGGAATGTGTGAGCAGAATGATGGCCTTCGGCTGGCTGGGGGAGAGAACAGAAAAGCGGCAAATGACTCTCATCATTTGCCGCTTTCTGTCGGAATGAGGCGACTCGAACGCCCGACCCCTACGTCCCGAACGTAGTGCGCTACCAACTGCGCTACATTCCGATTGCTCTCGTTGTTTCTCGATTGCGGATGCAAAGGTAGATAGTTTTTCCGATTCCTGCAAGTTTTTCGATGAGAAATTTATAAGAAAAATAATTTATCATCTTTTTCT
>JALEPZ010000096.1 GCA_022767125.1 Phocaeicola plebeius
GCAGAAGGTATCTGACATACAGAATATATCTGTAACTTTGTCCACAGTGATTATAAATACATACCCGTATGGCATTGCCGATCAACATAGACGAACTGCTGAAGGGCAAGACCGTGGAATGGGAACGTCTGGATTTCAAGCGTGGCTGGAATCCGGAAGATGTAATCCATTCCGCTTGCGCCTTTGCCAACGACATCCACAACTGGGGTGGCGGATATATCATAGTAAGCATAGACGAACAGGAGGGGGTACCTGTGCTGCCGCCTGCCGGAATAGACCTGCATGCCATTGACGGCATACAGAAGGAACTGGTCAATCTGTGTGCCCTGGTTCAACCGACTGTCAACGTGCTGGCGGAGCCAGTGGAGTATATGGGCGGGATGATACTGGTCATCTATGTGCCCGGAGGTGAGGCACGTCCATACAAGGCACCGAAGCGTCTGGGCAAGGAAGCCATGAAGGCCGGAAAGGTGTATTACATCCGCAAAGGTTCAGTCACGAAGATGGCCGACCAGGAAGAGGAGCGTATGTTGATGGGACTCTGTAATAAAGTACCGTTTGATGACCGTATCCATCAAACTGCCGACATTGAGGAACTTGACCGCATGTACATCGAGGACTTCCTCAAGCGTGTGGGCAGCAAGATGACACACGAGGAGATCATGCACATGCCGATGGCCGAGTTGGGATGGCACCTGCAGATTATCGGAGGCAGCAGCGAATGTCTGTACCCGAAGAATGTCGGCCTGTTGCTCTTCTCCCAGGATCCGGAAAAGTATTTCCCTTACGCCCGCATAGAGATTGTCCATTTCCTTGACGAGGTGGGCGACCGCTTTACGGAGAAGATACTGCACGGCCCGATACACCTGCAACTGGAGGCGGCATTGAAGTACATCCGTTAGCAGGTGCTGCTGGAGAAGGTCATCAAGGTGCTTGGCGACGAGAAGGCGGTGCGTTGTTTCAATTATCCCTACGAGGCCCTCGAAGAGATCTTGGCGAACGCGGTCTTTCACAAGTCCTGGGATGACCGCAACCCCATTGAGGTGCGCATCAACCATGACCGTATTGAGGTGCTGAACTTTGAAGGCCCGATGCCGCCCGTCACCAATGCCGACCTTAAGAAGCCACGCATCGTGAGCCGCCACTACCGCAACCGCCGTATCGGTGATTTCCTGAAGGAGATGCACATGACGGAAGGACGCTCTACGGGTTTCCCGAAGATTTATCAGGCAGTGAGGCGCAATAACTCCCCCATGCCCAGCTTCGAGACCGATGACAGGAACGGCCACTTCCTTGCGACACTGCCTATACACCAGGCGTTCCTTGACGAGAAGGCCTATCTTGCGTCTATAGGAAAGGAACTGGATGAGGATGGCAAGAAAGGTGGCAAGAAAGGCGGCAAGAAAGAACTCTCGGAGAATCAGTCATTATATTGTCTGTAATAGCAGAAGATGTCAAGATAACAATACCTGTCTTGGCAAGAAAGACCGGCATCTCTGAGCGGACATTATCGAGAGAATTGAAAATCCTGCGCGAAGAGTTCAACGTGTTGACCCGCGAAGGCGGACGCAAGAATGGCAGGTGGGTCATTACAAACGATAGCGACAGGAATAAATAGTCATCATTTGGGTGAAAGCGTCCTTTCCATTACCGGTTCGCTTCCACCATCCCGTCCTACGAGAGGAATATCCGTTCCCGTCCAATGACCGGTCTGGTTTTCGCCTTCGTTCCAGCTCCCCGACACGATAGGCTTCAGGAATGTTTACCTCCATACATTCTCTCTGTAATTTATACGCCCTCTAGCAGCAGTGCGCTTCTGGAGGGCTTTTTCATGCCCCTTCGGGCGGTTTCCCGAGGTGGCATCCGTCCCTTTTCCGTCCCTCCAATTACAAAAACACGCTATCAACTCCCTGATTCACAGCTTTTCTGTTTTTCTATTTCAGTTATCGCCGCGATTACGGTGGTATGCTGATTCAGTTGCCAACTTCTGTTGATGACGGACAGAGAGTTACAGTCGAATTGACTATCAAAGACGGTCTTGGCTACAAGAAAGTCATCAAGTTCATCATCGAAAAGCTCTAAGTTTCCGATTAGGCCAGAAGCCTTATGGCTTCTGCCTGTTTCAGGCAGATAAATTCTATAGCGAGCGGTTCGCCCCATAAAGCGGACCGCTCACTTATTTTTTCGTCCAGCTTGAGCATTTATTAATAAGAAGCCCCGCCAATCTGCACGCACTTCTTCGATAGGCAGCAAATGAACTTTTGACAGCGGGCAGAAGATCTTTTGATAGCTGGCAAACGAGCATTCGGTAGCTGGCAGAAGGTGCCGACAGGCGTCTTCAGGGTCGTCTATGCATCCCTATCAGGGCATCAGAAGACAGGCTTTCCAGGAAGCATCAGCACCGTTCTTTGTCCTACGCAAGAAGTGTCAGCCGGACGCTCCTTGCATCGCAGTCGTTATGAGGCTAAAGAGAAAGAACACGGCTATGCTGCGCTGTTGGACAGATGCTTCACTACGTTCAGCATGACAGGTAAAGAGGCAGGAAAGGATATAATTACCATGGAAACAGGAATGTGTCCTCACTGCGACAAGAACAAGTCCTTACTGCAACAAGAACGAGGTCTTATTGCAACAAGGATGAGTCCTATCAGTCACAGAAACCTATCGGATGCCCCCACACGCTGGATGACCAAGCTATAGGAAAGCGGAAAGATGTTCTCGGACAGTCTGGGGGAAAGAGACCGCCACCCCAAGGAAAGGAAGGGGATATATAGAAAAACTCCTGAAGTGAACCACCTCAGGAGTTGACTTGCTGTTCGAAAGAAGCGGTGCGTACGGGACTCGAACCCGTGACCCCATGCGTGACAGGCATGTATTCTAACCAACTGAACTAACGCACCCTTTTGTTTTTGTTTCGTTGCTTTCTCTCTCGATTGCGGTTGCAAAGGTAGAGCTTTTTCTTGAATCTGCAAACTATTTCGGGACTTTTTTTCTTTATTTTCTTCAACTTTTATACAATCCCTTCATTATCTGACGATTCCAAAGGATAAAAAAAGTAGGGCGAACCCTCAACGGCCCACCCCTACCTTACCATTAAACCCTATTTATAAAACAACCAACAAAAACAATCGGTCTGCTCTATCACGTGTGAAGAACAGACCGATTGACTTTGTCCGAATGATCAGCCTACGCTATCTCATCAATAGTTCGTCTTCTTCACTTCGAAGTAAGCCTGCGGGTGCAAGCAAGCCGGACACATCTCGGGGGCTTCTGTACCTACGAACAGGTAGCCACAGTTGCGGCACTGCCATACCACTTCCTCGTCCTTCTTGAACACCTTGCCTTCTTCGATGTTCTTCACGAAAGCCAAATATCTCTCTTCATGACCCTTCTCGGCCACGGCAATCTGCCGGTACATTTCGGCAATGGCAGGGAAGCCTTCTTCGTCGGCAATGTCGGCAAACTTCGGATAGTCCAATGTCCATTCCTCGTTCTCGCCGGCTGCGGCTGCCTTCAGGTTGTCCAGCGTCTTGCCGATGACACCCGACGGATAGCTGGCCGTAATCTCTACACATCCGCCTTCCAGCCACTTGAACATCCGCTTGGCGTGTTCCTTCTCCTGATCGGCCGTTTCGGTAAAGATGGCAGCAATCTGTTCGTATCCTTCTTTCTTGGCCGCACTGGCAAAATACGTGTAGCGCATACGTGCCTGTGATTCGCCGGCAAACGAAATGCCCAAGTTCTTCTCTGTTCTTGTTCCTTTAATACTCTTTCCCATAGTTACTCTTCGTTTTGAATGTTAGTATTGATTCTTTTGCTCTGCAAATATAGAACAATTATTCAAAGTTGTACTCATTACAATTCAAAGAGTTCCTCAATTTATGGATTATTAATATTTTCTTCGCTTGTTCATAAGAAAAACACGAAACGTACCGCTTATGTTGAGGGAATTCTCTAATTTTGCAAAGAAATTATCATTGTATAACAAAAATAAGTAGGTATGAACAAATTCGACATTAAGCCTAAGTTATTCACTGTGCTTAAGAACTACACCAAGGCAGACTTCATGACCGACCTTATGGCCGGTATCATTGTCGGCATCGTGGCCCTTCCGCTGGCCATCGCCTTCGGTATTGCATCGGGAGTCAGTCCCGAAAAAGGTATCATTACAGCGATTGTTGCAGGATTCATCATCTCATTGCTGGGAGGCAGCAAGGTCCAGATTGGCGGACCTACCGGAGCCTTCATCGTCATCATCTACGGCATCATCCAGGAATACGGGATTGACGGCCTGATGGTAGCCACGCTGATGGCGGGTGTCCTCCTCATCTTATTAGGTGTCTTCAAACTGGGGACTGTCATCAAATTTATCCCCTATCCCATCATCATCGGCTTTACGAGCGGTATTGCCGTGACCATCTTCACCACTCAGATTGCCGACATTTTCGGCCTGAGCTTCGACGGAGAGAAGATTCCGGGTGACTTCGTCGGCAAGTGGATGCTGTACTTCCGTCATTTCGACAGCGTGAACTGGTGGAACTTCATCGTGAGCATCGTCAGCATATTCATCATCGCCATCACCCCCAAGTTCTCGAAAAAGATTCCCGGCTCGCTGGTGGCCATCGTTTTCGTGACGGTGGGCGTGTATCTGCTGAAACTCTACGGAGGCATCACCTGCATCGACACCATCGGCGACCGGTTCAGCATCCAGGCGCAGCTGCCGGAGGCGACCGTCCCTACCCTCAACTGGGAAGCCATCAAGAACCTGTTCCCCGTGGCCATTACGATTGCCGTGCTGGGAGCCATCGAGTCGCTGCTCTCGGCTGCCGTGGCCGACGGTGTCATCGGCGACCGTCATGACTCGAACACCGAACTGATTGCCCAGGGCATCGCCAACATTGCCTCTCCTATCTTCGGCGGCATCCCCGCCACCGGTGCCATTGCCCGCACCATGACCAACATCAACAACGGCGGCCGCTCGCCCATCGCCGGTATTGTGCATGCCGTCGTCCTGCTGCTGATCCTGCTGTTCCTGATGCCGCTGGCCCAGTATATTCCGATGGCCTGTCTGGCCGGCGTGCTGGTCATCGTTTCCTACAACATGAGTGGCTGGAGGGTCTTCAAGGGACTGCTGAAGAACCCCAAATCGGATGTATCCGTGCTGCTGATTACGTTCTTCCTGACGGTGATCTTCGACCTCACCGTGGCCATCGAAGTGGGGCTGGTCATTGCCTGTGTACTGTTCATGCGCCGTGTCATGGAGACGACCGAGATTTCGGTCATTACCGACGAAATCGACCCGAACAAGGAATCGGACCTGCAGCTGCATGAGGAGCACCTGGTCGTACCGAAAGGCGTGGAGGTCTACGAAATCAACGGCCCGTATTTCTTCGGTATCGCCACCAAGTTCGAAGACATCATGTCGGAACTGGGCGACCGTCCGAAAATCCGCATCATCCGTATGCGTAAGGTGCCCTTCATCGACTCCACGGGTATCCACAACCTGACGATTCTGTGCGAGATGTCGAAGAAGGAGAACATCCATATCATCCTGTCGGGCGTGAACCCGAAAGTGTATGCCGTACTGGAGAAATCCGGTTTCTGCGCCATGCTGGGCAAGGAAAACATCTGCAGCCATATCAATGAAGCCTTGGAGGTAGCTACCAAGGAACTGGCGAACTTGTAACCGGGCCGACTGCCGGGATTCTTAGATACAACGAGAGGCTGTTTCCGATGGGAGACAGCCTCTTCTCGTTATATAAGCAACGGCCTATGGCCTTCTATGCTCTACAAATCATGCCTTCACTGCCTCGTTGCTACTGTCCGGCATCTTGTGTCCCATGGTCAGGTAGGCCACAGGAGCAGCGACGAACAGTGAGGACAAGGTACCGATGATGACACCCAGAATCATGGCGAAGGCGAAACTGCGGATGCTGTCGCCACCCAGGATGAAGATGCTCAACAATACAATCAAGGTACTCAGTGACGTGTTGATGGTACGGGCCAACGTCGTGTTCAGCGAGTCGTTGAACAGCTGCTGGCGGTTGCGCTTCGGATAGAGGTGGAAGAATTCACGCACACGGTCGAAGATAACCACCTTATCGTTGATGGAGTAACCGATGGCCGTCAGGATGGCACCGATGAAGGTCTGGTCGATTTCGAGCGAGAACGGCATCCAGCCATAGCAGAGCGAGTAGGCACCGATAATCAGCACGGTGTCGCATACCAGGGCTACGGTAGCACCTACCGAGTAGGCGATGTTGCGGAAACGGATGAGGATGTACAGACCGATACCGATCAGGGCGAGGATGACCGACCAGATGGCCGAAGTCTTGATGTCGTCAGCGATACTCGGACCCACCTTCTGCGAGCTGATAATGGAACCGCCCGTGCGGTTGTCACGGTCGATAAAGATGTCGAGCGTGGTGTTCTGGCCCAGCAGGTTGCCTTCCTTCAAGGAAGCATAGAGGAATTCTTCGATTTCGGCATCGATGGTCGGAGAATCTTCTTCGATGCGGTAGTTGGTGGTCACGCGGATGGTCTTGCCGTCGGTACCCAGGGCGATGGCCTGCACGTTGGCGTCACCCACTTTCGGCTGCAGGAGGGCACGCACCGTTTCGGGCTGTACCGTCTGTTCGAACTGTACCACGAAGTTGCGTCCGCCGGTGAAGTCAATGCTCTGCGACAGACCACGGACAAAGAACGACACGATGCAGACAGCGATGATGGCTCCCCAGATGGTGAACGAACGCTTGCTGATGCCCATGAAGTTGAAGTGGACATTCTGCATCAGGTTCTTCGAGATACCGGTCGTGAAGGTCAGGTCGAGCCACTTGTCCTTGCTCATGAAATGTTCGTACACCACACGGGTCAGGAACACGGCCGTAAAGAACGAGCAAAGGATACCGATAATCAAGGTGGTAGCAAAGCCCCGGATAGGACCGGTACCGAAGTTGAACAGGATGATACCTGTCAGGATAGAAGTGGCATTGGAGTCGATAATGGCCGAGAAGGCATTCGAATAACCTTCAGCCAGTGCCTGGCGCGTACCCTTGCCGGCTTTCAGCTCTTCCTTGGTACGTTCATAGATCAACACGTTAGCATCGACCGCCATACCGAGCGACAGCACCATACCGGCGATACCCGACATGGTCAGGGCGGCCTGGAACGAGGTCAGAATACCCAGCGTGAAGAAGAAGTTCACGAACAGGGCACAGTTGGCAATCATACCCGGAATCATGCCGTACATGGCACACATATAGATCATCAGGAAAATCAAGGCCACGACGAATGAAATGGCCCCCTGGTTGATGGACTCCTGACCGAGCGACGGACCTACGATGTCTTCCTGCACGATGCGGGCAGGAGCCGGCATCTTACCCGACTTCAGCACGTTGGCCAAGTCCTTGGTCTGTTCGGGCGTAAAGCTACCGGAGATTTCGGAGTTACCGCCGGTGATTTCACCGTTCACGTTCGGCGCACTATAGACATAGCCGTCGAGCACGATGGCGATGGCCTTGCCGATGTTCTGCTTGGTCAGGACCGCCCAACGACGGGCACCTTCTGTATTCATGGACATGCTGACGCACGGACGGTTGTACTGGTCGTACGAGTCGCGGGCATCGGTCACCACATCACCTTCCAGCGGAGCGCGTCCGTTGCGTTCGGTCGACTTGATGGCAAAGAGTTCGTAAATCTGTCCTTCCTTGTCCATGGCAGCCACTCCCCACATCAGTTTCAGGTCGCGCGGCAGGATGTCCTTCACGCTCTTCAGGCTCAGGATGCGGTTCACGTCGGCTGTGTCACGATGGTGTGCATAACCCACCACGGCCCCACGGCCTCCCTGGTTGAGCTGCAGCACGGCCAGCAACGGATGTTCTTGCTTCACCTGCTCGAAGTTGGCAGCTGTTTCCGTCGAAGCATTTTCCCCCTTCAAGGCCGCCGTCAGGCTGTCTTTGGCAGAAACGGCAGCCGGAGCCACCGCTTCGGCAACCGCCGTCGTATCGGCCACGGTACCTGCCGACAGTTCCTCGCGGGCACGGCTGTCAGCCGATGCCAGAATCGGTGTCACGTCTTTCGCGTCGAAGGTTTCCCAGAATTCCAGGTTGGCAGAACCCTGCAACAGCTTGCGCACACGTTCCGGTTCCTTGATGCCCGGCAGTTCCACCATGATGCGGCCCATCTTGCCTTCCAGTGCCTGGATATTGGGCTGAGCCACACCGAAACGGTCGATACGGGTACGGAGCACATTGTACGAGTTGTCTACGGCAGCCTTCACCTCTTCCCGCAAGGCCTTGATCACCTCATCGTCCGTGCTGCGGGTATTCACTTTCTCCTTCAGCTGCTGGGTAGCGAACAGTTCCGCCAGCTTTCCCTGAGGAGCCAGCTTCTTGTACTCTCTGACAAACAGGGTGATGTAGTCTTCCTGGCTGGTCACCTGCTGCCGGGCAGCTTCGGCCACCGCCTTGTTGAAAGCTTCGTCGGGCTTGTTGTCTGCCAATGCTTTCACTACATCGGGCACGGACACTTCAAGAATGACGTTCATACCGCCCTTCAGGTCCAGTCCCAAACCGATTTCCATCTCACGACATTGTTTCAGCGTATACGCCCAAAGCCATACTTTCTTGTTCTGCAAAGAATCAAGATAGTGCTGTTCTCCCTGAGGGTCCTCAGCAGCCCGGTTCATATGATAGCGGGTTACGAACGAGAACGAAAGGTAGAACACACAGACAAGGGTCAGCAAAATCGCGAAAACCTTTACAAATCCTTTGTTTTGCATGTTACTATAAATTATTATTTTACGTTTTTTGATAATCCACGTTTATTCAAGGTTGCAAAGATAGTTCTTTTTTCAGTTATACAGAGAAAGGTTTCTGATTATTTAATTGATAAGAGCCAAAAAAAGACAAAAAATCCTCTTTGCATCGTCTTTTCTCCTGTCCGCTATTCGTCCTTGCTGGGTTTTTCCAGAATACACCACATCGGATAGTGGTCGGACAGGCGGATGGAGCGGTCGACCTCACACTGCACCACCCGCAGGGAAGGGCTGACCAGGATATGGTCGATGCGGAAATACATGTACGACTGGTTGTAGGTGGTACCCAGCCCCCATCCGGCTTCGGCAAAGGCATCGTCGAGCCCTTCTCCGATGACCCGGTGGGCATACGACACCGGCGAGTCGTTAAAATCGCCACAAGCCACCACGTATTGCTGTCCGCTGCGCCGGATGGCCTGTGCCACCGAGTCGGCCTGGGGGCCGCGCACGGCAGTAGCCTGCGCCAGCTTCTTCAGCAGATGCTTGCTGCCGGTCCGGGAGTTTTCCTTCTTGCCTTTCAGCAGGTCCTGATAGACTTCCTTGTCGTGATCACTAATCTGGTTGGTCTCCAGGTGATTGTTGACCACCAGCAAGGTATCGGTCCCTACCAGCAGGCGGTAGACCACACTGCCGTTGGCGAAACGGGTCGTGTAGCGGACCGGCTCAACCGACAGAATCGGATAGCGGGAGTAAAGGCCCAGTCCGTTACCCTTCACCATCCGGTACTGGTGATGATAGGGATAGTTCGACAGGTACCGGTTGACAATTCTGGCTGCTTTCTCGGTAGGAGGGATGAATTCCTGCAAGCAAAGGATATCGGCACCGCTGTCCTTCAGGTAGTTCAGCATTTCGTTCTTCTCGGGATGATCCAGCCCCGAAAAGACCCGCATGTGGGTGTTGTAGGTCAGCAATTTGAAGGTGCTTCCTTCGGGATGCTCTATCGGACTGCCGATGGAACAGCTGGTGGTCGTGGTGTCCCAGGCCAGGGCCAGGAACACGGCCGGCAGCCACAACATCCGGGGACGGAACAGCAGCCACAGGACGAAGAAACTGCTGTGGAGCAGCAGCAACAACGGGAACGCCAGTCCCAGACAGGACCAGACAGGATGCTCCGTAGGTGAAACGTAGGGACTGTAGGCCGAAGCGAGATACAGGAGACCTACCAGCAGGTTGGCAACCAGCAGGATGCGCTGTGCCCACCGCCCCCAGAAGGAAGCGGAAGATGAGCTGCGGTTATACGCCCGGGTGTCCGTATAAACCCGATGGCGGGTGAAGAGTCTATTTCTTACTTGCGTCAAAAAGCTGTCGTTTCTCATCGTCGGTCAAACTGTTATAGCCCGACTGGCGCAACTTGTCCAGGATGCGGTCGATGGCTTCGTTCCGCTCTTTTTTTCGGGTATTGTATTCATAATCTTTCGTTCGGTCGCTGAAATGGACGGTCATCTTCGGCCGCCGGGGAGTGCGGACAAACAGCTTGCCCACCGCATCGAACACGGCATTGATCCAGCGGGTCACATCGTATCCCTTGCGCAGGCCCGTCACAAACCAGCAGCCGGCCAGGGCACCGCCAAGGTGGGCAATGTGGCCGCCCCCATTGTCGGAAGTGATGAAGAACAGGTCGAGCAGGAACACGGCCAGGGCCACATACTTCAGCCGCACGCGTCCGATGAGCAGGAACTGGACTTCGAGGTCGGGCTGGGACAGTCCCACGGCAAACACGATGGCCAGCACGGACGCCGACGCGCCCAGCAGGTAGGAGAGATAGACCGCATCGGAGAAATAGGGGAATACATTGAAGGCCAGCAGGTAGAGCAAGCCGCCGCAGATGCCGCCCAGCAGGTACAGGCCCCGCAGGTGGCGGGCCGAGAAAAACTGCAGGAAAAGCTTCCCGAACCAGAACAGCCACAGCATGTTGAAGACCAGATGGAGCAGGCCGGCATGCATGAACATATACGTAATCAGGCTCCACGGCTGGCGAGCCAGCTGCTGCAGGTTGGCCGGCAGTTCCAGGCAGTTGGTCCAATAGGCCGTCGGCCACCGAAACAGCATCAACACCAGGTTCACCAGCGACACGATGACGAAGACACCGATATTGAGGTAGAGCAGGCGCACCACCGTATCGCCCCTGCGGAACCTTTCGCGAAGGTCAAAAGTAAACAGGTCCGCTGCCATTGTGTTTCCTCCAATAAATGATCAGGAAAATACCGAAAAGCATTCCGCCGAGGTAGGCAAAGTGGGCCACGCCGTCATGTCCTCCGATGCCCAGCAAGAGTTCGAGGGCCGCATAGCCCAGCACGAAGAACTTGGCCTTGACGGGGAAGGGAATGGGAAAGACATACATCTCGCTGTCGGGAAACATCATGCCAAATGCCAGCAGGATGGCATAGACGGCACCGGAAGCCCCGACGGTGTTCAGCTGGTTCAGGAACTCGCCCATGGGAATGATGCCCATGCCCGTGTCTACCGCTGTATAGTGCGACCATTCCAGGACATATTCGGCATAGTACACCACTTCCTGCACCAGTCCGGCACCGATGCCACACAGGATGTAATAGAACAGGAAGCGACGGGGGCCCCATACCTGTTCGAGCACCCGGCCGAACATCCAGACAGCAAACATATTGAAGAAGATGTGCTGGAAGTTGGCGTGCATGAACATATAGGTGATGAACTGCGCCGCATTGAAATCGTCGGCCTGGAAATAGTGCAGGCCCAGGTAATCGTTCAGGTTGATGCCGTTGCGCTGTGCCACGATGGCACCCAAGAAGCACAGCACATTGATGATCAGCAGATTTTTTGTTACAGTAGGGAGATTATTCATACTTGTCAAAACGTTTTTTTAGTGGTTAGGGAAGGGGCCGCCACGGAATCCCGCAAGACCAGCAGGCTTTCCGGCCCCATATTGAACAGCAGGTCGGCTACGCTCAGGTTGGGCAGGAACCCGTTGCGGGCATCGAACACCTGGTAGTAGACAACGGGCACGAACTCGGGATCGGTTGTCCGGTAATCCTTCTTGGGATGAATCCGCTCGCGGAAATCCTCCTTGCCGGCCGTCGCCGCTTCGTAAACCGTCGTGGAACAGATGTCGGGCTGCAGGCCGACCTGTTCGCAGACCCAACGGCAGAGGGCGTCGTTGAAGTCCGTCAGGAAGGTATAGCGTTGCTCGAAGAAGCGGTGGAACTCGTCGGCATAATAGTCGAAGAACGGGCTGTGCCGGTAGGCCGCCTCGAAGGCGTTCCAGTGTACACGCCGCCAGTTGCCATGGTCCGAAATGCGGACATCGCGGGTCAGCAGCTTGTCTGCCTCGCCCTTCTCCGTGGGTATCGTCAGCGCCAGCGGTCCGTCGGCTGCCGCAATGACACAGCGGTTGCGGTAGGTCTGCTTCGCATAATGGTCGAAGCCTTCCACCCACACCCGGTCGTAATGATACAGCTTGACGTAGTATTCCACCGGCGCCAGATAAGCGGTACTGAGCACTATTTCTTTTCCATTCATTTTCATTCCTTCATTATTCTACACGTCGAAACCAGCGTCCCGGCCGTGTGGTCCACCACAGCCGCCAGGCCTTGCCGATGAGATGGTCTTCGGGCACAAAGCCGAACAGCCGCGAGTCGCAGAGGTCCAGGGGATCGTTCGAAGCCATCCAATAATAGTTTTTTCCGAAGCGGTACTCGCTGACCTTCCTTCCGTCGACCACCAGGGTGTCGCCTTGCAGCCAGGCCTTCCGGTGCTCATGGTGGACGATGGTGTTACACAGCAGGATGGCATTCCACGGATAGACCTTGACGGGCACGCCGCGGCGAGGAACCACAATGGGATGCACCTCCGGGCTCTGCTGGTCGAGTGCGACAAACGGCACTCTTCCGTCGGCCTTCTGGGTCAGCAGGTAAAATTCGTAGTGGCTGAACCGACGGATGTATCTCCCGTCGGGCATATAGTCCACCAACGTATTCCCTTCGATGCCCACCGCCTCCATCAAGGCCGTCACCACCTCTTCCAAGGCCGAGGGATAGGCATAGAGGGCCTTGCAGTCGGGACTGATTCTCGAATTGTCCACGCTGCGCCAGTCGCGGTTCAGCAGCAAGGTATCACCGGCTACGCCGATGCAGCGGCTGATGAAGACCTTCCGGTTCTCAATCCGTACGCCGGCCTCGCTCGTACCGGGATTGTTGAACAGCACCACATCTCCCTTCCGTACCTCTCGGGGAAACAGACGATGGTAGCCTGTCCACGACAGCAGCGGCAGACGCAGGCCATACCTCCACTTGTCGACCAGTACTCCTTCTCCCTTGTACAACGAGTTTTCCATTCCCGAAGAAGGAATCCGGTAAGAGCCGACCAGCAGAGTCCGTACCAGACCGACCGCCAGGAGTGTCCCGACCGCCAGTTTCAGTCCATATACCCAACGCAGCTTCAACTTTTCTCTACCTTATTTATCGTCCGGTGCATTCTGTCGGAGGTTCTTTCTGTGCCTCTCCAGAATCAGGTACATTCCTCATTTTAAATTCTATATTCTATCGAATCGAATCCACCCATTTGAACAGGCGGTTCCAACGGATCTTTCCGTCGAACCAGCCACGGTCCTGGTCCAACGACAGCCACACGAAGATAGGCTTGCCCACGATATGGTCTTCGGGCACGAAGCCCCAGAAGCGTGAGTCGGCCGAGTTGTGACGGTTGTCGCCCATCATCCAGTAATAATCCATCCGGAACGTGTAGCTCGTGGCCGGCTGACCGTTGATATAGATACCGTCATCCTTCACCTCCAGGCGGTTACCTTCATAGGCACCGATGCACCGTTCGTAATAGGGCAGGTTGTCCAGCGTCAGCTCGAGGGTGGCTCCCTTCTTCGGAATCCACAGCGGCCCGTAGTTGTCCACCGTCCATCCGGTCAGCTTGTTCAGCGGATAGAGTCCTCCCATGTCGTCCTCCGGAACATCCTGTATCGAGACAACGCAGTCCTTGCGGGCCAGCAGGGCTTCCTTGGCCTTGGCCGTCAGCGGCATGTTGTAGACCGATTCGTTGGTATAATAAGCCGCCAGGTCTTCCGTACTGATGCCCAATTCATGACACAGGTCGTCGGGCAACATCCCCTTGGTATGCACCAGATAGCGGTATTGCACATTGTCGGGCTCCTTGTTGGGCTGTCCGTCGAGGTATACCACCCGGTTCTTGATTTCCAGGGTCTGCCCCGGCAATCCCACACACCGCTTCACATAATTCTCCCGCCGGTCCACGGGCCGGTAGATGACTTTGCCATACAGGTTCTCGTTCTCACTGATGTACTTGCGTCCGGTCTGATAGTAGAAGTCGAACACCTGCCGCTGCTGTGCCAGCGTGAGCTGGCTCATGTCGACGGGTTTCGACAGTTCCTTGCCTGCCTGGTAGGCCAGTCCGTAGAGGTCCTGCGCCTGCACGTTGGAGGCCACACTGTCGCCTGCCGGGAAGTTGAACACCACAATGTCGTTCAGCTGCACCTTGCCCAGTGCCTCCACCCGCTTATAGTCCCACCGGATCCATTCCAGATACGACTTACAGCCGATGACCGGCAGCGTGTGCTGCGTCAGCGGCATGTGGAGCGGTGTCTGCGGGATGCGGGCCCCATAGCTCATCTTGCTGACAAACAAGTAGTCGCCCACCAGCAGTGACTTCTCCAGCGAAGAAGAAGGAATCACATAGTTCTGGAAGAAGTACAGATTGACAAAATACACGGCCACCAGCGCGAACACGATGGCATCTACCCACCCCATCACGGTGAGCACCAGCGGATTCTGGGAACTTTTCCACCAATACCAGGGAATCTTCTTCGTGATGTAGGCATCGAAAATGAACGGAACGACCACCAGTCCCAGCCAACTCCTCAGCCAAAGCAGGAAGAGCAGGTAGAGAACCAGCACACTGCCGAATTTCGTCCACTGTCTGCGGGATGCGTTGATCTTTGTCATATCAGAATGGGAATAAATCATTCATACCTAAGAATCCTTCGTGCCGGGCCGTAAATTCGGCAGCCATCACCGCTCCCAACGCAAACCCGCTGCGGTTCTTGGCATCGTGGGTGATGACGATGGAATCTGCCTCAGAGGTATAGGTCACCGTATGGATGCCCGGCACCTCATCGCGACGGATGGCACTGACAGGCAGTTCGTTGGGAGCACACTGGGTGGTACCGCTCACACTGCCGTCGGGGGCAGTCAGGGTGCCCATCACCCACTTGTCCTTGCGGTCGAGATTCTCCAAGATGCCTTCTGCCAGGGTGATGGCGGTCCCGCTGGGAGCATCCAACTTGTGGATGTGGTGCGTTTCTACCATCGCTACATCGTAGTTGGGGAACTTGTTCATAATCTTTGCCAGATACTTGTTGACGGCCGAAAAGACGGCTACGCCTAAACTGAAGTTGGACGACCAGAACAGCGTCTTGCCCTCTTCTGCACACAGACGGCGCATCTCGTCGGCGTGTTCGTTCATCCATCCCGTACTGCCCGATACCACTTTCACTCCCTGGGACAATGCCTCCCGACAATTACCGTAGGCGGCCGAAGGAGCCGTAAACTCAATGGCCACCTCGGCCGAACGGAAGGCCTCCGACGCGAAGTCTTCCCGGTTGTCGATATCGATAATGCTTACAATCTCATGACCACGGGCCTTGGCAATCTTTTCGATTTCCTTGCCCATCTTTCCGTATCCAATCAATGCTATTTTCATATTTCTCTTTTATTTTTCTGCACAAAGATAGGCATTTTCATTATTAATCATTACTTTTAGGCGACATTTACAGCTCGTTAACATGGAAGAACTCTTACATTACGTGTGGAAACACCGGCTTTTCCCGCTAAAAAGGCTGGAAACGACCGACGGATGCCCGCTGGAGGTCATCGATCCGGGGCTGCCCAATCCCCATGCCGGACCCGACTTTTTCAATGCAAAGGTCAAGATCGGCGGAGTGGTGTGGGCCGGCCATGTGGAAATCCATTTGCGGGCTTCCGACTGGGCCCGCCACGGCCACCCGGCCAATCCGGCCTACGACTCGGTCATCCTTCACGTGGCATCGGACATCGACGCCACGGTCTGCCGTACCGACGGGAGCCCCATTCCCCAACTGGAACTGCACTATCCCCCCTACCTGCAACAGAACTACGAGGAGCTGCTGCAGGCCGCCCGCTATCCAGCCTGCTACCGCCTTATCCCCCGCCTGCCGCGCCTGACCCTCCACAGCTGGCTGACGTCGCTGCAGCTGGAACGCTTCGAGGCCAAGACCCGGCAGATCGAAGAGTGGCTGCAGGCCAACGGGCAGGACTGGGAACAGGCTTTCTTTCTCTCGCTGGCCCGCAGCTTCGGCTTCGGTGTCAACAGCGACCTCTACGAACGGTGGGCCAGGACCCTCCCGCTGGCGGCGGTGAACAAGCACCGCGACGACCTGTTTCAGATAGAGGCCCTCTTCTTCGGACAGGCGGGACTGCTGCAACAGGACCCGCCGGCCGACGACTATCAGGCCCGCCTCGGGAAAGAATACGACTACCTGAAGCACAAGTTCGGCCTGCCCCCATCGCCGGAAGGACACTGGAGTTTCCTGCGGATGCGACCGGGCAACTTCCCCACCGTACGTATCGCCCAGCTTGCCGCGCTCTATCACCGCTCGCAAGGCCTCCTCTCTCAGCTGATGGAAGCCGATACCCTGCAGCAGCTCCGCCGCCTGCTCACCGGAGAAGCCTCGGTCTACTGGACCACCCACTACCTATTCGGTGAACCCTCCGTCCCCCGTCCCAAACGCCTGAGTCCGTCCTCGGCCGACCTCCTCATCATCAACACCGTCGTTCCCTTCCTCTATGCCTACGGGAAGCGCCGGGGCGACGAACGCCTCTGCCTGCGGGCGAGCCGCCTGCTGGAAGAGCTGAAACCGGAAAACAACACCGTCACCCGCATGTGGAGCGAATGCGGCCTGACCGCCGCCCATGCTGCCGACAGCCAGGCCCTCCTCCAGCTCAAGAAGAACTACTGCGACCCGAAAAAATGCCTCTTTTGCCGCATCGGCTATGAATATTTCAAGGCCGACCCGGCTACGTATTAGGAAAATCACTACATTTGCGAAAACAAGCATTCCATGAAGAACCCGTATATCTATGAACTGACGATGAAGGTACGCGACTACGAGTGCGACCTCCAGGGCATTGTCAACAATGCCAATTACCAGCATTATCTGGAACACACCCGTCATGAATTCCTCCATGCCGTAGGGGCCAGTTTTGCCCGTCTGCACGACGAAGGTACCGACCCTGTGGTGGCCCGCCTGACAATGGCCTTCAAGACCCCCCTGAAAAGCGGCGACGAATTCGTGTCGAAGCTCTACCTGCGCAAGGAAGGCATCAAGTATGTCTTCTATCAGGACATTTTCCGCCTGCCCGACCTGAAGCCCGTCATCAAATCCACCGTAGAGACGGTATGCCTCGTCCATGGACGACTCAGCGACTCCCCCTTCTTCGACGAACTGTTTGCCGACTACCTGAATCCCCCGCAGACATGATGCCCGAAGCCCTCTACCGCCTGGCCTTGACCCGTATTCCCGGAATCGGCCTCATCACGGCCCACCGCCTGCTGGAGGAGGTGGAGAGTGCCGAGTGGCTGTTTACGCACCGGCGCGAGCTGCCCGACTGCCTGCCCGATGTGGCTCCCCGGCTGGTGGAAGCCCTGGACTGCCCCGATGTGCTGCGCCTCTGCGAGGCGGAGCTGGCCTTTGCCGAGAAAAACCAGATTGCCTGCCTGACGGAGGCGGACGAAGCTTATCCCTCGCGCCTGCGCGAATGTCCCGATGCACCGCTGGTGCTGTTCTACCGCGGAACGGCCGACCTGAACTGCCTCCACATTATTAATATAGTGGGTACCCGCCAGGCCACCTCCTATGGCAAGGGGATTTGCGAAACCTTCCTGCGCGACCTGAAGGCGCTGGTACCCGATGTGCTGGTGGTCAGCGGTCTGGCCTACGGCATCGACATTGCCGCCCATCGGGCCGCACTGGCCCACGGACTGGACACGGTGGGGGTACTGGCCCACGGACTGGACCGCATCTACCCCTATGTCCACCGTTCTACGGCCGCCCAGATGGTGCAGCACGGCGGACTGCTCACCGAATTTCCTTCGGGTACGAATCCCGACCGGCCGAACTTCGTCAAGCGGAACCGCATCGTAGCCGGAATGGCAGATGCCACCATCGTCGTGGAATCGGCCCAAAAGGGAGGGGCCCTCATCACCGCCGACATTGCCCAAAGCTACAACCGCGACTGCTTTGCTTTCCCCGGCCGTATCGGCGACCCTTTTTCCAGCGGATGCAACGAACTGATCCGCTCCAACCGGGCCTGTCTGCTCCAGACGGCCCAGGAACTGGCTGCCGCCCTGGGCTGGGAAACCGCATCCGCTGCATCCTCCCCCGTGCAGCGACAGCTCTTCCCCGATGTCAGTGCCGAAGAACAGCAGGTCATCGACCGTCTGAAGGCCTTCCCCGACGGCCTCCCTGTCAATACCCTGGTAGTGGCCTGCAATGTCCCCGTCCAGAAAATGACCGCCCTGCTGTTCGGCCTCGAAATGAAAGGAGTGGTCCGTGCCCTGGCCGGAGGCATCTACAAGCTATTGTCATAAGCCGTTAAAAAGGGAGTGCGTGTTTTGCAGTCCCGAGAAAAGTACGTATTTTTGCAGAAGACACCAAAAAACAAGAACGATATGAAGACGAACAAACTGCAATGGATGGCAGTATTGCTGACGGCTCTCTGTTTCTGGACAGCCCAGCCTGCCCGTTCCCAGATCAAGCTGGGTGTGAAAGGGGGTCTGAATGTGACCAGCCTGAGTTTCTCGAGCGACGTGTACCAAAGCGACAACCGCACCGGTTTCTTCATCGGCCCGATGGCCGAGTTCACCGTTCCCCTGATCGGCATCGGACTGGATGTGGCCGCCCTCTACAACCAGACCCGCAGCCAAATCGCCAACGGCCGCAGCATCTCGTCGGACAACATCAAGTCTATCGAAGTTCCCGTCAACCTGAAATGGTCGTTCGGCGCAGGCCGCCTGCTGGGGGCCTATATCGCAGTCGGTCCGCAGTTCGGCTGGAACATCGGCAACAGCACGTTCGGCCAGCTCATCGACGACCATCTCCGGCTGAAGGGACGCTACACGACCTTCAATGCCGGTGCCGGCATCCATCTGCTACGCCACCTGCAGGCCGGCATCAACTACAATTTCAGCCTCAACAAGACCGGCCAGCTGCAGACAGGCAACGAAGAGTTCAAGGTGAAACGCAACAACTGGCAAGTTTCCCTCGCCTATCTGTTCTGATTGATTGCCCCATGAAACGGTTCGTGGATGTCATAGTCCCGCTGCCCATTGCCGGGCTGTTCACATACTCCCTGCCCGAAGGAACGGAGCAGGAGGTAAGTGCCGGCAGCCGGGTGGTGGTCTCCTTCGGCCGGAAGAAGTACTACACCGCCATTGTGGAGCGGGTACACGACGTAGCTCCTGTCGGTTATGAGACGAAAGACATCCTCGAAGTGCTCGACCGCCGTCCGGTCCTTCTTGCCCACCAGCTGGACTTCTGGCGGTGGATTGCCGAATACTATCTCTGCACCCTGGGAGATGTCTATAAGGCAGCCCTCCCATCGGGAATAAAGCTGGAGAGCGAAAGCGTGGTGGTCTATAACGAAGAGTTCCAGGCTGCCAGGCCCTTGTCGGAAAAGGAACAGCGGTTGCTGGACCTCCTGGCCGCCGACCCCGAACAAAGCATCGGACAGCTGGAGAAAGGCAGCGGCCTCCATCGTGCACTGCCGCTGGTCAGGTCGCTGCTCGAACAGGGAGCCGTCACCATGAAGGAGGAGCTGAAACGCAGCTACAAGCCACGCATGGAAATGCGGGTGCGGCTGACGGATGCCCTCCAGAGCGAAGAAGCCCTCCATGCCCAGTTCGAGGCCCTGGACCGCGCTCCCCAGCAACTGAAACTACTCATGAAATACCTGGAGCTGTCCGGCTGGATGCACCCACACAGCCCGCTCAAGGAAGTGGCCCGCCGCACGCTCCTCCAGGCCACCGGCCTCAGCGACCAGCCTTTGAACGCCCTGGTCAGGAAACAGGTCTTCGAACTCTATGCGTGCGAGGTGGGACGACTACAGAGGAACGATGTCCCCACGGTATCCATGAACCCACTGAACGAAGCCCAGCAACGGGCCTACGAAGCCCTCCTGCAGTCGTTCGCCGAGAAGCAGGTCACCCTGCTGCACGGCGTGACCTCCAGCGGAAAGACCGAAATCTATATCCACCTGATTGGCCACATCCTGCAGGCCGGCCGGCAAGTGCTCTACCTGCTGCCCGAAATTGCCCTGACCGCCCAGATTACGGAACGGCTGAAGCGCGTCTTCGGTGACCGCCTGGGCATTTACCACAGCAAGTTCCCCGATGCCGAGCGCGTGGAAATCTGGCAGAAGCAGCTCTCCGACCATCCTTACGAGGTGGTTGTCGGCGTGCGCTCCTCCGTCTTCCTGCCCTTTCAGCGGTTAGGACTAGTCATTGTCGACGAGGAGCACGAGAACACCTACAAGCAGCAGGAGCCTGCCCCGCGCTATCATGCCCGCAACGCCGCCATCGTGCTCGCCGCACAGTTCGGGGCCAAGACCGTGCTGGGAACAGCCACCCCCAGCATCGAGACCTACTACAACGCCTGCAACGGGAAATACGGACACGTGGAACTCACCGAACGTTACCAGCACATCGAGCTGCCGCGCATCGAACTGGTCGACATCCAGGAGCTGCACCGCAAGAAGCTGATGACCGCCCAGTTCTCCCCCTACCTGCTGCTGCAAATCCGGCGGGCCCTGGACCAGCACGAGCAAGTCATCCTCTTCCAGAACCGCCGCGGCTTTGCCCCCATGGTGGAATGCCGCACCTGCGGGTGGGTGCCGCGCTGCCAGAACTGCGACGTAAGCCTCACCTACCACAAGTCGCTGCGCCAGCTTACCTGCCACTATTGCGGCTATACCTACTCCGTTCCTCCGGCCTGTCCGGCCTGCGGCAGCACCGAACTGATGAACCGCGGCTTCGGCACTGAGAAAATCGAAGACGACATCCGGCAACTGTTTCCCACTGCACGGGTGGCCCGGATGGATCTTGACACCACCCGTACCCGCACGGCCTACGAACGCATCATCGCCGATTTCGAGCAGGGGAAAACCGATATCCTCATCGGTACCCAGATGGTCTCCAAGGGACTGGATTTCGACCGTGTGAGCGTGGTCGGCATTCTCAACGCCGACTCACTGCTGAACTACCCCGACTTCCGCTCGTACGAACGGGCCTACCAACTGATGGCACAGGTGGCAGGACGGGCCGGACGCAAGCACCGGCAAGGCTTGGTGGTCCTGCAGACACGGCAACCCGAACTGCCCCTGATCCGCCAGGTCATCGCCCACGACTACGAACAGATGTACCACGACCAGCTGTCCGAACGGCAACTGTTCAGATACCCACCCTTCTACCGGCTGGCAGCCGTCTATCTGAAGCACCGCAAGGAAGACGTGCTCGACATGGCCGCCGTCCTGCTGTCTGACCGCCTGCGCCAAGGTCTGGGCGACCGTGTGCTGGGACCCGACCGTCCGCCCGTATCGCGGATACAGACACTGTATATCCGAAAACTCATGATAAAAATCGAACAATCGGCCTCCCTGTCCAAGGTGCGGGAATATCTGCTGCATGTCCAGCGCGAACTCCTGGCCGACGAGCGGTTCCGCTCGCTCATCGTCTACTACGACATGGACCCGATGTAACCCTTCATCCCCTACAAAAATGAATATAGAATTAGATGTACACACGCACACCCTTGCCAGCGGACATGCCTTCAGCACCCTACAGGAAATGGCCCGCACGGCTGCCGACAAGGGCCTGAAGCTATTAGGCATTACCGAGCACACACCGGGCATTCCCGGCACGTGCAACCTGATTTATTTCCGCAACCTGCACGTCGTCCCCCGCCACATGTACGGCATCGACCTGCTGCTGGGAGCGGAAATCAACATCCTTGACACCCACGGCCACATCGACCTCGACGAGTTCCATCTGAACAAGCTCGACCTGCGCATTGCCGGCATCCATTCGCTCTGCTACGAGCCGGGCACCCGTGAGGAGAATACCCACGGCCTGGTAGAGGTCATCCGCAATCCGTTCATCCACATCATCAGCCATCCCGGCGACGGCACGGCCCAACTGGACTTCGAGCCGTTGGTGCTGGCGGCCAAGGAACACCACACCCTGCTCGAAATCAACAACTCGTCCCTGAAGCCCATCCGCCACAAGGAAGAGGCACGGGGCAACAACCTGGAAATCCTGCGCCTCTGCAAACGCTACGAAGTGCCCGTCATCCTGGGCAGCGATGCCCACATCTCGTTCGACATCGCCAACTACCAGTACGCGCTGGAACTGGTGGCCGAAACGGAATTTCCGGAAGCCCTGATCATGAATACCTCCGTGCAGCAATTCACCGACTATCTGGGACTGTGACATGAAGACCACCGATTTCTCCACCTTCCTGCTCGAACACCGCCACGATGATGTACGTGCCCTCGCCCTGCAGGCCGGGAAATACCCTGACATCAACCTGCCGGAAGCCGTCGTCCAGATTGCCGGCCGCCAGATGGCAGAAAAGAAACTGCCCTCCTGGGCTGCCATCAACGAACTGCGCTATCCCCGCCATCTGTCGATGGAACAATGCTCATCGGAGCTGACCGCCCACTACAAGGCTTCCTTAGTAAGCGGTGAGCGGATGGCCGACCTGACCGCCGGCTTCGGCGTGGACTGCTCGTTTCTCGCCCGCCGCTTCCGGCAGGCCGACTACGTGGAACGGCAGGAGGTACTCTGCCAGCTGGCCGCCCACAATTTCCCCCTACTGGGACTGCCCCACGTACAGATCCACTGCTGCGACGGGACGGACTATCTGCAACACATGCAGCCTGTGGACTGCCTGTTTCTCGACCCGGCCCGACGCGACAGCCAAGGAGGAAAGACCGTACAGATAGCCGACTGCGACCCCGATGTCCGCTCCTTGGAACCGATACTGGTGGAAAAGGGGAAAACCGTGATGGTCAAACTCTCTCCCATGCTCGACCTCTCCACTGCCCTCAGGGAGCTTCGCTACGTGTCCGCTATTCACATAGTGGCTGTTCATAACGAGTGCAAGGAGTTGATAATTTTGTTGAAGAAGCGGACAGATAATCAGAAAACTACTGAAGAAGAGCTTATTATTCATTGCGAACAGATTGTTGATAACTCTACCTCACAACACTTCAGTTATTCACAGGCAGAGGAAAAAGCGGCTCATTGTCCGCTGACCGACCAGCTGGGCACCTATCTCTACGAACCCGGAGCGGCCCTCCTGAAAGCAGGTCCTTTCCGCCTGCTGGGTCAACGTTATGGCCTCCAGAAGCTCCATGCCAACAGCCATCTGTACACGTCAGACACTGCCATCGATTTCCCCGGCCGCCGCTTCCGCATCACCGGCTGGTCGGGATTCGGGAAGAAGGAGTTGAAAACCCTGCTGCAAGATGTGGATAAAGCGAACCTGACAGTTCGTAACTTTCCTGCCTCCGTAGCAGACTTGCGGAAAAAACTGAAATTGAAAGAAGGGGGAGAGGTCTATTTGTTTGCCACTACCCTCGCCAATGGCGAAAAGGTACTGATTCGAGGGGAGAAAAGTGAAGGAAAGGAATGAGGAAGGACACCAGCTCCACGGGGTGTGTCACAGTCGTTCCATGACCATTCTCAGGACAGTTGCCTGCTGGTGGAACGACTGCGACAAAGGCGGTAGGACACGCCTATTCTAATTGTCTTTGCACAGAACGCAGTGGAGTTGCTAAACGATAGATCAAGATCCACCAACGGAAGAGCTTATGCATTCTTCGCCTTGAAGGCCAACGCATACATCCGCATCTGCTTCACCATGGCCAGCAAACCATTGCTGCGGGTAGGCGACAGATGTTCCCGCAGGCCGATGGCATCAATAAAATGAAGGTCGGCAGCCAGAATCTCATCGGGTGTATGGCCCGACAAGACCTTGATGAGCAGGGTAACAATGCCTTTTACAATCAGCGCATCGCTTTCGGCCTGGAAAATCACCTTCCCGTCTACCATGTCGGCCTGGAGCCAGACACGGCTCTGGCAGCCTTCTATCAGGTTCTGTTCCGTCTTGTACTGGGGAGCCAAGGGCTCCTGTTCGTTGCCCAAATCGATAAGCAGCTGGTATTTGTCCATCCAATCGTCGAAGTCACTGAATTCCTCGATGACTTCCTCTTGCAATTCGTCTATTGTCTTCATATCGTTGTAGTTATTGTTCGTTGTAAATGACTTGCATGACCGTCTGTCCCACCGCCTGCAGTGTCCCCTTGTCGATGTTCCCGATGTGGTCGTTCAAGGTATGCCAGGTGGGATTAAAACCGGTATCGGTATTCGGGTTGTAGTCGATGATGTCTACACAGGGAATCTGCCGGTACTGGTTGACATATACATGGTCATCGGTCACCTCTCCTCCGTCCTGCTGGAGGAAATAGCGGCCATACCCCAGCGCCTGGGCAGCCCGCCAGATTTTCTTCATGGCCTTGCCGGCCGTGCGCTGCGAATAGCCTTCATAGTAGAACGTGGCATCGCGGCCTCCCACCATGTCGAGCAGGATGCCGAAGCGTGCCTTGTAATCGGGCGTATGAGGAATGCGTCCCCAGTACTGCGAACCGAGGCACCAGTAGTCGGACTTGTGCTGACCGGTATAGAAGTCGGGAGCTCCATAGTCCTCCGCATCGAAGAAGACGATGTCGATGCCCAGAGTGGCCGGCTGCTGCTGCAACTGGCGGGCGATTTCCAACAAGACCCCTACACCACTGGCCCCGTCGTTCGCGCCGTCGATAGCCGTATGGTGGTGGCGGGACTCCTTCTCCTGGTCGGCATACGGGCGGCTGTCCCAGTGCGAGCAGAGCAGGATGCGCTTGGGCGCTTCGGGACGATAAGCTCCGATGATGTTCCGCGACCGGAGCAACGTGCCGTCGTAGGCCATCAGATCGGCCTCCTGCACGTAGACTTTCGCACCGAACGCCTCGAGCTGGTTCTTCAGATAGTCCCCGCACTGGCGATGGGCGGCAGCGTTCGGGACACGGGGCCCGAAAGCCACCTGCCGCTCGATGTAGGCATAGGCACTGTCGGCACAGAAAGCCGGTACATTCACCTGGATCTTCTCTTCGGCCTCCTCGGTGGCTTGCCCCTTCCCGTTGCTGTTGCCGCACGAGAACAAGGCAGTTCCGGCCAGCACGGCCATTGCTATTAGTAACTGTTTGATGGAGTTCATAATGGTATTGTTTTTGCGGGACAAAGATACGTTATTTCCCGGATACTGCACGATGAAGGCGTAGAATTTTTCACCCTTGTCCGCTGTGTTGTACCTGCTCCATCACCCGGAGGAAATTGCCGCCCCAGATACGGCGGATATCTTCTTCCGAATAGCGTTCGAAGAGCAGCTGGCGCGTGAAGTTGATAAGTTCAGACGAGTCGTTGCACCCGATGATACCCCCGTCGCCGTCGAAGTCGGTACCGATGCCTACGTGCTCGATGCCCATCACATTCACCATGTGGTGGAGGTGGTCGATGGCATCGCGAAGGGTGGCGGGACGGTCCTTACGCAGGAATCCGCTGTAGAGACAGAGCTGCACCACGCCTCCCTGACGGGCAATGGCCTTCAGCTGGTCGTCGGTGAGGTTGCGCGGATGGTCGCAAAGGGCTCGGCACGACGAGTGGGAACAGACAACGGGCTGGCGGCTGATGGCCAGGGCATCGTAGAAACTCCGTTCACCGGCATGGGAGAGGTCGACCATCATGCCCACACGGTTCATCTCGCGGATGACCTGTTCGCCGAAAGCACTGACACCCAGTTGTTCGTCGTTGTAGCGGGCCGAACCACAAAGGTCGTTGTTACCGTTGTGGCAGAGGGTCATATAGACCACTCCCCGACGGCGGAACCGCTCCACATTCGCCAGGTCCTTGCCGATGGCATAGCCATTCTCGATGCCGAGCATGATGGCTTTCTTTCCTTCCCGCTTCAGTCGGTACAGGTCGGACGGGGTATAGGCAATATCAACGGCCGTACAGTGGGCGGCCACCATCTGTTCGATTCCGTTCAACAAGCGGTCGGCCTTGGCCGTAGCGGCCAGCAGCGCCTCGTCGGTCCGTTCCTTCTGTTCGAGATAGGCCACCATGATGGTGGCATCCTGCCGCCCTTCGGTCATCTTGTGGAGATCGACCTTGATTTTCGGGTCACGGGTATCGAAATGGATGTCCTGTCCGAAGAACATGGGAGTGTCGCAATGGGTATCGAGGGTCAGTATCCGATCGTGCAGCTGTCGGGCGGCGCGGAAAGAACGGGCCTCGTCCACCAGCCACCGGAACAACGGCATCATGCACGGATCCTGGCCAAGGAGAAAGCATTCAGGATGCCACTGCACGCCGAGCATGGACTTGTATTCGGTGCTTTCGATGGCTTCCACGACCCCGTCGGGCGAGAGGGCAGTCACCCGGAATCCCGGGGCCGGATCTTTCACTGCCTGGTGATGGAAGGAGTTGACATACAGTCTGGAAGTCCCCATGATGGCCGCCAGGCGGCTGTCTGGCTCAAGGGTTACCGAGTGGGAGGCGCATTCGCGCGGCATGTCCTGACTGTGCTTGAGGCAGTTGCCTTCCCGCTGGCTGTAGATGTCCTGATAGAGGGTACCTCCCAAAGCGGCATTCATCACCTGAATGCCCCGGCATATGCCCAGAAGGGGCAACTGCCGGTTGGCCGCCAGTCGGGTGAGCAGCCATTCCTGCCGGTCGCGGCAGGGATTGACCCCATGCAGTTCACGGATGGGCTCCTCGTTCAGGTACAAAGGATTGAGGTCGGCCCCCCCCGACAGCAGCAGTCCGTCTACCCGGTCGAGCAGATTCAGCAGCGCCTCCTCGTTGTCGAAAGGCGGAATCACCAGGGGGACGGCCCCGGCTTCGAGGACCGATGTATAATAGCCCGGTCCCAACGAGAGGTTCCCTTCGCTGAAGTTACCGGTAATGCCGATGACCGGCCGCTCGCCCGCATTCGGGAAACGGCGGTGCAGATGCCGGTAGTCGGCTTCGATGTCAAATGTTGAAAAGGTATTCATAAATTCATTCATAAAATTAGAGCGAGCAGAAGAAAGTGACCAAAAAGGGGACACTGAAATCGACGACGAAACCGTGGAAGATAGAAACCACCACAAACTGCTGGCCGGCCGTACGGGTGATGATGGGCAGGGTAGTATCCATCGTAGTGGCTCCTCCACAGGCGATGGGAGCCAAATTCCCGAACCAACGGACCAGCAAAGGGGCGGCCAGTAAGGTGACGATTTCGCGGAAGATATTGGCCAGCAAGGCCACGGTACCCAGCTCAGGACCTTTGTACTCGGTGATGAAAATACTGGAAAGCGAATAGTAACCGAACCCGGCTCCCACGGCCATACAGTCGGGAAGGGTACGATGAGGCAACAGACCGCCGACACAGGCCACCGCCGAAAGGGTACCCACGATGGTGGCGACGGGCAACAGGACCAGACGGGGATTCAAAGCCCGAAAGTTCTTCAGAGTCTGCGGGTCGTTGCCGATACTCAACCCTACGCTGAACATCAGTCCACAGAGCGCATAGAAACTGATATCGGTCTGGGCCATATTCCAAGGAAACAGTCCCCAAGCACCACACAGACATCCGAGGGCAAAGAAACCCACGATGATAAGACTGCCTTTCATGCCTTCCTCCCCTTCCTGTACAACCAGTACCACAAGGCCCATGCCGTGCAACAGCTGCCGGCCAGTCCGGCCAGACTGATCAGAGCGGCTTCAAGTCCCAGGGTGGCCAGACCCTCCACAATCCGCCGGTTGCCGCCTACTTCGATGCCGAGCAGGAACAGCAGCAGCCAGATAAGGGCCGTAATGCCTCGTTGCACCCACGGCATCGGCCGCCGGCGCAGCAGAAATCCCAGGAGCATTCCTCCCAGCATACACGTGATTACGGTAAACATGGCTGCCGGTCAATATTCGTGCTTCCGGTTCGGATTCATCGGGAACCAGCCTTTGCGCACCCGCTCGCGCTGCTCGAACAGTTCCTTGATGGTCCAGAAAGAAGAAAAAGAAAATACACCCGACAGTGACGCCAACAGCAGGTGGGAAAACAGGACGGAACCAACCAGTCCCGCCAGTCCCAGCAACAGGAATACCCACCAGCACCGGGTACCCCAATAATACTCGGCCTTGACGACGACCGGATGGAACAACCCGATGATGAGGAACGTACAGATGCCGATGGCTATCCCTCCCAGGTGGTGAGCGGTGAGCCAATCCATCATTCGTTCGGAGTTCGGATAGGAATTTCTTTCTTGATGCTTTGTTCCAGCGAAATGAGCGTTTCTGTGGCAGTCACGCCGGGAATCTCCTGGATCCGGGAGTTCAGCAGTTCCATCAAGTGCTCGTTGTCAGTAGAGTATAATTTGGTCAACATGGTGTAGGGACCTGTCGTGAAATGGCATTCCACAATTTCGGGAATCTTGTTCAGCTCAGCCACCACGCTTTTATACATAGAACCTTTTTCCAATTTGATTCCTACATACGTACAAGTGCTGTATCCCAGACTCTTCGGGTTCACATGATAGCCCGAACCGACAATGACGCCCAAGTCAATCAACCGCTGGACCCGCTGGTGAATGGCTGCACGCGATACACCGCAATCGGCCGCTACATCTTTGAAAGGAATACGTGCATTTTGGGAGATAATCTCCAAAATCTGTTTGTCAAGGTTGTCAATTTTTTCCATACTTTTCTAATTGTTATATCATTTTGTAAGCAAATATAGACAAAGTTTTTGGATGTGGACACAAAATAGACACAGATTAACACACATTTCTCAGATTTTAGGGAGTAATCCTCGAAACAAGTGCCAATCTGTGTCCAAAAAGTCCTTAGGAAACCGTTTCCTCAGGTAGTTATTCGATGACCATGTTGTTCTGTACAGGGGTCATAATGAACGTAAACTCATAATCTCCGTACGGCAGCAGGTATTCCTTGCGTGGAATGGCTCCCCAGCTGTTTTCGCAGGCCAGACCTTGCTGTACCTTGTCGATGCAGAAATTCGTCACATCGTCTTCGGTCAGTTCGCCGGAATGGCGCTGGTCTTTTTCGGCACCGTCGTCCAAGGTGGCGATGTCATAGTGAAGGGCCGAAGCCGAGAACGGAGCAGCTGCCACGAACTGCAGGCCATGACCGGCGGCATTGTACAGTCGCCACCAGCGGATATCGGTCTTGTTGCCGCTTTCCTGCGGACGGATGTAGGGATAGTACTGCTCGGTAACGGTCTGATGATAGATGCCAAGGAAGGTGGAATGGTTGCGGTCGGCATAGTTCTCCACCGGTCCACGGCCATAATAGGCAATCTGCTCGAAGCTCTTCGGCATCGGCAGCTGCATACCGAAACGGAACATGGAAGAGACCTTGGCCTCCTTGTCGGCTGCCAGCTGTTGGGTCACCTTCACCGCACCGGCATTGTTGATGACGTAGGTCAGGGTGAACTGGCCAGGCAGGTCTTTCGCCGTATAGGTCGCCTTCACGGTCACCAGTCCACCATCCGTCTCGTGGGTCAGCGATTCGAGTTTGAACTGGGGCTGCTTCCAGACCGCATACCGGCGCTGCAGGCCGGCTCCGTAATCGTTGTCGGTCGGGGCACGCCAGAAGTTGGGGGTCAGCTGGGCCTCTTCCTTCAGGAAGTTCGTACCGGCCACTTCGTAATGAGACAGGAACCCGTTCTGCTTGTTGAATTCAATATCGAAATCCTCGCCTTTCACGATGAGGTAGGTGCGGTCGTTGTCGGCCACTACAGGTACCACCGGTGCCACATTGACCGGCGACACGTTGACCAGTTCCATCGAAGGTGCCGTATAGTCGTTCAGACGCAGCTGGTCCTGTGCCACGACATGACCGGCAGGCAACAGGCCTTCGCGGTTCTTCTGCACATAGCGCACGTTGAGCAGCCACTCCTTGCCCTTGCAACGGGATCCCAAGTCCAGCTTCACGCTGGCCGTCTGCTGCGGAGCCACTGTCAGCTGGTCGATGCGCCCGCTGCGGACAACCTTGCCATTGGCCACTACCTCGTATTCCAGCGCATAAGCCGAGAGGTCGCGGAAGAAGTTCTCGTTGTAGACCTTGACTTCACCGTTCTGCAGGTCGGACGCCGTAGTCCAGATGTTCTGGTAGTAGTAGCCCACTTCGTACATGTGAGGATTGGGCACGCGGTCGGGGCTGATGAGTCCGTTGTCGCAGAAGTTATTGTCGCTGGCATCGAAGCGGTTGAAGTCGCCGCCATAGGCATAGATGGTCTTTCCGTCTTTGCCAGTCCAGCGGCAGGACTGGTCGACAAAGTCCCAGATGAAGCCGCCCTGATAGTTGGGATACTTGCGAATCAGGTCCCAGTATTCCTTGAAACCTCCCTGAGAGTTACCCATGGCATGGGCATACTCGCACTGGATGAGGGGCTTGGTCTTGCTGGCATCGGCTCCATAGCGTTCGCAGGAGTCGTAACCGTAATACATCGGACAGAAGATATCGGTCTTGCCCTGCTGGCCGGCCTGCTCGTACTGTACGGCACGGGAAGTGTCTTCCTCCTTCACACAGTCGTAGGCTGCCTCGAAGTTCGCTCCGTAGCCAGCTTCGTTACCCAACGACCAGAAGATGATGCTGGGGTGGTTGTACCCCCGCTGCACATTACGCCGGTTGCGTTCCAGATGAGCTTTCTTGTAAAGCGGGTTCTTGGCCAGCGAATGGTCGCCGTAACCCATGCCGTGCGATTCGACATTCGCCTCGGCCACCACATACAAGCCATACTGGTCGCACAGTTCATACCAATAGTTGTCGTCCGGATAATGGCAGGTACGCACGGCATTCAGGTTGAACTGCTTCATGATCTGCACATCCTGCAACATCCGTTCGCGCGAAACCACATATCCTCCGTCGGGATCGAGTTCGTGGCGGTCGGCTCCCTTGAAGAGCACCGGCTGGCCATTGATGAGAATCTGGGCATTCTTGATTTCAATCTTGCGGAATCCGACCTTCACGGGCACCACCTCAGTGATCTTTCCCCCGTTCTTCACGGAAGCACGCAGGGTATATAGATAAGGTGTCTCTGCGCTCCACTTGTTCGGCTGGTCTACCGACAGGGTGGCAGTTACCTTTCCGGAGCCTTTCACATCGGTGGTGGTCACGGGCTGACGACGGGCATCCAGCAGTTCGAGGGTCACATTGGCACTTCCCTTAAGGTTCAGCCCCACGGTCAGAGTTCCGTTCCGGTAGTCGCTGTCCAGATCGGGAGTGACGCGGATATCTTCAATCCGCTGGCGGTTGCGGGCATAGAGGTAGCAGTCGCGTCCCACACCACTGTAGCGGAAGAAGTCCTGGTCTTCGAGGTACGAACCGTCGCACCAGCGGAACACCTGGAAGGCAATGAGGTTCGGCTGCCCCGGTTTGAGATACTTAGTCAGGTCGAATTCAGCCTCCAGCTTGCTGTCTTCGCTGTAGCCTACATACTTGCCGTTGACCCAAAGATACATGTTCGATGTCACCGAACCGAAATGGGCATAGATGTCCTTGCCGTTCCAGTCGGCCGGCACGGTAACGGTGCGCCGGTACGAGCCTACATGATTGTTCTCATTGGGAACAAACGGAGGATTGTTCTTGAACTGGCTTCTCCAGGCATAGCCCACGTTGACGTAAATGGGATCGCCATACCCATTGAGTTCCCATACGGCAGGAACCTTCAGGTCGTCCCATCCCTTGTCATTAAACGATGTCTGCCAGAAGTCGGTAGGCCGCTGGTCAGCGTTGCGTACCCAGTTGAATTTCCAGGTACCGTTCAGGGTCATGAAATTCTTCGAGTCCTCCTTCACCGCCTTGTCGGCAGCTTCCGTCGTCTCGTAAGCAAAAAAATGGGTGTGCATGGGTGCCCTGTTCACTTCGTTCACATTGGCATCCTGCCACTCCTGAAAGGATTGAGCTTGCGCACCGAGGAATGCCAGGGCAGCCCATCCCAACAAAACTGTTTTCTTCATAAAGGTAAGTATAAATGGTTAATGAATAATTCGGCTCATTCCACCACCCAGGCGGGATTGTGGGGAAGTGTGACGCGAGGAGAGTAGTACATCCCTTCGGCATCGGGAATCCGCAGGGCATACTGCTGCCCTCCATGCACCGGCAAGGTCTGACTGCGAATCCAAGGATTCAGGTGGCGCAGCAATGCGTAGTTGATGCCCTGCTGCTTGGCAAAACGCGGCAGGTCGTCGATGGTGCGGGTCACCTTGATTTCCCGATAGGGCACCGGCGGATAAAGGTCGGACACCCGCAGGCGGAACCCGAATGACCGGGGATTCGCCAGCAGCTGCTTAACGGCCAGGATACGGTAGACATAGCGGGCAGTTTCCGTAACAAGGTGAAGGTCGAGCGCCTCATCGACATATTGCCGTTGCAGTTCGCGGGCAATACGTGCCTGTCCGGCATTGTAGGCAGCCGCCACACTGATCCAACTCTTGTACTTGGCATAGGCCTGCTGCAGGTATTTGCAAGCAGCGCGGGTAGCTTTTTCCACATGATAGCGTTCGTCGACATGGCTGTTGACCGTCAGGCCGAACTCTCGTCCCGTTTCGGGCATGAACTGCCAGAGTCCGGCGGCCCCTACCCCCGAACGGGCCAAGGGGTCCACATTGCTCTCGATGGCCATCAGGTACTTGAAATCATCGGGCACACCGTTGGCGGCCAGAATTGGTTCTACCACGGGGAAATACCGGTTGGCACGTTTGATAATCTGCAGTGAAGTACTGTGCATATAGCAGAAGGCCAGCAGTTCCCGGTCCATCCGTTCATGCCGGTCGAAGCGGGTCAGGTCGATAGTCTCGCCGCAGAACTCCAGCCGTTCGGGTACGCTCACGCAACTGTATTCCGCCACAGCATCCACTGCTTCGGAAACCGGACGCTGGGCCACCAGCGAAGCATCTCCTGCCAACAAGAGCGCCATGAGTATAGCCATGTTTTTATAGTGAAAGATACATTTCCTCAGTTCCATAGTCCATCGTAAAAGATTTTGGTACTAAGGTATGAAGAATCGACAGAACGGGAAAAAGTATTAAGTTTCTTTCACCATTTTTCCCGAACAAGTACCTATTCGATAATACATCCACTTTGCACTGACAGATTTCTCACTTTGTTTGAAATGACAGGGAAAAAGGAAAGCAGAAATACGATTCTCGTACAGTCCGGGGGGCATCCTGTCGCAATGCTTCAGTCGTCCTTCAACTGGAAACTGCGCAGGATAAGACCAGGCAACGTGTCGTCCTTCTCCTTATAGACAATCGATACATAGAAGCCGCAACTGCCATCCTTGGCCATCAGATAACTGTAGGTACAGGGGTCTGTCTCGCAATCGCCAGACAACTGCACTCCGTGGAACTGGGGCAGATCGAACGACGTGACTGCCGACTGGCGGGTCACTTCATCGTCCGTAGCCACGCTCTTCAACTCTTCAGCCAGCTCAGCGGCTCGCAGTCCGTCGCCTTCGAGCAACTGCACGGTGACATAATAAGTAGGGTCAGCCATGACGAATCCTTCCTCCGAATCGTCTTCCACGGCAAAGCCTGCGGGAACCTTGAACGTGACCCCGTAGGCTTTCCATTCCGTAGTGACCAGTTCTTGCGCTTTCACCGGAAAGGCAAGCAACGACAAGGCAGCCACAGCTGCCGCAAATGAAATTTTCATGCTTTTTTTTCTGCTACAACTTTTCGGGCATACACTTCTTCTTCCTTATTAACCATGACCAGTACCTGACCTCCCATGTCCAAATAAGGAGAAGTCACCATCGACAGGCCTTCGTCTTTGATCATCGACGACACTCCGGCCGAATTGAGCAAGCCCTTCACAATCTCGGCTTCCCAGAGACTGCCCCGGAAAACCTCTACCAGCGATCCATACATTTTAGGTTCCATAATCTGTCCGTTTTTTGGTTAATAATTCAGTTTTCTTCTCTCGGTAGGGTAAAGATAAGAAAGATTTGTCAATAACTGGTCAAAAATAACGGGAAATAATAAAATTAATCCTATTTTTGCGAGCGTGTAACCAAAAAACAAGGAAAAGATGATGATTACTGACACATTAGAAGCCGTTCGCAACGCTTCGTACCAACTGGCACTGGTCGGCCCCGACACCATCAACCAAGTGCTGGAAGCCGTGGCCGACGCCTTGCTGCAGCATACCGACGAACTCCTGGCCGCCAATGCCGAAGACCTGGCCCGGATGAATCCGGACGACCCTAAATATGACCGGCTGAAACTGACGGCCGAACGTCTGCAAGGAATTGCTGACGACACCCGTCGGGTGGCCCAACTGCCCTCTCCCTTAGACATCGTGTTGGATGACCGCATCCTCCCCAACGGGCTTCACTTGCGGAAGGTCAGTGTTCCCTTCGGTGTCATCGGTGTCATCTACGAGGCTCGCCCCAATGTCAGCTTCGACGTGTTCTCCCTCTGCTTCAAGAGCGGCAGTGCCTGCGTTCTGAAGGGAGGCAGTGACGCGGACTGCTCGAACCGAGCCATCGTCGGACTAATCCATGAGGTACTGGTCCGCTTCGGTATCGACCCCCACACTGTAGAACTGCTGCCAGCCTCGCGCGAAGCCACGACCGAACTGCTGGAAGCCGTGGGGTATATCGACATACTCATTCCCCGGGGCGGAAAACAGCTCATCCAGTATGTGCGCCAACATGCTGCCGTACCGGTCATCGAAACGGGAGCCGGCGTATGCCACACCTACTTCGACGTGTCGGGCGACCTGCACAAGGGAACTGCCATTGTCTGCAATGCCAAGACCCGTCGGGTCAGTGTCTGCAACGCCCTCGACTGCTTGCTGGTCCACCGCTCCCGACTGGCCGACCTGCCTGCCCTGTGTGCGCCGCTACAGGACAGCCATGTCCGCATCTATGCCGATGAGGAAGCCCTCCGGTCACTGCAAGGCCACTACCCCGACCAGCTGCTGGAACCGGCCACCGATGAGAGTTTCGGTACGGAATTCCTGGATTACAAGATGGCTGTCCGCACCGTGGCCGATGTAGAGGCAGCAGCTGCCCATATCCGCGTCAACGGATCCAAACACAGCGAATGCATCGTAGCGGAAGACGCTACTACCGCCCATTACTTCAGCCGCGTGGTGGATGCGGCCTGCGTCTACACCAACGCTCCGACCTCGTTCACCGACGGGGCCCAGTTCGGACTGGGAGCCGAGATTGGCATCAGTACCCAGAAACTGCATGCCCGCGGACCGATGGGGCTGCGCGAAATGACCACCTACAAATGGCTCATCGAAGGAAACGGCCAAGTCCGTCCCCGATGAATGTCCTGACATCTGAATCCACATATATATAAAATAGGTATGAGAACTTACACCAACGTATTCGACCTGGGCGACCTGAAGGCCGCCTTGGCTGAAGCCTTCACGATCAAGAAAGACCGTTACCAGTATGAATCGCTGGGCAAGCACAAGACGTGCCTGCTGATTTTCTTCAACAACAGCCTGCGTACCCGCCTCAGCACCCAAAAGGCTGCCCGCAACCTTGGCATGGATGTCATTGTTCTGGATGTCAACCAGGGAGCCTGGAAACTGGAAACCGAACGCGGCGTCGTCATGGACGGCGACAAGAGCGAACACCTGCTGGAAGCCATTCCTGTCATGGCCAGCTATTGCGACATCATCGGCGTGCGCTCCTTCGCCCGCTTTGAAAGCCGCGAAGACGATTATACCGAAAAGATCCTGAACCAATTCATCCGTTACTCCGGCAAACCGGTCTTCTCGATGGAAGCCGCTACCGGCCATCCCCTGCAGGCCTTTGCCGACCTCATCACCATCGAGGAATACAAACGGACGGAACGCCCGAAAGTCGTTCTGACTTGGGCTCCCCATCCCCGTGCACTGCCCCAGGCGGTTCCTAACTCGTTTGCAGACTTCATGAACGAGGCCGATGTGGACTTCGTCATCACCCATCCCGAAGGCTACGAACTCGACCCGAAGTTCGTACGGGGAGCCCGCGTGGAGTACGACCAACGGAAAGCCTTCGAAGGAGCCGAGTTCATCTATGCCAAGAACTGGGCCTGCCCCGGCGTGACCCGTCCGGAAGACTACGGCAAGGTACTCAGCAAGGATATGAGCTGGACCGTCGACACCGAACACATGAGCTGGACCAACAATGCCTTTTTCATGCACTGCCTGCCCGTACGCCGCAACATGATTGTTTCTGACGATGTCATCGAAGCTCCCACTTCGCTGGTCATCCCCGAAGCCGCCAACCGGGAAATCTCGGCGACCGTGGTACTGAAACGCATACTGGAAGGACTATAATGTCCGGCTCCCGTCCGTCAACCAATGCAGATTACTGGAAAATGACAGCACTTTTCCAAATAATCTGCATTTTTTGGGGCTCATATGAAATATAATTTGTACCTTTGACACGATTGGGCAAACGCTGTGTGCGTACACAATTTTTCTGATTACTACCGACCAATTACTAACATATCAAATAAATAGGAGAAAACAATATGGAAATGACACTCAGATGGTACGGCTCTCAGTTCGATACCGTCAAACTGGAACAAATCCGCCAGATTCCCGGCGTTAAGGGAGTCATCACTACGCTCTATGACACGATGCCCGGCGAAGTATGGAGCCGCGAACGCATCCGTGCCATGAAAGACGAAGTCGAAGCCGCCGGACTGCGCGTTGCCGGCATTGAAAGCGTGAACGTTCACGATGCCATCAAAATCGGTACGCCCGACCGCGACCAATATATCGACAACTACATTGAAACCTTGGAAAATCTGGGCAAGGAAGACATCCACATGGTCTGCTACAACTTCATGCCGGTATTCGACTGGACCCGCACCGAACTGGCCCGCAAACGTCCAGACGGCTCTACCGTACTGGCCTACACGCAGGAAGCCGTCGATGCCCTTGACCCTGAAAAGATGTTCGCCTCCATCCAGGGCGACATGAATGGCACCATCATGCCGGGCTGGGAACCTGAACGCATGGAACGGGTGAAGGAACTGTTTGCCATGTACAAGGATGTAGACGACGAGAAGCTGTTCGAGAACCTGAAGTATTTCCTCGAACGCATCATGCCCGTCTGCGACCAATACGATATCAATATGGCCATCCATCCGGACGACCCGGCCTGGCCCGTCTTCGGCCTGCCGCGTATCATCATCAACCAGGAGAACATCCAGCGCATGATGAAGATGGTGGACAATCCGCACAACGGGGTTACGTTCTGCTCGGGCTCTTACGGAACGAACCTGAAGAACGATCTGCCCGCCATGATCCGCTCGCTGAAAGGACGCATCCACTTTGCTCATGTCCGCAACCTGAAATTCCACAGCCAACAGAACTTCGAGGAAGCAGCCCACCTGTCTTCCGACGGCTCGTTCGACATGTACGAAATCGTCAAGGCCCTCTATGAAATCGGCTTCAACGGCCCCATCCGTCCCGACCACGGACGCATGATCTGGGGAGAAGTGGCCATGCCGGGCTACGGACTCTACGACCGGGCGTTGGGAGCCACCTATATCAATGGTCTGTGGGAAGCCATTGACAAGAACGCTACACGCAACTGATGCAGGAAAGGAGAACATCATGAAACTGAACAACCAAAGCATTCGCGAAGAGGCCGCTGCCTGGAAAGCTGCCGGCTATGACCTTCCTGCCTTCTGCCGGAAAACCGTGACCGAATATACTCACGACCATCCGTGCTGGATTCATTTCGGTGCCGGCAACATCTTCCGGGCCTTCCATGCCAACATCGCCCAGCGGATGCTGAACGCGGGCGATATGGACAACGGCATCATCGTGGCCGAAGGATTCGACTATGAAATCGTGGAAAAGGTGAACCGCCCTTGCGACGACCTGACCATTCTGGCCACCCTGAAGGTGAACGGCACCGTGGAGAAAACCATCGTGGGAAGTGTCGTGGAGTCCTGCATCCTTGATTCGGACAACAACGCCGAGTTCGGCCGTCTGAAAGATATCTTCACCAAGGATTCCTTGCAGATGGCTACCTTTACCATCACCGAGAAAGGGTATTGCCTGACCAACCCGCAAGGGGAAATCCTGCCATGGGTAGCACCCGACCTGGCCTCCGGCCCCGAAAAGCCCGGCAGCTATATCGGAAAAGTGACCGCACTGCTCTATGCCCGCTACCAGTCCGGACAATGCCCCATTGCCATGGTGAGCACCGACAACTGCTCGCACAACGGAGAGAAACTGTACAATGCCATCCTGACGTACGCCAAGGCCTGGACTGCCAACGGCACTGCCGAACCGGGCTTTCTCGACTACATCAACAATCCGGCCAAAGTCAGTTTCCCCTGGTCGATGATTGACAAGATCACACCCCGTCCGGACGGCTCCGTGCTGAAGATGCTGAAAGCCGACGGAGTAGAAAGCCTCGACCCTATCGTCACCGGCAAGCATACCTACGTAGCTCCCTTCGTCAACGCTGAGGAATGCGAATACCTGGTCATTGAAGACCTGTTTCCTAACGGACGGCCCGCATTGGAAAAAGCCGGTGTCATGTTCACCGACCGCGAAACCGTCAACAAAGTGGAACGCATGAAGGTCTGCACCTGCCTCAACCCGCTGCATACGGCTCTGGCTGTCTTCGGCTGTGTACTGGGGTACCAGCTGATTGCCGATGAAATGAAGGATCCGGCCCTGGTGAAGCTGGTGGAAATCATCGGTTACCAGGAAGGTCTGCCCGTGGTAGTCAATCCGGGCATCCTCGACCCGAAGGAATTCATCGATACCGTCCTGCAAGTCCGGGTTCCCAACCCCTTCATGCCCGACACGCCGCAACGCATCGCTACCGACACGTCACAGAAGCTGGCCATCCGCTTCGGCGAAACCATCAAGGCCTATCAGGCTTCGTCCACACTCGATGTGGCCTCGTTGCGCCGCATCCCGCTGGTCTTTGCCGGATGGCTGCGTTACCTCATGGCCATTGATGACAACGGAGAACCGTTCACCCTCAGTCCCGACCCACTGCTCGACAGTGTATGTCCCTATGTGAAGGACTTCCGTCTGGGCGAACCGGCAGCGGTGGAAACAGCTCTGGAACCTATCCTGCGCAATGCCAAGATCTTTGGAGTAGACCTGTACGAAGCGGGTCTGGCAGACCTCGTCAACCAATACTTCCGTGAAATGATTGCCGGCAAAGGAGCTGTCCGCGCCACCCTGGAAAGAGCTGTCCAGGCATAAGCCGGATTCGTAACCATGAGGGTGTGTAAAAAATTTGACACACCCTCATTTTTTTTATTTCTATATCCCTATTCGGTCGATTATTTCAAAATAAATGGTGAAGTTAGTCGTACTTTGAAAAAAATGCCTATCTTTGTCCCACTAACCATTAAAACCATTACTAACATGAAGAAAACCTTAAATTGGATGTTAGGGATCTGTGCGGGTGCTTTGCTCGCCTTGACTCCCATGACAAGTAGTGCTCAGTCATTGTCTCCGTCTACCAAATGGCATTGGGACAAAGGAACCATCGTTGTTGAATCTCCCGAACGTCCCGCCGGACAAGAAACGGCCATCGGACTGACCGTTCCCAAAATGGAAGTAGTACGCGTCGGCTTTGTCGGCTTGGGTATGCGCGGTCCAGGTGCCGTAGAACGTTTTACCCACATTCCAGGTACACACATCGTAGCCCTCTGCGACTATGAACAGGAACGTGCCGAAAGATGCCAGAAATACTTGCGGAATGCCAGCCTGCCGCCTGCCGCCATCTACTCGGGCGAAGAGGGTTACAAGGCCCTTTGCGAACGCGAAGATATCGACCTGGTCTACGTAGCTACCGACTGGGACCACCATTTCCCCGTGGCCAAATATGCCTTGGAACAGGGCAAGAATGTAGCTATCGAAGTGCCGTCGGCCATGAACCTGGAACAGTGCTGGGAGCTGATCAACCTGTCGGAAACCACCCGCAAGCACTGTATGATTCTGGAGAACTGCTGCTACGACTGGTTTGAAATGAACACCTTGAACATGGCCCAGCAGGGTGTGTTCGGCGAAGTGCTCCGCGCACAGGGTGCCTATATCCACAACCTGGACGACTTCTGGAACTACTACTGGAAGAACGGCAAGGAAGACAAACTGGGATGGCGTATGCGCTATAACATGGAAAACCGTGGTGACGTCTATGCCACTCATGGCCTCGGTCCTGTTGCACAGGCACTCGACATTCACCGCGGTGATCGTATGACTACGTTGGTAGCTATGGACACAAAGGCCGTACATGGCCCGGAATTCGTGGAAAAGGCAACCGGACAGAAGTGCGACAACTTCCGCAACGGTGACCATACCACCACACTGATCCGCACAGCCAACGGCAAGGTAATTGAAATCCAGCACAACGTGATGAACCCGCAGCCGTACAATCGTCTGTACCAGCTGACCGGTACGAAAGGTTTTGCCAACAAATATCCTATTGAGGGCTATGCCATCGATTCTAAGCAGATGGCCGCATCGGGCGTTCAGCCGAAAGTAGACAACCTGAGTACTCACTCGTTCCTGCCGAAGGAAGAAATGGACAAGCTGGTTGAAAAGTTCCAGCACCCCATCCTGAAGAAGTATGGCGAAATAGCCAAGGAAGTAGGTGGTCATGGCGGTATGGACTTCATTATGGACAGCCGTATGATTTACTGCTTACAGAACGGCCTTCCCCTCGACATGGACGTATATGATATGGCAGAATGGTGCTGTCTGGCCGAACTGGGTACACTCTCGATGGACAACGGCTGCGCTGCCGTTTCATTCCCCGACTTTACCCGTGGCCACTGGAACGAGGTGAAAGGTTTCAAGCATGCTTTTGCCAGTGCCGAAGACGAAGCTGCTGCAGAAGCTGCTGCCAAGGCTGCCACTGCCAAGCTGAAGGAACAGGGTGCCAAGGAATGGGAAAAGATTGCCAAGAAAGAGGCTAAGGCTGCCAAGAAAGCCAAGAAATAAAAGGAACTAAATGGTTCATTCTGTTAACGAAGAATGACAAAGAAAAAGAAGAAAGGCAAGGCTATCTGAAAACGATGCCTTGCCTTTCTTCTTTTTGGGTTATTCTCAGAGGAGGCCGACGTTATTTGTTCAACCGCCAAGTAAATCCGTCCTTCGTATCTTTCACTTCGAAACCCAGTGCTGCCAGGTTGTCGCGAATCAGGTCGCTGGTGGCCCAGTCCTTGTTAGCCTTGGCCTTGCTCCGCTGCTCCAGCAGCATGTCTACCACCTTGCCGAAGGCTTCCTCGCGGGCTGCATTGTTTTCGGCTTCTGCCTTCAATCCCAAGAGGTCGACAACAAAGGTATGGAAGAGGTTCTTCAAGTCTTCCAGGTCCTCGGCACTGATGGTAGCCTTTTTGTCGAGCACCGTATTGATCATGCGCGTACCATCGAACAGGTGGGAGATGACAATCGGGGTATTCAGGTCGTCGTTCATGGCCTCATAGCACTTCTCACGCAATCCCTTCGGGTCGATGCCAGTGGTGGCTTTGGCCGGTGTAATCCGTTCGAGGTTCTTCAAGCCTTCCATCAGGCGTTCCAGCCCCTTCTCGGCTGCCTGCAAGGCTTCGTTGCTGAAGTCCACAGTGCTGCGGTAGTGTGCCTGCAGGATAAAGAAGCGGATGGTCATCGGCGTGTAAGCCTGGCTCAGCAACGGGTTAGAGCCCTGGAAAAATTCGTCAAGGGTGATGAAGTTCCCCAACGACTTGCCCATCTTCTGTCCGTTGATGGTAATCATGTTGTTGTGCATCCAGTAGCGGACAATGTCATGGCCCATCGCAGCCACCGCCTGTGCAATTTCACATTCATGGTGCGGGAAAATCAAGTCCATTCCTCCTCCATGGATGTCGAAGGTCTCTCCAAGATACTTCCGTCCCATGGCGGTACATTCGCAATGCCACCCCGGAAAACCGTTGCTCCACGGCGACGGCCAGCGCATGATATGTTCCGGCTGGGCGCATTTCCACAAGGCAAAGTCGGCAGGGTTATGCTTTTCCTCCTGTCCGTCCAGTTCTCGGGTCGTGTTCAGTACATCGTCCAGATTACGTCCTGACAGCTTTCCGTAGCGGTATTTCCGGTTGTACTTGGCCACATCGAAGTAGACCGAGCCCTGGCTCTCGTAGGCAAAACCGTTGTCCAGAATTTCCTTTACCAGCTGAATCTGTTCGATAATATGGCCCGAAGCATGCGGCTCGATGCTGGGCGGCAGTACGTTCAAGGCCTCCATCGCCTTGTGGTAACGCAAGGTATAGTACTGCACCACCTCCATCGGCTCCAGCTGTTCCAGCCGTGCCTTCTTGGCAATCTTGTCTTCCCCGTCGTCGGCATCGTGTTCCAGATGGCCCACGTCCGTAATGTTCCGTACATAACGTACCTTGTAGCCAATATGGCTCAGATAACGGAAAAGAATATCAAACGTAATGGCAGGACGGGCGTGTCCCAGGTGGGCGTCACCATAGACGGTGGGGCCACAGACATACATGCCCACATGAGGAGCATGTAGCGGAACGAACAGTTCCTTCGTGCGGGACAATGTATTGTAGATAAACAATTTATTTTCCATAACTCGTCTTTTTTTGGTTATGAGGGCAAAAGTAGACAAAAAAGAGAGAACATAAAAACGATTTGCCATTTTTTATCAGAAATCCGCTACGCGGACCCGCTGGCTGAAGACATTCCTACCAGCCCTTCTCTACCCAGCAACAACTTTCTTTCCGCTTCAGGTTGGCGGTTGCGGATAAAATGCCTAATTTTGTACTTTTCAACCTTCGGGAATCTCCCAAAACGGAACAAATGATGTTGAGCTATGATGAAAGATAGATTTAAAAGCGCATTGATAGGAACACTTTTCTTTGCCGTCTTCCAGCCGTTCGGACTTTCAGAGTTCGGGAGGATGAAATGGGCCTTGCTGGCCGGCATCCTTGGCATCGGCCTTTTCTCGTGCCTGGCCAGCGAATTATTGGTCGTCCATGTAGTGCGGATGCCGTTCGACCTCAGCAAGTCGCCGGCCTATACCTTCAAGCGCGGGTTGTTGTTCCAGTCCTTCAATGTGGTGATCTTGTCGGCAGGCATTGCCGAATTTCTCGACCGCTTTGCCTGTAGCGCTACCATCGACAACCATTGGTCATGGACGAATTTCCTGGGTGTCTTTGCCGCCTGTCTGTGCGCCACCACCACCATCGGCCTTTATTGGAGGAACGTGTATCTGCGGATGTACTACTTCCAGCAACTGGAAGAAGCGCAGCTGCTGAACGGGGTATTGATGGAACGCACCAGACAGGCAGCGATGAATCCTTCCGGTATACCTCCCGCCACAGGCACCTTGCCGGAACAGTCCACCGAAAGGCTCCTACTGGAAGGCACCACCAAAGAGCATCTTGCACTTGCCCTCCATGATTTCCTCTATGCCGAAGCGGAAGGCAACTATGTATCCGTCTGCCACCGGCAAGAAGGAGGCGTGAAAAAGACCTTGTTGCGCACGAGTATCAAGCGTGTCGCCTCTGCGGTGTGTCCGTATGCTGAAATCATGCAATGCCATCGGGCCTTTCTGGTCAACCTCTGTCAGGTAGATCGGGTGGAAGGCAGAAGCAGTGGCATCAGCCTACAGATGAAGTACTGTAATGACAGGATTCCCGTCTCCAAGACCTATGTCAACGAAGTGAAAGAACGCATCAAGCATCCGGCCAAGGAATCCAGATAGGCATCCTTTCCTCCCGTCTTTCCGGCTGTTCGTCCCCATTTCCGTCCGTTCGTCCCATCTTCTGTCCATCTGTCCCAACCATTTGTGTGTTCAAAGGATTTGTTGTAACTATGCATCCGTTTACTACCAACGATATGAAACAACTGACCAAATCCCCTGAGCGCATCCTGGCCGGCGTATGCGGCGGCATTGCAGACTTTTTCGGAATAAGCCCAACCTGGGTGCGGGCTGGCTATGCCGTCCTTACCTGTTGCTCGATTGCTTTTCCGGGCATCCTGTTCTATCTATTGTTTACTTGTATCATGCCCAAAAGCAACATGAAATAAACTATCGCCCCCGGCATCAACAACAAGATACCGATAAAAGACGAAAAGCACCCGTACACGAGGGAGCAAACGTCCTTTGACGTATGGTGTACTGAAATGACAAAGGATGAAGGTCATCATTTTTCGCTTTCAGAAATTGTAGGAACCGGGAGAATGCATTACCTTTGCTACACAGGCCTATTGACAACCATGAAGCAGCCATCCACTACCCACAAATACCTGGTGCGAAGCCGTCGCGATATCGACTGGGGCATCACGGTGAACACCGTCGGTTCGGAAGCGGTGCCTGCTCACTATGCTGTCTATCCTCCCCGAAAAGACCACCCGGACGCTTTCTATTTCTCCCCTTCCCAAGGACGGGTGCTCGACAGTTACCAGCTGCTCTACATCACGCGCGGAAAGGGATGGTTCTACGTATCCCCCGAACAGCGCATGGAAATCTTGGAAGGGGACCTGCTGATTCTCCGCCCCCATACGTGGCACAGCTATTTCCCCGACCGGAGCACGGGATGGCAGGAGTATTGGATAGGATTTGAAGGGGTGAACATGGACAGCCGTTTCCAGAACCATTTCTTTCAAAAAGACCAGGTGGTTTACCATGTAGGCATACAGGACACCATTGTCCGTCTCTACGAACAGGCTCTACAGGTGGCCATGGAGGAGAAGGCAGCCTGCCAGCAGTTCCTGGCAGGAATTGCCAACCTCATTTTAGGGATGGCATTGTACTATGCCCAGAACTGCGCGTTCGACAACCATACGGCGGCCCAGATAGACAAGGCCAAGGTCATCATCCGTGAACACCTGCTGGATTCCATCACGGCTGAAACAGTGGCCCAACAGGTACACATGAGCTATTCCTGGTTCCGCAAGCTGTTCAAGGAGTATACCGGACTCTCGCCGGCCCACTACATCCAGGAGCTGAAAATGCAGCAGGCCAAGCACTGGCTGGCCACAACCCGCCGGCCGGTGAAGGAAATCGCCTATCAGCTGAACTTCGAAGAAATGACCTACTTTTCACAGGTATTCAAGAAATACACCGGACATACGCCGATGGAGTACCGCGAGAAGTTCGGCATCCGATGAGATTCCCGGGCTTCCTTTTTCCTTGTTACAGCCAACGAAAGAAGGAATGTCATCGTTCAGCTACACTGACAAGTCAGTCAAGTGCAGATGAATGATGACACACCTTATTATATACTGGTCTAAGGAAATTCCCTTACTCCTACGCTTGCATCTCCTATCGGGGCAACAAGCCGTTTATTTCACAAATTTACCCCACTGAGTCAGGCGCATGTCGCCTTCGGCCATAAATACCTGGTGCATGCCAAGAGCAGCCGACAGGCAATGAGAAGTCTGTCCCTTGGCAGAAATCTTCAGATAATCCCACAGCAACTGCTTATAGTCAGGATGGGCGCACTGTTCGATAATGGTCTGGGCACGCTCCATCGGGCACTTTCCGCGCAAGTCGGCCACTCCCTGCTCCGTGATGATGACATTCACCGAATGCTCGCTATGATCCTGATGGGAAACCATCGGGACAATGGAACTGATACAACCGCCCTTGGCTGTAGACGGACACGTAAAGATGGAAATATAGGCCGAACGGGTGAAGTCGCCCGAACCTCCGATACCGTTCATCATCTTTGTGCCGCAGATATGTGTGGAATTGACATTGCCATAAATGTCGGCTTCGATAGCGGTATTCATGGAGATGACTCCCAGACGGCGTACCACCTCCGGAGAGTTGGAGATTTCAGAGGGACGGAGCACCAGTTTATGCCGGAAGAAGTCCATATTCTCATAAATCTCCTGCAAACAGTCGTTCGTCACGGTGAGCGAGCAGGTGCTGCCGAACTTGACGCGTCCTTCCTTGATAAGTTTGATGACGGAATTCTGCAGTACTTCGGTGTACATTTCAAAGGGCGGGATGTTGGTGTCGCGTCCCAAGGCACCGAGCACGGCATTGGCGATATTGCCTACTCCCGACTGCAGAGGAAGGAACGTGGAAGGGATAATACCCCGCTTCAGGTCGGCAGCCAGGAAGTCGGCTACGTTCTGACCAATACGGTCGGTGATGGGATCCGGCTCCTGGAACGAACGGGCCTCATCGGGCAAGTTGACTTCCACCACACCGACAATCTTCGCCGGATCGACCTGCACATACGACAGACCTATGCGGTCGCTGGGACGTACAATGGGAATCGGCCGACGATAGGGAGGACGTTCCATCTCGTAAACATCGTGCACCCCAATCATCCGCTTGCTATGGGCTTCGTTCAGTTCGATGATGACCCGGTCGGCCAGACGGGCAATGGTAGGAGAGATGCCTCCTGCTGCCGTCAGGTAGACACGGCCATCGTCAGTCAGTTCGCACGCCTCGATAATGGCGGTAGTGACATGCCCCAGAAAGCCAGAGCGCAACCGCTGCGCCACCTGCGAAAGATGAATGTCGGTATAATGAATCTTGCCGCTGTTCACGGCCTTACGGAAATCTACATTAGTAGTATAAGGAGCCCGGAAGCGGATGCTATCAGTGCGAGACAACACCCCGTCGCACGAATCGCCGGTAGAAGCTCCGGTAATGATACCTACTTGGAAATGCTCACCACGGGCATGGCGTTCTTCTGAGAGTTGGGCCAAGGCAGCAGTGACCGCTTTGGGACTGCCGGCCGGAGTGAAGCCACTCAGACCCAGGATTTCACCATCTTTGATCAGGCTGGCCGCTTCGACGGGAGTCATTCGAGTATAATTCATGGTAGTCGTATATTTGATGTTTTATAAATAGGGTTTATTCATATTTTCGGCGGAAAATCTCACTATAGATGAATGCTTGCCGGGCCGAACGGACGGTATCCAGCCGAATGGCAGAAGACGTTTTCCTGGCATCGGGCCGTCGGGGACCCGTCGTTGCCGACTGACAGATGGATGGTTCTTTTTCTACCGAAGACGGAAAGGCAACCGGTTCTGCAGGAGAAGGGAACGGAACCGGACGATACGGGGAAGACTCCGGCAAGGCCTCCATCATCGGCTGGCTCTCTTCGGGCATAGGAGCCACGGGTGGCGGAGCAGCAACGGTCTTCCTCTTTCCGCCCAACTGCTGTGCAGTAACTCGGAACAGGATAATGGCTACGAATATCAGTATCGGCAATAAACTTTCCATAGTTGTTTCAATATGGTCCAAAGATACTAATTAATTTTATATATCCACATCTTTTTATCGAAGTTAACACAGAAAACGGTATCTTTGTCCCTGTTTTATTAACTGTAAAAAACTGATATGACAACAACAACTACGGGAGCGGACTTTAAATCCGCAACTGACCCCCAACCGAAAAAACTCTTTATCGAAACGTATGGCTGCCAAATGAATGTGGCCGACAGTGAAGTCATTGCCTCCATCCTGCAAATGGCCGGCTACTCGTCCTGCACCTCGCTGGAGGAGGCGGATGCCGTATTGCTGAACACGTGTTCCATCCGCGACAACGCCGAACAGAAAATCCTGAACAGACTGGATTTTTTCCATTCGTTGCGCAGCAAGAAACACCGACAGCTGATTGTGGGTGTGGTCGGCTGTATGGCTGAGCGAGTGAAGAACGACCTGATTGAACATCACCACGTAGACCTCGTGGCAGGACCGGATGCCTATCTCAGCCTGCCGGACTTGTTTGCCGCCGTCGAAGCCGGACAGAAAGCCATCAACGTGGAGTTATCGGTCACCGAAACCTACCGGGATGTCATCCCCTCCCGCATCTGCGGCAATCACGTGTCGGGATTCGTGTCCATCATGCGGGGATGCAACAATTTCTGCCACTACTGCATCGTGCCGTACACACGCGGACGGGAACGTAGCCGGGACATCGAAAGCATCCTCAATGAAGTGCGCGACCTGGCGGCCAAAGGGTACAAGGAGGTCACTCTGCTGGGACAGAACGTGAATTCGTACCGCTTTGAAAAAGAAGGAACCACACTATCATTTCCCCAACTGCTGCGCAAGGTGGCCGAGACAGTACCCAATATGCGTGTACGTTTCACCACCTCTCATCCGAAAGACATGAGTGACGAGACGCTGCAGGTCATCGCCGAAGTGCCGAATGTATGCAAACACATCCACCTGCCGGTACAGAGCGGCAGCTCGCGCATCCTTCAACTGATGAACCGCAAATATACCCGCGAATGGTACCTGGAACGAGTGGCTGCCATCCGTCGCATCATCCCCGACTGCGGATTGTCGACCGACATCTTTTCCGGCTTCCACAGTGAAACGGAAGAAGACCACCAACTGAGCCTGTCACTCATGCGGGAATGCCAGTACGATTCTGCCTTCATGTTCAAGTATTCGGAACGTCCGGGTACGTATGCTTCCAAACACTTGCCCGATGATGTGCCCGAAGAGGTAAAGATACGCCGGTTGAACGAACTCATTGAGTTACAGAACCAGCTGTCGGCCGAAAGCAACGCAAAAGATGTAGGAAAAACCTTCGAAGTATTAGTGGAAGGAGTGTCCAAACGATCCAAAGACCAGCTGTTCGGACGAACAGAACAAAATAAGGTCGTCGTGTTTGACCGAGGGAATTACCATATCGGCGACTTCGTGAAGGTGACCATTACAGAATCCAGTTCGGCAACCCTCAAAGGAGAAACGGTTAAATGAAAAATAATGAAGAATTCCTACATTGTCATTTTGAACGAAGTGAAAAAACTGGAAGGGCTCAGTAGATGTAGTCAGATCCTTCACTACGTTCAGGATGACAATAGAGGAAGAATGGGAAATGAAGAATGACCATCCGGACGGATCATTCTTCATTCTTTAATTCTTCATCATTTCTGCGGCATGATTATCCACAGAATCAAATAGAGAATGACACCACAGAATGCAGTCAACAAAGTGGCTAATGCATAGACAATACGCACCAACGTAACATCCCAGCCGAAGTATTCTGCAACACCTGCGCAAACACCGGCAATCATTTTATTGCTCGAACGAGCCAGTTTTCTATTTTCCATATCATTATTTGTTTTACTGTGCAAAGGTAGTTAAATTCATTTAAAGAAAAAGCATGTATAACCGATTTCTTTGTTATTTTGCAAGAAATTAGGGAATAAAGTGAACGTACTCAAGATAGACAAGTGTCCGCTCTGCGGAAATAACCGCTTCGAGAAAGCGTTGGAATGTACCGACCACTACGCTACCGGCGAATCGTTCTCCATTTGCCGATGCCGGCAGTGTGGCTTTCTTTTTACACAGGGCGTACCAACAGAAGCTGAAATAGGACGGTATTACGAGAGTCCTGACTACATTTCACACAGCGATACGAACAGAGGGTGGACCAACCGTGTGTATCACTGGGTGCGTCGTTTTATGCTGAAACGTAAGGTGCATCTGGTGAAACAAAGCAGCGGACTGTTGCAGGGAACCCTACTCGATATCGGTACGGGAACCGGTTATTTCCCGCATGCCTTGCAACAGGCCGGATGGAAGGTGACGGCTATCGAGAAAAGTTCCCAAGCCAGAACATTTGCTGCCGAACACTTCCAGTTGGATGTATTGCCGCCGGAAGCCCTTTCCTCCCTCCCCGAAGCTTCCTTCGATGCCATTACCCTGTGGCACGTACTCGAGCACCTGGAAGCCCTTAACGAGACATGGCAAGAGCTGTACCGGCTGCTGAAACCCAATGGAGTACTGGTGATAGCAGTTCCCAACCCGAATTCGTATGATGCAACCTACTACGGCGCACGATGGGCGGCCTATGATGTTCCCCGCCACCTATGGCACTTCGCTCCGGCCATCCTGCAACAATTCGGGGTCAAGCACGGCTTTATCTTGGCCGAACGGCATCCCATGCCGTTTGATGCGTTCTACATCTCCATGATTACCGAACGGAATTACCAAAAACGCCTGCCGTTCCTGCGCGGATTGTGGGTCGGTGCCAAGGCATGGATGGCCACGTTGGGGAAAAAGGAACGCAGCAGTTCCATGATTTACATTTTCCGGAAAAAGAAATAATACCACCAACTCTCAGAACAAGAAGCACCATGGGCAGAAAATCGGGTCTATTCGATATGCAATTCATCACATCCAGTATCAGTACGATGCTGGTCCTCCTGTTGTTGGGTTTAGTGACCTTCTTCGTCATGACAGCCAACCATCTCTCCGTCTATGTCCGCGAGAACATCGCCTTTACCATTCTGATGGACGAAAATGCCCGCGAAGCCGATATACTTGCTTTCCAGAAGCGACTCAATGAGAAAAACTATATCCGGCAGACCACCTACATTTCGAAAGAGCAGGCGTTGAAGGAACAGACCCTGGCCATGGGGACCGACCCCACTGAATTTCTTGGATACAATCCGTTTGCCGCTTCCATCGAAGTGAGGCTGAATGCTGAATATGCCAACAACGACAGCGTAAGATGGATCAAGGAAGAAATACTGGAGAACAAGCATGTGACAGACATCGACTATCCCCAGGAGCTGGTGGATTCGGTGAACCGGAATATCCGGAAGCTCAGTTTCCTTCTGCTGGGACTGGCAGGACTGTTGACCCTGATTTCGTTTGCCCTCATCAACAATACGGTCCGACTGACCATCTATTCGCAACGTTTCCTTCTCCACACCATGCAACTGGTAGGGGCCAGCTGGAGCTTTATCCGCCGTCCCTTTTTGGCACGCAACCTGTGGGTGGGAGTGCTGGCTGCTTCCCTGGCCGATGCATGTCTCATGGGAATGGCCTGTCTGTTAATCCGCTACGAGCCCGAATTGCTGACAGTGGTGACCCCACAGGTAATGCTGACCGTGATGCTCACCGTATTTGTCACCGGAATATTGATAACCACTCTTTGCGCCTATATCTCCATTAACCGATTCCTGCGCATGCGAGTAACCGAATTGTATTATAAATAAACAGGTAGAGAATGAACAAAAACAATTTTGCCTTCGACAAGACCAACTTTCTGCTGTTAGCCATCGGAATGGTGGTCATCCTCATCGGTTTTCTGCTGATGACCGGACCTGGTTCTACCGAAACGGCTTTCGAACCAGACATATTCAGTGTGCGCCGCATCAAAGTGGCTCCCGTAATCTGTTTCCTGGGATTCGTATTCATGATGTACGGCATCCTGCGGAAACCTAAGGATACAGGAAAGGAGGAACCGGAAGCATGAGTTGGATAGAAGCACTGATACTGGGCCTTCTTCAGGGACTGACCGAATACCTGCCGGTAAGCAGCAGCGGCCACCTGGCCATCGGTTCGGCCTTGTTCGGAATTGAAGGAGAAGAGAACCTGACGTTCACCATCGTGGTGCATGTAGCCACCGTACTCAGCACGCTGGTCATTTTATGGAAAGAAATCGACTGGATTTTCAAGGGGCTGTTCAAATGCCGGTTGAATGAAGAGACGAAATACGTACTGAATATCCTTGTATCGATGATTCCCATCGGTATCGTAGGAGTCTTCTTCAAGGATACCGTGGAAGAGATTTTCGGATCGGGCCTGATGGTGGTAGGATGCATGCTGCTGGTAACAGCGGTCCTGCTCATCTATTCCTATTATGCCAAACCCCGTTCGAAAGAACAAATCAGCCTGAAAGATGCGTTCATCATCGGTCTGGCACAAGCCTGCGCCGTCCTTCCGGGGCTGTCACGCTCCGGTACCACCATTGCCACCGGACTGTTGTTGGGCAACAAGAAGGAGTCGCTGGCCCAGTTCTCCTTCCTCATGGTCATCCCTCCCATTGTAGGGGAAGCCCTGCTGGACGGACTGAAAATCATGAAGGAAGCGTCGACCGCCGAAGCCGGTCTCTCCACCCTGTCCCTTTGCATCGGTTTTCTGGCGGCTTTCCTCTCGGGATGTGCAGCCTGCCAATGGATGATTACGATTGTCAAGAAAGGAAAGCTGGTGTATTTCGGCCTCTATTGTGCCGTTGTCGGTGCCGTGACTCTTATCTGTAGTGTCTTATCTTAACTCCGACGGCATGAATTTCAAGGAAGGAGAAGTATTGTATTTCGACAAGCCCTTGCGGTGGACTTCGTTTGCCGTAGTCAATAAAATAAGGTATCACCTCTGTAGGGCCATGAAGGTGAAGAAACTGAAGGTCGGACATGCCGGAACCCTCGATCCGCTGGCCACCGGGGTCATGATTATCTGTACGGGCAAGGCCACTAAACGGATTGAGGAATTCCAGTACCATACGAAGGAATATGTGGCCACATTGCAGTTAGGTGCCACCACTCCTTCCTATGACCTGGAAAAGGAAATCGATGCCACCTACCCGACGGACCACATTACCCGGGAGCTGGTGGAAACCACGCTCCGGCAGTTCGTCGGTACCATCGAGCAGGTACCTCCAGCCTTTTCGGCCTGCAAGGTCAATGGTAGCCGCGCTTATGAACTGGCCCGCAACGGGGACGAAGTGGAGCTGAAAGCCAAGACGCTGGTCATCGACGAAATCGAGCTGCTGGACTGCCGGCTGCCCGAAATCAAGATCCGGGTTGTCTGCAGCAAGGGAACCTACATCCGGGCACTGGCCCGCGACATCGGGGAAGCCCTTCACAGCGGTGCCCACCTCACGGCACTGGTCCGTACGAGAGTGGGCGACATCACACTGGCTGACTGCATGAACGTGGAGCAGTTCCCCGAATGGCTCGACCAACAAGAAATAGAACTAACAACAGTATAAGGAAAAAAGGAAAGAAAGATGAAGCTGTCACAATTCAAATTCAAGCTGCCGGAAGAGAAAATCGCCTTATATCCGGCCAAGTACCGCGATGAATCCCGCCTGATGGTGGTCCACAAATCCACCGGGCAATTGGAACATGTCCTGTTTAAGGATATTCTGAACTATTTTGATGACAAGGATGTGTTTATCTTCAACGACACCAAGGTCTTTCCTGCCCGCCTGTACGGCAACAAGGAAAAGACCGGTGCCCGCATTGAAGTCTTCCTGCTGCGAGAGCTGAACCCGGACCTCCACTTGTGGGACGTGCTGGTAGACCCTGCCCGCAAAATCCGTATCGGTAACAAACTGTATTTCGGTGACGATGACTCGATGGTCGCTGAAGTCATCGACAACACGACATCTCGCGGACGTACCTTGCGGTTCCTCTATGACGACGGGCCGCACGATGAGTTCAAGAAAGCCCTCTATGCCTTGGGAGAACCTCCCTTGCCACCTTTTATCCACCGGGCTGCCGAACCAGAAGACAACGAGCGTTTCCAGACCATTTTCGCCAGAAACGAAGGAGCGGTCACCGTACCGGCTGCCGGACTCCACTTCAGCCGTGAACTGATGAAGCGCATGGAAATCAAGGGAATCGAATCCGCATTCATTACCATGCACTGTGGATTGGGCAATTTCCGCGACATCGACGTGGAAGACCTGACCAAGCACAAGATGGATTCGGAGCAGATGTTCATCAACGCAGAGGCTTGCCGCATCGTGAATACAGCGAAGGACGAAAACCATAAGGTATGCGCTGTGGGCACCTCCGTGATGCGGTCTGTTGAAACGGCTGTAGGAACCGACTGCCGTCTGAAGGAATTTGAAGGATGGACCAACAAGTTCATCTTCCCTCCCTATGAATTCTCGCTGGCCGACAGTATGATCAGCAACTTCCACATGCCCCTCTCCACCATGCTGATGCTGGTCTGCTCGTTCGGAGGATACGAACTGATTATGGAGGCTTACCATACTGCCCTGAAGGAAGACTATCGCTTCGGTACATATGGAGATGCCATGTTGATTCTCGACAAGTAACCCATGGCAAGCGTCTACCTGAGTTTAGGAACCAACCTGGGCGACAAGACGGCCCATCTGCAAGCGGCTGTCGAACTGATACAAAAGAAGATAGGGGACGTGGTTTCCCTATCTTCTTTTATAGAGACCCTTCCCTGGGGATTCGTTTCCCCCCATTCTTTCCTCAATGCCGCGGCCTGCGTAGAGACATCGCTTTCTCCACAGGAGGTATTGTTCGTCACACAGGACATCGAACGGGAACTGGGACGGACCCATAAATCGGTCAACGGTCACTATACCGACCGGATAATCGATATCGACCTGCTACTCTACGATCAATTGATTCTGCATACAACCGAACTGGAACTGCCACATCCCCTGATGACGGAACGTTCGTTCGTGATGATTCCGCTGTGTGAAATCGCTCCCAATGTGATGCATCCGGTTTTCCACCGGCCCCTGAAGGAACTTATGAAATAATCATTCTGACGTAGTGAAGAATCTGAATACATTGGTGAATGATTGACAGATTCTTCACTACGACTTTTTATTTTGACACGCTCTCAATCGATCGGTTCTCCGGAGTTTCCGAGCACTCCCTCCCGCCTTAATAAGAAGCACTGGCCTCCACCCCTTCTTCACGCAAGAGGCTGACAATGCGGTCCAGCTCTTCATGCGTGGCTTTCTGCAACGACTGGTCCGGCGTCTCACGGTCGATGGTATAGATCATAACCTGGCGCGGCGAAATGGCCTTGACCGCTTTTATCCATGGCAACACGAAGGCATCGGATGTATTGTCTACATCCACTCCTTCGTCGGTTTTTCCTTTCAGGAACATGGTCTGCACAATTACCCGACCTTGAAAAGCCTTCATACCTTCCACAATGCGGTTCACATCGTAAGCCCCTGCAGGGCGGTCCACCAGACGGATGTAATCAGGATTCACCGTATCCAGCTTCAGGATATTGTTGTCGACCTTTTCCAGGGCTGCAAAGACAGCAGGACGGTAAACGAAGGTCGCATTGCTCAATACACTCACCTTGACATGGGGAAAATAACGATCGCGCAACTCCAACGTATCGTCTATGATACCTGCGAACTGGGGATGGGCAGTAGGCTCACCGTTCCCGGCAAACGTAAACACATCGGGGATAGGCCCATGAGCCTGCATGTCCTTCAGACGGGCTTCCAGGGCCTCCTTCACTTCTTCCCGTGTAGGCAGCGGACGATGCGGACGACGGTCCTTGTTGTACCCACATTCACAATAAATGCAGTCGAATGTACAAAACTTGCCATCGGCAGGCAGCAGGTTGATACCCAGCGATACTCCCAGACGACGACTATGGATAGGGCCGAAAATGGGAGAAGGATAAATGACGGTTGACATAACACTTCTTTTTATAGTTGTTTTCTGGCGGACAAAGATACGACTATTCTTTCAGATTCACCACTTCCATCGCAATTGAAGTACCAGTTCCGATTTGTTGCTTCCTTGGATTTCCTCCAGCCCCGACCCGATTTTGTCCCGATTGAAATAGTGGGTCCATGCATAGCGAGCCTGCAACACCCACCGGTTTTTCCACGTGTATTTCAACAGGGCGGAATATCTCATTCCTTTTCCATAGAAGGACGATAGTGCATAGGCATACAACACATGCGGTTCGTACAGGTATACTCGGGCATCATAGGTGTCGGCCTGGAACCAGGCTCCACTGACGGAAACTTGCAACGGACGGCCTGCCGGGCTCCATTGTACCATATTGCCAGCCAACCACCCCTTGGCCGGCATTTGTTTCCAAAACCCTGACCGTACATATTCCAACACCGTTTTCACCCGTAACTGTTCACTGGGTGAATAACGCAACTGTCCTTGTATCCGCTGGCGGATAAAGGGAATGACTTGCCGCTCTCCTTCCTCATTTCCGTTGTTTTTGGCCTTGTTCGAATAGTTATACTTTATCAACATAGTCAGTGAATGAGTAGGTGAATAACTGATTTGCCCTCCTCCGGCTATTCCGGAAGTATGTAACGCATCTACTTGAAAACGGCGGTAAGGGAAATGGAAGAAATCCACATGTCCAGAAAAGGAAATATCTTTCAAAAAGCTGGTTTCCAAACCTATATAACATCCTGTTTCATTGCGGACCGATGAATTTTCACTGAATGCCTGCGCATACATACCTTGAAATGCTTTGTCGTAATACCTGTTCATAAGTAGAAAGGTAGTATTCACAGTCGGTGAATAAGTCAGCATGTTCAATGTAGCTATCTTACCGGTCCTGTCAACAGCCGTTTCTCCCGCCAGAATCCATCGTCCGAAAAACCATTTATAATGGCCGCCGATGCTTGCAAATTCTTTTCCACGCGGATCGTAAAGATTATATGGATGTGACACAGGATTCAACATCTTGTTGAAAACATTATAAACAGCCGTTAATCCTCCTTCAATGTACTTTCCGTTATAGCATAAATGTCCTCCTACCAGCTGATTGGAAATGGTATGTTTCTTTTCCAAGTCACTCTGCAGACGATGATATCCATCTGTTTTAAACGACCTTATAAACCCCTCTTCTACCCGCCCGTCCTGCTTGCCGGACGAACAGAAACCCGTCAGCAACCAGCGTTTGGACAACCGATAAGTCATTCCTACACCTTGCAGATAACCAGCCTCACCGACCGAAGAATACTTGTTCAATCCCTGTCCCGCCCGCGTAGCCGACAAGATATTCACCCACTGGTTGAAAAAGAAGCCTCCGGTGTTCATTACCAGTCCGTAGCCAAAACAGGCCCGATAATGTCCCAATACCAATGATTCCACCCGTCCGATTTTTCTCAGGAACAGATAGCCCGTATAGCTGTCATATCCCTTACGGTTGTACTGGCTGAAAAAAGGTTCTCCCGCATCCTTTTCGGCTGTCAGTCCTGCATAGACCTGGTCGCGATAGTGGAACCGATACCGCAAATTGGTATAGCATGCACTGCCCTGATAACGTTTGTTCGGGGACTTGTCCATCACTTCCTGTGGATAGGCCGCATATCCTGCTTTCTGCTGAAATGGGATATCCACACGTGTTATTAACTCCTGTTGATTGTACTTCCACAAATCGTGTTTCCATTCCCACAAGGGTTTCTGTGCTGCCGGTCCTATCTCTATGAAATGCAACAACAGCTTCCGGACTTTCCAACTCATCCCTTCTATTCCCCACAATTCGTTTTCCGACTGCAATGGACCGTATTTGTACACATGATACAAAATGGATTCAATCAGCTGGTCCGACAAGAAAGGAAGTCGCTCCAACTGATCTTTGGTGATGGTATTGATGTTGAAAGGTTGCTCAGCCACTTCCCCCAATTCTTCGTAAAGAGCCTGCCAGTCCACCGACGATTCATCGATGCCCAACTGCTCATTCCACTCTGTCCAGTCGGTCTGTGAATAACCTTTCCAACTTGAAATACAGATCAGTAAACATAAACCCAGCCGCTTTATCCACATAGTTTTCAACTCTAAATTACACACACAATTCGTTAATTTTATCCCCTATGCTAACAGTACATCATTATTATTTCTAATTTTGCTGACATGAAAAAGGACCGATTCTTACTCCTGTTCCTGCTGACCGCCTTCTTCCGGTGTGCTCAAGCCCAGCAAACGAAGCTGACCTCTGAGGGCAACTTCCAGCTACCGGTATGTGTCTATCAGGGAGATACTATCCCTTATATAACCCTCCCCAATGTAATTGTCTACCCCAAACTCAAGTTTAAAAGCAAAAAACAGGAGAACAATTATTGGCGACTGGTCCGAGACGTAAAAAAAACCTTGCCCCTGGCCAAGGAAATAAAAAATGCGGTGATTGAAACCTATGAATACATGGAAACCTTACCCAACAAGAAGGCGAAAGACAAACATATCAAGGAAGTGGAAAAGGGACTGAAGAAACAATATACTGCCCGACTGAAGAAACTGACGTTCAGACAGGGAAAACTCCTGATCAAACTGGTGGACAGGGAATGCAACCAATCGTCTTACGAACTGGTCAAAGCCTTTATGGGACCATTCAAAGCAGGTTTTTATCAAGCATTCGCTTCCTTGTTCGGGGCCAGCCTAAAAAAAGAATACGACCCCGACAACGATGACAAACTGGTGGAAAGAGTCATTGAACTGGTGGAAAACGGTCAGTTATAAACCGCCGTATCCACCGGCTGTTCAATGCAGCCGCTTGGCCAGTTCCCACAACACGATGCCGGCTGTAACGGAAACGTTGAGCGAGTGTTTGGTCCCGTACTGAGGAATCTCGATACATCCGTCGCAGCTGTCCACCACTTCCTGCTTCACTCCTTTCACCTCGTTGCCCAGTACAATGGCATATTTCCGACCGGATTCCAACTGCAGCTCATCCAACAGGGTACTCCCCTTGCATTGTTCAATGGCCAACACGATATATCCCATCCGATGTAATTCATCTACAGCCTCTTGCGTATTCCGATAATACCTCCAGTCCACCGTCAGCTCCGCTCCGAGTGCCGTTTTATGCATCTCCGGATGAGGAGGGGTGGCAGTAATTCCACACAAATAGATCCGGTCTACTAGAAAGGCATCCGAGGTGCGGAATACAGCTCCTATATTGTGCAGACTTCTCACTTCGTCCAACACCACTGCCAACGGCAGCTTTTCCGCCTTTTTGAACTCTTCCACCGTCAGGCGGTTCATTTCTGTCACTTTCAGTTTTCTCATTTCCGATTTATAAGCTACATGGGTTCAACAAATCCCCTAAGAAAGGTGCAAAGATAAAAACAATATTCATAATCCTGTTGAAAACGGTGGAAAAGCTGTAGAAAAGCTGGGGAAACAAAATGAAAACTTTTTCTTGGATATATCATCGAAAACACTATATACGACCTATTATCAACCCACCAAAAAAGTTAGCAGAAATTTTCATCATCACTTTAAACACTTTTTTTCTATAAAATCAGTCGTTATTCAGCAGAAAGTTTTTAACTTTGCAACGTATCAACATATTGTTAATAGTTGGTGTAAAGTAAGCGGTTTCAAGAAGAAAGCCTGTTAGTCGGTTATTAATAACTGGAAGTATTGTACTAATAACCAAAAAAACAAGAAAATGGGCTTTTTTTTTCGAACACTATTCACCGCCTATTATCAATATCATAGATTTCTTTTTTAAAAGAAAGAAAATAGAATTATAGTAATAGATGAAAGAAGAATGGTTGAAAAAAGGGTTTGTCAGTGAACCCGTAGACAAAAGTCTGGACTTGAAAGCTGAGATTAATCGGCTGAGGCAAGAAAAGAAGGCTGTCATTCTGGGACACTTCTACCAGTCGGATGAGATTCAGGAAATCGCCGATTTTGTAGGAGACAGTTTGGCACTGGCGCAGTGGGCCGCGAAAACCGATGCACGGATTATTGTGATGTGTGGCGTGCATTTCATGGGTGAAACGGCCAAGATTCTGTGTCCGGACAAGAAGGTGCTGATTCCGGACTTGAATGCCGGATGTTCGTTGGCTGACAGTTGTCCTGCCGATCGGTTTGCCGACTTTGTGCAGGCGCATCCCGATCACAAGGTGATTTCGTATGTCAATACCAGTGCGGCTGTCAAGGCTGTGACCGATGTGGTGGTGACATCGACCAATGCCAAGCAGATTGTGGAAAGTTTCCCGAAAGATGAAAAATTGATTTTCGGTCCAGACAAGAACTTGGGCAATTATATCAATTCCATTACCGGAAGAAACATGCTCTTATGGGACGGAGCCTGTCATGTGCATGAAAAATTCTCCGTCGAAAAAATTCTCGAACTGAAAAAACAATATCCCGATGCCGCTATTCTCGTACATCCGGAATGCAAGGGGGCGGTGGCTAAATTAGCGGACAAGGTAGCTTCAACGGCTGGTCTGTTGAAATTTGCCGTGGCCAGCGATAAAAAAGATTTCATTGTAGCTACCGAAAGCGGTATTTTATACGAAATGCGCAAAAACTGTCCGGATAAGAACTTTATTCCCGCTCCGCCAGAAGACAGTACCTGTGCCTGTAACGAATGTAACTTTATGCGCTTGAACACACTTGAAAAACTATATAATGCGTTAAAGTATGAATGGCCGGAAGTACAGGTCGATGCTGCTGTGGCAGAGAAAGCCATTCGTCCTATCCGTAGGATGTTGGAAATTTCAGCTCAATTAGGACTTTGATCTTTTTTCTCCGATGAATAAAATGCCGAAAGTCATCCCGAGGGTTTTTCCTGAAGGATGACTTTCAGTTTTATATGAGTTAATAAGTCTGTAGTAACGAGGTTGTATCCTTAAATCCTGTTATAAAACATACTTTTTCTCTTGGAAAATTTGCAGGGAATACAGAAATGCGTACCTTTGCATTGTGTTTTTCATAGTATTAGATTTAAGGTTAACAAAGGTTGGAGTACAGCGGTACTCCTTTTTT
>JALEPZ010000099.1 GCA_022767125.1 Phocaeicola plebeius
TTTTATTTTTTGCAAATGTAGGGGTTACATTCTATAACCGCCCAATTATTTACCTGAATTTTTCCTGAATTCTGCATTTCAGGTTTACTTCAGGAGCCTGATTTTAACAGAACAGCGCAATTAGTTTTTATATTTTAACGCTGTCTGTAAGGCCCATCCGGCTATTTATCAATACTTTTGCATTTATAAAATCCAGACTTGAAGCAATATGAACAAACCGGTACTTATAGCCTTCTTACTGACAGCACTTTGCTGCGTGACGGCGTTCTCTTTCTTCTCCGGGAAAGGACGGCTGCAAGAAATCATGGACAACGCACTGGAACAGGCAGTGGAAACTGACCTGCAGAGAAGGCTATGCGAGGAAAAACTGGTTTCCATGGGTTCTCCGATGAACAGAAAGATAAAAGAAATAAAGGTGACTTCCGGACAGGGGACAGAGCTGTTCATATTGGAAGACAGCATGGAGCAGTACCTGGCGGACAAGCTGGCCAACCAATATATCCTCTCCACCATCCACCCCATCCAACCGGAAAAGCTCAACCGGCTGGTGCAAGAGGAACTCAGGAAACAGGATATTCTGTGTCCTACCGCCGTCGGCTACCGGAGAGGTCGAGGCGAGCGGAAGGAGAGTCCGGCGGAGTTCTCCGTTTTCGATGTGGTGCTGACCTCCGAAGCGGACTCGCTGGACATCAAAGGAGAAATGAGCGTACAGCTGAAAGCGGGGTGTCCTCTCCCGCTCATTGCCGGCCAGTCTCCTGCCTACTTGCGGTGGGGAATGGGATTGCTGCTGACAGTCACCGTCCTCACGGCCTTCCTCTTTCCCCGCCATACCTCTTACCGCATCAGCCCATGCGAACCGCCTCACGACAACAGATTGGTGCTCAAGAGGGACAATTTCTGCTTCTGCATTGCAGGACAGCAAAGGGACTTGACAGAAATGCAGTTTTATCTGTTGGAAGCTTTATGCCGCCACAGCCATCAGACGGTGACCCGACAAGAAATAGCCAGCCTCCTCTGGCAAAAGGAGCAGACGGATGACGTTTCCATCTATAACAATCGTATTGACAGCCATATAGCCAGCCTACGGAAACTGCTGGTCGATTTCCCCGACTACCGGATTGAAACGGTGAAACGGTTCGGCTACCGGCTGACGGGACCTGGTATAGCGGTAGAAGGATGACAGAGTTCCCACTTCGTTCGAAGCCTTTCTCCTCAATCTGCTGTAAGGCTTATCTACATATACAACAAATCCATTTACTGTCATCGTTCAAACAGTTCTGAAGGAAGATCAAAACCTACCAGACTGATATCCGGCTCTTTGGCAATACCATACAGCTTTAACCTGTCTCTCAAAACTGTCATCTCCTGAATGCCCACATCAAGGTGCAGACTGGCTACCTGCCGACCATCGTGATCAAACACCAGCATCTTGTTGGATGTCGATTGTCGGGCACTCGAATAATCGTATAAGCCCAACGGCTGATCCATAAAGAGAACATATATATAATCTGCATCCATTTCCGCATCCAACATCGGTCCCATCGCTTTCTCCCGCGAAAACAACAGGTCACCGTTCCTTACCCCATAGTCCGTAGGCGCATAAAAAAGACTCCATTGCTTGACCATCTTGCCCGAGCACAGGCGATAATAGGCCAAATACGGCAGTTTCGTAGTAGCATACACCATAGCACCGTTCTCGGCCATCAATTTACCGTTCAAACGGTTTCGGGCTGAAACGGCCGGTAATTCTTCTTCTATCGGAGAATCGCCAAAATGCTCAATCGGCACCAGCATACTGTCTGACAAGGTAAAGAAACTGCCATTCTTCACGCCTGTCAGGGAGACAAAATGTGCACCGTCCAATCGCACATAATAATAATCAGACGGTATCCATTCATCAGTACTCCTCGGTCGGCCAACAGCTTTCAGGCGTTGCCGTTCACGTATATTGATCACTTCCTGCTGCTGGCAGACCTCCATCTCCACCAGTTCCTGTCTGCCTACCTCATTCAAGCCGAACGTGTTGCCACAGCCATACGTCAACAAAGGCTGCACAAACTCCCCCGGGCCGTTGCCTATCGTTCCATAAGCAGCCGCCTCGGAGAGGTTTTCATCTGTCCGGAAAAGGGTACAGATGCCAGGTGCTGAATGTGAGACAACGAGCAACAGCGAATCGCCCACAACAACCATCCTGCCATTTGCCATATACATTTCTTTTCGTATATGGCAGGTCACGTCAAATTCATTGACACAGTTTGTTTCATTATCGCCTTTAGCTGCTGTTCCACAACCAGCCATCCATGAACAGGCTGACAATAGCCCTACCGCAACTCCTCTATACATAGTTCCTTTTATTTCAGACTTCCTTACCGTTCCACAGAAAAGCGTGAAACGATAAAGAAGTCTATTATACAGTTTTTTTTATTGTTACTGTTTCCTTTTGTTCATCCCGTTTCCCGGCAGGAATGCCGCCGCAAGAACCATCCTACAAGTTTTCCAGCCGGAACAGACGGAACTTCAGCACATCCTCATCGAAGGAAGGATTCTTGTAATGGTTCTCGCTGAAATAGAGGCCCCTCTCGCCCACCAGTACCAGGTCGGAACGGTAGGTGTCCTTTGGAAGCATCGTCTCACCGATGACCCGCAGCTCCTTGTCGAGCACCAGCACCGAGAAACGGCTGCGGCCCGACTGCCACAAATCCTTGAAATTCTCCTCCTCCGCATATTCCTCCTTGGGGTAGGCGATGCGGTAATAGACCTCCCGGTAGGGGTCGTAATAGACGGCCCCGTAGAAGGGAAGCTCACACATCTGGCGGGTACCGGAAACCAGGTCTGCCTCCACGGGCTCGGGCACTTCCGGAACGGGCAGGTAACGACTCGGGGCCGCCACGGCCTGCACCTCGTCGTGCGAGGGCGGAAGCACATACAACCGCTCGTCGAAAGCGAAAGAATAGACAAACCGCCGACCGTCGAAGCAGCGGCTCACCTTCGACTCTATCCCCAGCGCAGGTGCCTTCGGCGAACGACACAGGGAGGAAGGGTAATGGAAGGCCAGCGGCTCCACGGCTCCCGTCCGCAGGTCGCACTTCAGACCCACCGGACTCTTACACACACATTCCTCCCCCAGACGGGGATTCACCCCCTGATAGGCATAGAGGGTGCTGTCTGTCCAGCAGAGGGGACAGGAAGTGATTGAGCGGGTCGGGATGAACGGGAAAGCGTCGTCAGGAAAACGGTAGGTGGCCCGCTTGTGGCCGGCACTGTCGATGACGGCGATTTCCATCGCGAACAGATTGGGCAGGCAGAAGGTGTTCCAGTCCTGCATATAGACACCGCCCGACTTCGGGCCTACCCCGTCGGGCCCTTCCTTGTGGTAGCGGACGGTCTTGCACAACTGCCCGCCGTAGAGGTCGTACACATAGATTTCCGGGAAATTGTTGTTCGCCAGCACCAGGTGGTCCACTCCCTCCCCGTCCTTCCAGCACTGCATCGACTTGATGTAGGTCGAGACATTGTCGGGCAGACGGAAGGACAGACACTCCTCCTCCGGCACCAGTTCCACCCGGTTCTCCCCAGACGGCTGGCGGCTACAGGCCATCCCTCCCAGCACCAGGGCTGCTAACAGTATTCGGTATTTCATACAAACAGTTTTTTACAACCATATATAATAAGCAGTGTTACCCAAAGCGATGTCCGACAACTGTTCCTTCTGCTGCGACTGATATACTGAATAACCTGCCACCAAAGTGAAGGCGGCAACCAATAAAATACTTGTTTTCATATTCTTCTTATTTAAGCTAATAATTTATATTTACAATGGAATATTCATAATACCCGAAATCAAATCTCATCAGAGAACCATCTACATAGTTAATCGCTGTCCACTGCTTAGGGAATACAATTTCCTTTCCCTTCCACTCAGTGACAATGTCTGTCACTATCCTCCTTTTCTCATATGTGCACGATACACACATAAGTAATACTATACAAGTAAAAACCTGTCTCATTCTGCCAAATAGTATTTGATAATTATCGGATTGTCTTCCTCTCTCGCTTCACTGAGCTTTTCCAATGTTTCCTCGGACATATATTGCTTACTGGTCTCACTGATGTATTTATCCAATTCGTAAGGAAACAATATGGTTGCCAACACATTATCCTGCAAGTCATAGCACCTGTGCATACGCAAGGGAGCGTCGGGCGACAGGAAATAGGTCTTTTTCGTCTTTCTGTTATGAAGCAAATGGTAGGTTTCCCGTTCCCGGATACAGCAAGCATAGACAAAAGAGTCATCCATCAGCCGAATAATCGGCAGCAGATACTTGGAGGACAGCAGATACTCACACTTTTCCCACAACAGTTCCTTCGAGCCTTTCCGGTCGGACAGCCGTTCGTCCAATTCTGACTTCGTAATGGCTTCGCCCAGGTCCAGTTCATAGATCGGCCTACAGCGACGCTTCAGCAGGTCATACTCATAGAAATGATAGTCGAGGTAATAGGGAGTAAAATACATGGCAGTGTCTCCACGGAAAAAGGACTTCTGCATCATGGTCAGCGTGGACACATATCCTTCCTGAACAAGAGAAACATCCTCAGTCCGAGGTGACCGACTGTCCGTGAAATCAACCGTCCGTATCGCCAGATGCTCTTCATCGCTACGGACCGGCTCGAAGGCATATACATCCTTGTCCAGGATGTCCATTCTCGCTCCGATATATGGATCCGTATAGGGCAATTTCCTGTTTTCCAACCAACGGAAAGACAAGTCATAACGATGAACGATCCCCTTCCCTACCGGACTATAAATTTCAATCACATCTGCATAGGGATTATAAACAGCATCTGCCGCCATCAGGTAATCATGGGGTCCTTCCCCTCTACACGAATCGGAACTGCTGATATAATTGCCTGATTCATCGAACAGGAAGACATACTGCCGGCTGTCAATCACCAGAAACATCTTTTGGGCTTTCAAATAACGGAAGCGGCTGAATTCTTTCAGCAAGGCATTGTCTCCATTGTCCAAAGGGATTATCTCTATACTGTCGAGAAAAGAGACATCATCCCTGACGGCATCGTGGATGGATATCACTTCTACATCCCGAAACACATCCCGTCCTGACGGCTGAGAAATACAGGACGACAGCAACACTGGCAACGCCAACGTACTGAAACGAACGAATTGTTTATACATTTTTCTGCTTGTGTTATGATTTAACGCTAATATAGTAAGTCCACTTCTTTAGAATTCTTTGACATAAGCTACCATCGAACCATTCGGACACTGTACGTTTCCTTCTCCCAGACAGGAAACATAAACGCCCTCTGTTTGAGCCAATGCCTCCACGTTGGCAAGCATGGTCTCACTCATACCTGTACAAGGAAGAAGTCTATTCTACAGTTTTACAACCAGCCCGGTCTCTTAGTATGATCGATAGTTACAATTCGGACATCCGTCCTTCGACAGAATACAACGATTATCAATAGGCATATTCCACTACATGAAATTCAGGACGGACGCTGATGCCATACACTTTCCGGTGTTCTGCATCGACAGCAAAGGAAATCAGCGGGTCGTCCAGCCGGTAGAGCGCATCGGGGACACCCTCCCACGTAAAGGTCATCAGGCAGCTGCAGGAGAAATCGTTGTCGGGAGCATTCACGAAGTCACCGTCGAACAGTACCCACAACCGGTCGCCCACCGCACGGGGACAGAAATAGGCATCGCGGCTCAGCTCTTTGTCAGGGGAAGAAGTGACCACCTCACCGTTGCGGTGTTCCTTGAAGTGAGCGAAAAAGCCTTCCGGACCATGCAGGCGGCGCAGCAGCGTACCGTCCGGGCGGTAGAACTCCAGCAGGTCGGTCATGCTGTAGCACAGCCCCAGTGTTCCATTGCCACCAATGGTGAAATTCGTATAGAACGCCTCCACTTTCTCCGCATCCGAATACTCCTTGCCACACACGGGATAGCCGATCAGACGGTCCTGCAGTGTGCCGTCCGACGCATCATATACGGCCAACTGTGAACCCGGACGATGGGTGCAGCCATAGATACGGCCTCCCGACTGCTCTGCGCGGACAAAGACGGAGGGGGACATGCGGACACTGCCGGAAGGCGACGGCGATGCCTGGGCCAGGAATTCCGCCCGCCCATACCGCAACACACGGGAGGTGGCTACATCAAACAGGTACAGGCTGTCCGCTACCGACTGCATGAAGACGGGCTGCACCACATCGTCAGGACCCTGTCCCGACTGAAGCCGCCCGCACCGGGTGCGGCCGATGAAGAGGTCCACCACATACACCGACCGGTCGCGACCGTACTCAATCAGCCAAAGCAACGAGTCATCCACCTGGATATCCAACGGACGCATGATTAGGCTGTCCAGCTCCATGCGCCTTCCCTGCAGGGTCTGCTGAGACGCGAAGTCATCGTAAGTAAATGAATGGGACTGCTCATAGTGGAGGCCTTGCGAGCAGGAAATACACAACAGGGAAAAAAATGCCGATTGTATGCCAGTACGTAAAGAATTAATCACTTTCATATCTTTTTTATTGTAATTAGGAATCGTCCTATTCAGCAAGAAAAGAACGATTTCTGACTATTTGTTATGCTCTTCTGTGGTTAGTACAAGTTACCCCTTCAATGCCTTCACCCCATATAATGATACAGCTATATCTGTAATCAGGTTGACAATAAGTTTGGCAATCACCATTAGACTCACCACTCGCCAACGCTTCCACGTTCTCCAAAGCGATGTCCGACATCTGTTCCTTCTGCTGTGACTGATACACTGAATAACCTGCCACCAATGAAAAGGCGGCTATCATAATGTTTTGTTTCATGTTTTTTTTATTTGATTTTTAGTTACTTTTTTTCGTTTGTTCATTCCATTTCCCGGCCGGGATTCCGCCACAGGAAAAAGACAAGGCTTCCGCTTGCTGATTCCCATGTTTTACGTTACTTTTGTACCTGTTTCACCTCCTTTCTTTTTTTGAGAGGAGAGACATCGGGGTGGAAAGTGAAATTACTCTTGCAAAGAAAATGAAAACTTTCCACCCGCTTACGTACTCTCCGGAATATACTCCTTGACAGACTCTCCGCGGATGCTCAGCTTCAGCGGGGAGGTACCTGCATTGCAATACACACGCACGGACTTCATGCTGCTTTTTGCAAATGTAGAGGTTACATTCAAGAACCACCCAATTTTTTACCTGATTTTTTCCTGATTTCTGCAGTTCAGTTTTATTTCAGGAACCTGATTTTAACAGAACAAAGCAATTAATTTTTATATTTTAACACCGTCTATCAGCCCTATACAGCTATTTATCAATAATTTGATGTTTATAAAATCCATCCTTGAAGTAATATAAACAAACCAGTACTTATTATCCTCTTACTGACAGCACTTTTCTGCGTGACAGCAGTCATCTTTCTCCTCCGGAAAACAACGACCGCAAGAGATTATGGACAACGAACCGGATCAGACAACGGAAACAGACTTACAGAGAGGGCTATGCGAAGAACATCTTTCTGCTTGTTTTATGATTTTATCACTCCATTACTGATGGAACCTCACCACCAACAGAAAAGGATTGGCATCCTCGCTGACCTCCTGCAGGTAAGCGGAAACCTCCGACGGGACCGGACGCGATGACGCTGCATAGTATTCTTTCACCGAAGCGGCATCGAGAGGGAGGATGATACTGCCGTCATCCTGGGCAAACATCGCCACTTCGTTCAAGTCAACGGGATAGTCCGACAGCGGAGAAGACAGCCGGAATCCGTTCATCACCCGCTGCCCCGTCCCCGACTTGGGCAATACCGCCAGACAGCACTGCTTCTGATAGTAATAGCTCAGGCAATAGGCCTGCGGAGTGTCGAGAAACAGGTTCAGGCCATAGGCATATGTGCCTACACCGTGGAACTTCTGGAAGAACTCCATGATGTCCTGGTACCCGGCCGCATAGAAGCTGGCAGGGACATTGTGGCCCTCGAAATCCACCACTGCCGACGGTACGGCACCGGCTTCCGTCAACGTATAGACCGTGTCGTTGAACAGCTGCGAGAAATGGCAGCCGCCGGAAGAAGCGGACTGGAACGGGTTGCGGTTGTGCACATGGAGATAGGCCGCCTGCTTCCGGTCCAGCGGTTTGGCATGACGCAGGATGGTGCCCGACGACAGGGCCATCCAGTGGAGCTGCATCCCCGAATCGTCCGGCTCGTTGCCGCTGTAGAGCACCAGGCCGTCCTCCGTCAGCTTCATGTTCTCCACCCAGAGGGGAAGATCCAGTGTCCTCAACAGCCGGTCATCCTTGCCGTACAGGAACAGCCGCTGCTGGCTGCGGCTCAGCACCCATACGTTCCCTTCGGCATCTACCTGAAAGTCGGTGATGCCCGTGTATTCCCCAGGGCCTTGTCCCTGCCGGGAAAGACGGCGCAACAGCTCGCCAGCCGGACTAAAGCAACAGACACTGGAGCGGTCGGACAGCCAGATGGAACGCGCATCGGCATGAATCCGAAGGATGTCGTTCAACAACAGGGAATCCGAAGAGGACAGACGGATGACAGATGCCGTGGCCAGCTCCTCTAACTGCACATCGGACGATACAGACGAACAGGGTACGGACAAGACGGGCAGGGAACCAGTGGAAGTCCGATTTCCACATCCCGGCAACAGAAAGACAGAAAATAACAGAGGCAGAATACTTCTTTTCATTTTTTTTGAGTCACAAATATACACGACAAACTATAATTACAGTAAAAAGAAGAATCAGTCATTTACCAAAGAAACAGATTTATCAGACTGATTCTTCGTAAGTTCAAGACAAAGGATTGAAAATTATATCCTAATGGATGTTTTTCAATCAACGAACAACAATATCAGATACAGTTTGAACACTTAGAAGCACCACAAGTCCGTAAACTGCCAGGACAGCAACAAAAGGCTGTCCCTGCTGCGTTCCCATACAATGTACCTGTATTGGAGTTCTCATCATTCGCCAATGCTTCCACATTCTCCAAAGCGATGTCCGACATCTGTTCCTTCTGCTGTGACTGATACACTGAATAACCTAATGCTTCTACATTTTCCCATAAAAGACCCTCCTGTTCCTTCGTCATCTGGAACTCACTTTGCCACATCACTCTTCCTAACAACATGACACATACAATAAAAAAGATTATTCTCATAGCTCACAATTATTTTATTTATTTGCAAAATTATGTAAGAGACATATCAGTTCCAACTAAACGGGCTTAAATCTTGGCCTAAGGTATCTTAGATAGTTACCTAAGATACCTTAGAAATCTTTTTCTTACTGTTAATTAAATATATACGAAAGTTTTAGTACCTTTGTTGAATAAAAAAAGACACCATGAAGAACAAAAAAAGGATTTTGATTATACTATTTCTCATGATTGGATGGAGTATTGTAGCATTCGTTTCCGTTTACTCTTATCAAAAAGGGAAAGAAGAAGTGGCATCCATCATGAAAGAATGCCTGAATAAAGCTATAGACACAGATTACCAGCAGCGTTTAAACCAGGTATTGGTAGCATATAGTCCTTTGGGGAAAAATGTAAAAAGCATAGAAATTTGTTGGGAAAATAAAGTGGAGACGTTGTCCTTTCAAAATAAGACACGAGAGCATCTCGCTGTCCGGATGGCTCACCAATATATTCTGGACAAACTGAACCCGATAATACCCGACAGTCTGACCATGTATTATCGCGAAGAAATTGAAAAAAAAGCATTAAAGCCCTCTTCTTTGGGCATTGTCTGCAGAAGAAAAGACAGCCTGTCGTTTAGCAAAGGGGATTCTACCACTTATAAAACATCCATTGCAACTCCATTTGTCTTTCTCGATAACAAACATTCTGTCGGAGTGAAAGCATGGAATACTTTAAATATGTCAACCATTATGGCACATACCCCATTGACATGGGGCATCTTGATGCTGCTACTGTCACTCATACTGCTTGGATGCACTATCTTTATGATAATCAGGAATACACACACTGATAATAGAAAGAAAAGGAACTTACAGAAAAAGGAACAAACGCTGGTCATCAATGGAATCGAGTGCCATATAGGGAAAACGGACTTCTGTTTATTATGCCTACTCGTTGAACATCAAAACAAGCTCGTGTCCATCAAAACCATTGGCAATACACTTTGGCCTAAAGAATCCAATCCTTCCAATAAAATATACCATCATATCTCCACTCTGAAAAACACTTTGAAAGTTTTTCCCGACTACCGGATCGAGACGGTGTCGGGAAGCGGCTACCGGCTGAAGGGACCCGAAATAACGGTAGAAGGATGAATGGTTAAGCCAGCTATCCGATAACGTTTGTCACAGTTGTTCCATCTCCATTGTCACAACTGTTCCATGACGATGGAATGACCGTGACAAGGGGGATGGAACGACCGTGATAAAAGCATTCGTGACACCGCCGCATGAACCATTCTACAAGTCTTCCAACCGGAACAGACGGAACTTCAGCACATCCTCGTCGAAGGAATCACGCTGAAAGCCTCTGAAGGAATAGAGTCAGACCCCCTAAATCCGATAAATCAGCAGCTTTGGATCAGGGCTATACGCTATCGCATAGATGTACGAGCCGGCGGTATCGATGACAAAATTATACAAGTCTGCATCCAGCCGCAACCTCTTCTTCAGCACCCCTTTCCGGTCGAACAAGTGAAGTTCTTTCCCATAATTGGAACCATCCTTCTTGACCTCGCCGCAGTAGAGCGCAACGACCCCGTCGTCCGAAAAGCCGGCGGCCAGATAGCCTACGGGACTTTCAAAGTGCAACGACGAACCGTCCTTGCTGTACGCGAACGGGGAACAGGTGTAAGTCCACTCTGTCCGCAACGAATCATCCGCTACCGCATAGACCGACAGCGTCCCGCCCATGAACACCACACCGGCCATCCGGTCGCGGCGGGAAGAAACATACTGGCGGCCGACGTTCGCCTTCGACAGGGTCATCGAATCCGTGTCCTCGAAGCCGCCCGACAGGTAGTCGCAGCAGCTGCGCAGGCGGTGCATGTCCTGCGGGTCCAGCAGGGAGAACTTCTTCGCCGTCCTGCCCGTAGCCACGTACATCCCGTCCAGCTCATACACTTCCAGGTAGCGGGAGGAAGGAGGAAGGGACTTGCGCGAGAGGGGCTGGCAACGGCCTTTCGTGGCGTCGAGGCTGTCTACGGACCAGGTGACATACTCCCGTTTCAGGTTGTCGAACACCGTGAAATAGGCATCCCCTCCACGCTCCACCACATCCATACTGGCTATCTGGAGGAACTCGTCGGGACCTTGCCCGCGGACGGCGAACGAATAAGCGACGGAATCGCCGTCGATGTCTATCACGTCGATCATTCCCTCGTCCGACATGGAATGGTTCACGAACAACCGGCGACCTGCCTGCTTGATGAGCGTGGGAGTACCCACCTCCACCGACAGGCTGTCCGTTGCAGCCAACAAAGTCATTTTCTCCTGCTGGGTATTCCTTGACACACAGGAGAACATGGACAATACCAAGCATACATAAGCTATTGGTTTCATTTTCATTCGAAAATATTTATGCTATGAAGAGCCGATTTTACAGTTCTTCGGGTTGTTAATTCATTTTTTGACACAAAGTACGAGGTTTATTGGGGGTGGAAAACTTTAGTATTGTCATTCATCCAATGACAGCTCAATCAAGGTACATTCCTCCTCGTTCCTGACAGCATAGATTCTGTCGTCAGCATCAGTGACACAAAACTGGGACAGCTGGACATCCAGTTCAAGACGCGCCACCGGCCGTCCGTCCCAGTCCAACTGATAAATCACATTTCCGGTCAACGCCTTTTCACGATGTTCCTGCAGTGACTTCCCAGAATAGAGCAAATAGACATACCGGTCGGTGGCGTATGTACTGATGAACCCCATCCTGTTGCGGGAACTCATGGGGGCGGAACGACTGCCGTTTTTCTCTACCGGCTGATAGATGGGATAGGCACCTATCCATTCATGCGTCTTCACCAGGCTGTCTTCCCCGACCGTATAAATCATAAAAATCGGAGAAAAATTTACCGCATAGACCAGCTTGTCCAAAGCAGGCGAAGCGCACAGCGTGCCCTGGTAGGCCATTCCCCGCAATGCATTGGGTATCTTCCTTTCCGTCTCATCCTGGCTGGGGTATTCGCTAAAATACGACCAGACCCCGTCCTTCAGCACCGAAAACATGTTCTTTTCGTAAAAGCCCAACCCCACATAGGTACCGTAAGCGGTAGGAAGCATGTCAATGCTGCGAATCGTGTCGTTCATCAGCACGGAAAAGTCATTCACGCCGCTTTTCACCTTCTTTATGTCGATACGCACCAGCCTATGCCGATGATAATCATAGACGCAAAAACCGGACGGCAACCGATGGACGGAAGCCACCTGCAGGAATTCGGAAGGTCCCTGACCTCGCTCGCCGAAACGGTAAACACGCCGGCTGTCGGCCATATCTATCAGCGTGAAGAGGGTGTCGCCCAAATCATCATAGAGGAGCACGCATGAATCTGCATAAGACATGAAGAACGGTCGGCCCAACACCAAGTCGGATACCTTGCACTCCTGTGTAACGATGGTCCGACGACAGGTAAAAGCGGCATCAAACCGTTCCATCGTGTCGTCCTGACGACATCCCGTCAGCATCATCAGTGATAGTAAAAGTACTATTGCATACATAACATATAATTTTAGAGTGGGGTCATCGTGAATGACCCATGAAGTCTTACAATTGGTTGTTATTTTACCAAGGTTGAGGAATGCCTCTTAGAAAGAAACATCGAACCATCCGGACACTGTACGTTTCCTTCTCCCAGACAGGAAACATAAACGCCCTCTGTTTGAGCCAATGCCTCCACATTGGCAAGCATGGTCTAACTCATACCTGTACAAGGACAATAACTTTTTATAAACACAACTACTGCTGTCAATAAGGACATACCCAATAAAATTAACTGTTTCATATCATTTTATTTTTTGCAAATGTAGGGGTTACATTCTATAACCGCCCAATTATTTACCTGAATTTTTCCTGAATTCTGCATTTCAGGTTTACTTCAGGAGCCTGATTTTAACAGAACAGCGCAATTAGTTTTTATATT
>JALEPZ010000003.1 GCA_022767125.1 Phocaeicola plebeius
TATCATCATGTTCTTTCAGAAGAGTGATCGCGACAGGTTTCAAACCTGTAACCGGCTGATCCGTAGTCAGCTACTCTATTCAGTTGAGCTACGCGACCTACTCATTATTGCCTTCCTCCAAGCGTGACCGCGACAGGATTCAAACCTGTAACCGGCTGATCCGTAGTCAGCTACTCTATTCAGTTGAGCTACGCGGCCATTGCTTTTCGTTTGACGGGTGCAAAGGTAGAGACTTTTGGTGAAACCTCCAAATAATTTCGCTATTTTTTTCGAGCTTTTTATTCGATGAAACGAGAATGAAATATCTGCCACCCTAAGGTGATGCCTGCGTTCCAGCTGTTGGCCGGTGAACTATAATGGTTTAGGTAGGCACTGATGGCACCGAACGGAAGTCGGAAGACAGCGGCTACTTCACCCATATAGGAAAACCGGCTGAACATCCTTCCGGCATAGGCATGGTTGGTTTCGTCTCGAAGGATAGGGAAAATCGGAAGAAACCCATAGATACCCGCTCGCAGTTGGAAGGCGGTATTGACATGATAGATGGGCAATACACCGGCCCCGAAGAACTGATTGGCACGGAAGGCTTCATTATAGGTAATCTTGCTATGGGCGGTAGGTGAGAATTCCCCCGCCTGCATCATGGTTGCCATGTAATTATGGCTGTTGTTGCGGGATGAATAATAGGCTTTCATGTAGCTGCCCAGTGTCACACTGGGAGAAAGGGCATGGTAGCTTTCCCGTTCGTAGTAGCACTGCAGCCATGCCTGGTCGTAATGGAATTGCCCCTCAAACGGGTCAGGATTGGAGCCAGCCTGGAACCGTTCCCGACCGGTGTAGATATGGGCCGCCAATCGTTCTCTGCGGCCTCGGGTAGCAAATTGCCGGCTGTCGAGGGTGTTGGCACCGATGGCTACCGATCCGCCGAATATCGTATAGGTGCTCCGGTCATTGCGGTCGTTGTTGAAGTCAATGACCGTAGACTGGTAATACTGGTCTTCCAAATGTCCGATACCGATACTGAATTCCGCTTTTTGATTGCTTAGGAAAGGGAGGGACACCAGCAGTTTAGCAAACTTTTCCTTCTTTTTGCTGAATACCGGCGCATCTCCGGAGGTGAATACTTTTTCTTGCTTGTAATAGTCGAACGAAGAAAGGGAGCCGACCAGCTGGCATGAAATGGGCAGGTTAGTGGGAAAATCGATTCTTCCGGCCACCCGCAGGTTGTTATAGATTTGTCCCAGCTGCCCGTCGGCCGAAAGCTCTTTAGCATAGTTGTTCAGGTTGTGGTAGGTGGTTCCGAGATAAATCTGGTTGGAACCATTCGAACCCACATTGCCTCCTACCCGCAACGACAATTCGTCTTCCATCTTGACTTTCAGGTGCAGCTCATAGGTCTGGTCGGTAGGATGGTAGATGGCGTGGGGGATGATTTCCGAAATCATATTGTCAGACAGTAACCGGAAATACCCGGCCCGAAAATCCTCCAGGTCGAAGATTTCCTGGTCCGAATTGTGGAATTCCTTGCGGATATACGCTTTCTGTTGGTCATTGGCTCCTTCGATGGTGATGCGACGGAAGCGAAATTCAGGCAGCCGTTGCCGGTAGGCCATGCGCCGTCGTTCCAGTTCGCGGTGACTCAACCTCCGTGGAATGCGGGTCTTGATGGAATCCATCAGTTGCATGGCGCGGTTGTACCCCTTGTTGTGCAGTTCATCGAAGCGGTCGAAATCCATCAGGCTGACATCATCGTATTGGAACGAAAGGAGAATGCCGGTGGAGTCGGGGACGCTGTAGTCGGTCTTCTGCATAATCATGTTCTCCAGCTGACTCATGATATCACCCTCCTTGGGCTGGGTGGGGTTGGAACTGACCACGCTACCGATGATTACATCCGGGTGGAAGTCTTCCATCATGACATTGACGGGAAAATTGTTATAGATGCCCCCGTCATAGGCCAAAACCGAATCGATTTCGATGGGCTTGAATACGGCCGGGAAACTCATGGAGGCACGGACCGCATCGCCAAGGTCTCCTTGGGAGAAGATGATAGGACGCTTGTTATAAATGTCGGAGGCCACGCAGCGGAAGGGGATAAACAGACGGTCGAACTGTCCGTTACTGGAGGCAGTGGCCTGGGCGAAGAGCATCAGAAAAGCCACATTCATCTGGATGGGGTCTACTACGCTCATCGGCAGAAACTGGGCCTTGACTTTATGGAAGGGATTCTTCAGCGAAACACGGATGTTGATGAACTCGGGAGTGGGAGGATTCTTCTTGAAATAGTAAATGTATTTTTCTTCCACATCGGCAGAGTACCAGCGTTTGAAATCGTCCGATTTGAGCAGTTTCTCCATGTCGTCGGGCGAATATCCCATGGCATACAGCGAGCCGATAATGGCTCCCATTGACGTTCCGGCCACATAGTCAATCGGGATGTTGTTCTCTTCCAGGGCACGGATGATGCCGATGTGAGTGAGGCCTTTGGCACCTCCGCCGCTCAATACAAGCCCCACTTTCTGGGCCTGCATGGGCACCCAGGCTGCCAGGCAGCTGCAGACAAGAAAAAGGATGGGTCGAAATCTCATGAAATCGTCTTTTAAGGTTGGTGAGCCAAAGGTAGAAATATTCTGCAATAAACCACAAAAAATAGACACAGATTTACGCAGATTTCACAGATTTTTCGACCTGCTCTCGTAGGTCAAGCGTAATTGCCTCTATGAAGTCTGCATAAATCTGTGTCAGATATCCTGACCTGTTACAGGATTACAGCAGTTCGATGCTCCGTTTTACGAAGTTGGTCAGTGCTTCGCCCCGCAACATGTTATTCTGCAGCAGCGCCAAGTCGATGAGCTGGTGGACAGTCTGGTTACCGGCAGCATATTCATTGACGATGGCCGTCTTTTGCTGTTTTTGGGTATCGATTTTCTTTTCGATATCGTTCAGCTCATCCTTCTCGGCTGTCGGAATCTCTTCGTCCTTCTTGCCTTCGTGAGCCTTGTTCAGCTCGTTCTGTCGCATTTTCAGTACGGCGATTTCAGCTTCTACCGGAGCCAGCTTTTCGCTGCAGGCCGCTTCTGCATCACCGAGCACCTTCTTGACCAGTTGGTGGTCGCTGTTCAGAACCAGGTTGAACATGCTTGGCATTTCCCCGTAGAACCCCATACCCGGCTGGATGCTGGCCATTTCTTTCATACGGCGCATGTATTCGGACTGGGTGATGACAATCGGGGCTGCCGTTTCGCCCATAGGTTCAGCCTCAACGTGGAACTCCGTCTTGTCGAGTTTCGGCAACTGGCCGTTGAAGACAGCCGTAACGATTTCCTTCTTCTCGGCCGGCAGGGCTTCTCCCTTGGGCTCATCCTTCACGATCAGCCGGTCGATGACATCACTGTCTACTCGTGTGAAGCGGCTCTTTTCGAACTTGCGTTCCAGCAAATTGATCATCGGCACGTCCAACTGTCCGTCCATGACCAACACACTGTAACCCTTGTTCTTGGCTGCATCGATATACGTATACTGGTCATCCGTGTGAGTGGCATAGAGGTATATCAGATTGCCTTCCTTGTCCGTCTGGTTATCCTTAATCAACGTCTGGTACTCCTCGAAGGTGAAGTATTTCTTTTCCGTATCCTTCAGCAGCGAGAAGTTCTTGGCCTTCTCATAGAAATCATCCTGGGTCAGCATGCCGTAGTTGATGAAGATCTTCAGGTCGTCCCATTTCTCTTCGAATTGCTTGCGGTCGTTCTTGAAGATGGCCTGCAGGCGGTCGGCTACTTTCTTGGTGATGTAGGTGGAAATCTTCTTGACATTCGAATCACTCTGCAAATAAGAACGCGATACGTTCAGCGGGATGTCCGGAGAGTCGATGACACCATGCAGCAGGGTGAGGAAGTCGGGCACAATGCCTTCCACAGAGTCCGTAACATATACCTGGTTGCAGTAGAGCTGAATCTTGTTCTTCTGCAAGTCCAGGTTGCTCTTGATTTTCGGGAAGTACAGAACCCCCGTCAAGTTGAAGGGGTAATCTACATTCAGATGAATCCAGAACAAGGGCTCGTCAGACATGGGGTAGAGCTCGCGGTAGAACTTTTTGTAGTCTTCGTCCGTGAGGTCGCCCGGCTTTTTGGTCCAGATGGGTGTCGTATCGTTAATCAGGTTGTCTTCGTCGGTATCTACCTGCTTGCCGTCTTTCCATTCTTTCTTCTTGCCGAAGGCAATCTGTACAGGAAGGAAACGGCAGTATTTGGTCAGCAGTTCCTGGATACGGGAAGGCTCCAGGAATTCGCGGCAGTCATCGTCGACATATAGGATGATGTCAGTACCCCGGTCGTCACGGTCGGTTTCCTCGAGGGTGAATTCAGGGCTACCGTCGCAGCTCCATTTCACGGCAGGGGCACCCTCCTGGTAAGACTTGGTGATGATTTCCACTTTCTTGGCAACCATGAATGCCGAGTAGAAGCCCAGACCAAAATGGCCGATGATGGCATTGGCGTCATCTTTGTATTTGGCCAAAAAGTCGTTGGCTCCCGAGAAGGCTATCTGGTTGATGTACTTGTCGATTTCTTCGGCAGTCAGGCCCAGGCCGCGGTCGCTGATGGTAATGGTGTCCTTGTCGACACTGACATGGATGGTAAGGTCACCCATTTCGCCCTTGAACTCGCCTTTCGAAGAGAGCGTTTTCAACTTCTGCGTAGCATCTACGGCATTGGAAACCAATTCGCGGAGGAAAATCTCATGATCGCTATACAAGAACTTTTTGATGACGGGGAAGATGTTCTCTGTAGTAACCCCGATATTACCTTTCTGCATAATCTTAATTGTATGTATTTTAAGTTTGTTTTCGTTGGCGGTATTACCGCCCGTAAGAAGACAAAATCAATGCCAGAGGGATGGCCTCTGACATTTTGGCAGACTTATTCGGCTACTCGACTGCCCATTTCAGTTCATTGCCCTCTAACCGTACGTGCAACGTACTGCCGGGAGCCGGGGATTCGTCGACAATCAGTTCCGATAATCCATCCTCGAAGTAAGTCTGGATAGCCCGTTTCAACGGGCGGGCTCCGTATTGTACGTCATAACCTTTTTGGGCTACAAAGCGTTTGGCTTCATCATCAATCAGCAGTCGGTACCCCAATCCTTCGATGCGTTCATAAAGGTTTTTAAGTTCCAAATCAACAATCTTGCCCAATGCTTCCTCGTCGAGCTGGTCGAACATGACAATCTCATCGAGACGGTTGATGAATTCTGGCGCAAAGGCCTTGTTCAATGCCTTGGTGATGACCGAATGGCTGTATTCCTTATCGTCCGTTCGAAGCTGTGCAGCGAAGCCTACTCCTTTGCCAAACTCTTTCAACTGACGGGTGCCGATATTCGAGGTCAGAATAATGACCGTGTTGCGGAAGTCCACCGTCCTGCCGTAGTTGTCAGTGAGTCGTCCTTCATCCATTACCTGCAACAGGATATTGAAGATATCTGGATGCGCTTTTTCGATTTCATCGAGCAGGATGATGGAGTACGGCTTGCGGCGTACCTTTTCGGTGAACTGTCCACCTTCTTCGTAACCCACATAGCCCGGAGGAGCTCCTACCAGTTTTGAGGCCGTATACTTGTCCATGAATTCGCTCATGTCTACCCGGATCAAGGCTTGGGCGGAGCCGAACATTTCAAGGGCCAGCTGCTTGGTCAGATAGGTTTTTCCTACACCGGTCGGGCCCAGAAACAGGAAGGTGCCGATGGGCTTGTTGGGGTCTTTCAGACCGACCCGTGCGCGACGGATAGCCTTGACTACGGTTTTCACTGCAGAGTCCTGTCCGATGATTCTCTCCATAAGTGTTTCTTCCATTTGCTTCAGCCGGATCCCTTCACTTTCCAATAGGCGGTGTACGGGTACGCCCGACATCATCGATACCACCTCTGCCATCTGGCTTTCGTCTACTGTTTCCCGTTGGAACTTCTGCTGTTCGTCCCATTGTTGTTTCATGGCGGTCAGCTGGTTGGTCAGCTGCAGCTCCCGGTCGCGGAAGCTGGCTGCCAATTCATAGTCTTGGTGCTTGACGGCCGATGATTTGCGTTGGCGGGCCTCTTCGATAAGTTTCTCCTGGTCCTCAATGTGCTTGGGCACGGCAATGTTGGAAAGGTGTACGCGCGATCCCGCTTCATCCAAGGCATCAATGGCCTTGTCGGGGAAAGAACGGTCGGTGATGTAGCGGCCTGTCAATTTGACACATGCTTCCAAAGCCTCGTCGGTATAGCTCACGCTGTGGTGCTCCTCGTATTTGCCTTTGATGTTCTTTAGAATCTGTAAGGTCTCCTCGGGCGAGGTGGGTTCTACCAGTATCTTTTGGAACCGGCGTTCCAGGGCACCGTCCTTTTCGATGCTCTTCCGGTATTCATTGAGGGTCGTTGCGCCAATACATTGGATTTCACCCCGTGCCAAGGCCGGTTTCAGCATATTGGCGGCATCCATCGTGCCGCTTGCCGAACCAGCTCCGACCATGGTGTGAACTTCGTCGATAAATACGATGATTTCGGGATGCTTTTTCAGCTCGTTCAGAATGGCCCGAATACGCTCTTCGAACTGTCCACGGTATTTTGTTCCTGCCACTACAGCTGTCAGGTCGAGGGCAACGACCCGTTTGCCGAACAGGATGCGTGACACTTTCTGCTCCATGATACGTAGCGCCAGCCCTTCTACAATGGCCGACTTTCCCACTCCAGGCTCACCTATCAAGACCGGATTATTCTTCTTGCGGCGGCTGAGAATCTGCGCCAGCCGTTCTATCTCCTTCTCGCGCCCCACAACAGGGTCGAGTTTGCCTTCCGCAGCCAATTGGGTCATGTCCGTACTGAACGAGTCCAGTGCAGGTGTATCCGAATTTTTGGGAGTGTCTGTCTTGATGGTCGCATCTGGGGTATCGTTCGAAGCAAATTGCGAACCATTTCCTCTTCCGGAATCGTTCGTACGGCGGATGCCTTCGTCCTCATCTTCTTCGTCACCTCCCAGGTCCAGCCCTCCTTGCGGCTGGGCGGATGGGGTAATCTGTTGCAGGACTTTTTCGTACGTTACTGCGCTTTCCCCCAGCACTTGCGAAGCGCCATTGGCGTTCTCGTGCATGATAGCCAGCAGCAAATGCTCGGTGTCAGTCTCTTCCGATTTGACCACCTTTGCTTCTAGTATACTCATTCTTAATATTTTTAGCGTTTCTTCGTTCTGCTTTTCGGGACCGGACTTCGCCGAAACAGCAGAGCTCCTTTCCTGCCACAGCTTCTCCTCCAGTTTTCTCTTGACGGCCTCCAGGTCCACCTTCATTTTTTTCAGGATTTCTACGGCTCTGCCTTCGCCTTCGCGAATCAGCCCCAGTAACAAATGCTCGGGATGTACGCTATCGCTGCTGAGGCGATGAGCCTCCTCTTGGCTGAATTGGATGACGTCTGTCAGTTTCCGTGAAATAGGATTATTCATGCTTGTTATCTCCATTCAAGTTTTGAAATACATTTCTAAAATCATTGCAAAGATACGCACTTTTTCCTGTATGGACGCAATATCTTTGTTCGATTTATTGCAAAAATCGTGCCAGAAAGCTCTGAAGGTACCTCTTGGCAGTCGATAGTGTTTGTCCTTACTTCCTTTATAATGCACATTGGCCGTACGCATGATTTTTTCGGAAGATTATTTTGCCAGTTCAAGAAAAAGCTGTACTTTAGCGTGGTTTTTAGCGAACCATTGTAAAGACGTATAATTAATAGGAACTTTTAGATGCAAGAACAAGACAGAATTAGAAAGGTCAACATTGAGGAGGAAATGAAATCGTCGTACATCGACTATTCCATGTCGGTGATTGTTTCACGTGCCCTTCCTGATGTGAGAGACGGATTCAAGCCTGTTCATCGCCGTATCCTTTTCGGAATGATGGAACTGGGCAATACTTCCGACAAACCTTATAAGAAAGCCGCCCGTATCGTAGGTGAAGTGTTGGGTAAATACCATCCGCACGGAGACTCATCTGTGTATGGCGCATTGGTGCGCATGGCACAGGACTGGGCCATGCGATATCCTTTGGTGGATGGACAGGGTAACTTTGGTTCCGTCGATGGAGACAGCGCAGCCGCCATGCGTTATACCGAGGCTCGTCTGAAGAAGATCGGTGAGGACATGATGCAGGACCTTTACAAGGAAACGGTCGATTTCCAAAACAACTTCGACGATACCCTGCAAGAACCGACCGTGATGCCGACCCGCATCCCGAACCTGCTCGTCAATGGAGCATCTGGTATTGCCGTAGGAATGGCCACCAATATGCCGACCCATAATCTGGGCGAAGTCATCGACGCCTGCATTGCCTATATTGACAATAACGACATTGACGTAGAGGGACTGATGCGCTATGTGAAGGCACCGGATTTCCCGACGGGAGGATATATTTATGGTATCAGCGGTGTCCGCGATGCCTATGAAACGGGTAGGGGGCGCGTTGTCATGCGCGCCAAGACGGAAATCGAGTCGCATCCCACCCATGACAAGATTGTGGTCAACGAGATTCCGTATAATGTCAACAAGAAGGAACTCATTGAAAACATCGCAGCCTTGGTCAACGAAAAGAAAATCGAGGGGATCTCTTATGTGAACGATGAGTCCGACCGCGATGGCATGCGCATCGTTATCGATGTAAAGCGCGATGCGAATGCCAGTGTGGTTCTGAACAAGCTGTTCAAGATGACAGCCCTGCAGACTTCTTTCGGAGTCAACAATATTGCTTTGGTGCATGGCCGGCCCAAGCTGTTGAACCTGAAAGACCTTATCCGTTATTTCGTAGAGCATCGTCATGAAGTGGTCATCCGCCGGACCAAGTTCGACTTGCGCAAGGCCAAGGAGCGTGCACATATCCTGGAAGGACTGATCATAGCTTCCGATAACATTGACGAAGTGGTGCGCATTATTCGTGCCGCCAAGACACCGGCCGATGCCATCACCGGCCTGATGGAACGGTTCAGCCTGAGCGAAATCCAGGCACGTGCCATTGTGGAAATGCGCTTGCGCCAGCTCACAGGACTGATGCAAGACCAATTGCACGCCGAGTACGAGGAACTGATGAAGCAGATTGCCTATCTGGAAGAGATCTTGGTGAACGACGAGTTGTGCCGAAAGGTCATCAAGGACGAATTGCTGGAAGTGAAGGACAAGTATAATGACCCTCGTCGGTCTGAAATCGTTTATGCTTCCGAAGAATTCAATCCGGAAGATTTCTATGCTGACGATGAGATGGTCATTACCATCTCGCATCTGGGATATATCAAACGCACTCCCCTCTCGGAGTTCCGTGCACAGAATCGGGGTGGAGTAGGGTCGAAAGGTAGCCAGACGCGTGAAGAGGACTTCATTGAGCACATCTACCCGGCCACTATGCACAACACGTTGATGTTCTTTACACAGAAGGGACGCTGCTACTGGTTGAAGGTATATGAGATACCAGAGGGAAACAAGACCTCGAAGGGACGTGCTATCCAAAACCTGCTCAACATCGATGCTGATGACACGGTGACAGCTTACTTGCGTGTCAAGAATCTGTCTGACGAAGAGTTTATCCAAAACCACTATGTACTGTTCTGTACCAAGAACGGTGTCATCAAGAAGACGCTGCTTGAACAGTATTCCCGTCCGCGTCAGAACGGTGTCAACGCCATCACCATTGGCGAGGACGACCGCGTCATAGAAGTGCGCATGACCAATGGCAATAATGAAATCGTTATTGCCAACCGGAATGGCCGTGCCATCCGCTTCCATGAATCGGCTGTTCGCGCCATGGGACGTACGGCAACCGGTGTGAGAGGTATTACGCTGGATGAAGACGGAAACGACGCCGTGATTGGAATGGTCTGCATCAAGGATCCCCAACGGGAGACCATCATGGTGGTTTCCGAGAACGGGTACGGCAAACGTTCCGACATTGAAGACTATCGCAAGACCAATCGTGGCGGAAAGGGTGTGAAGACCCTTAACATTACGGAGAAGACAGGCTGTTTGGTGGCCATCAAGTCCGTTACCGACGAAAACGACCTAATGATTATCAACAAGTCGGGCATCACCATCCGACTGAAAGTGGCTGATTTCCGTATCATGGGCCGCGCCACGCAGGGTGTGAAGCTGATTGATCTGGAGAAGCGTAATGATCAGATCGGGTCAGTCTGCAAGGTCACTTCCGAACCGGAGGAGGAAGAAGAGGAAATGAAGGAAGGCATGATTGTTCCGGACAACACGGAAGAGCCGGACGATATGTCTGAAACCATTCAGCCGGATGAAGAATAAACAATAGACAACACTTTTAATTTATAACCGTTATGAAAAAAGTTTTATTTTCCGCAGCTTTGTTCTTCGCTGCTCTTAGTGTATCTGCACAGGAAAGCGTTGTGAAAGAAGCTAAATCGGCCAAAAGCGATCCTGCCAAGGCCGCACAGATTTTGGAACCTGCGTTGTCAGACCCCACCACTTCCAAGGATCCCGAAACCTGGAAGCTGGCTGGCGATTTGCAGAAAGCAATGTACGACGATGAGAACATGAAGCTCTACTTGCCCGGCGGACAGGCAGACACCGCCAAGCTGTACAGCAGCCTGGCCAAGATGTTCGAATACTACATCAAAGCCGATGCTGCCGAACAGCAACAGGTGGCTGCAGGTGTGTTGAAGAAACCTAAATTGAGAGCTAAACTGGCCAAGACGCTGGCTTCTGTACGCCCGAACCTGACCAATGCAGGTACGGATGCTTTCAATACAGGCGATTATGCGAAGGCATTGACATTCTTCGGACTCTATGTGGATGCCGCTCAGGAACCGATGTTCAACGATGTTGAAGCAGTGAAGGGAGATACGCTGACTTCATTGATTGCCAACTATGCAGCTTTGGCTGCTAACTCGCTGGAGAATAAGGCAGCGGTTGTCAAATACGCTGCTGTCGGTAAGGATCATCGCGAAGAAGGTTACCGCTCGTTGATGTGCTTGGCCGAAGTGTATGGAAAAAGTGAAACTCCCGATTCTGCCGCATGGCTGGCTACTATCCAGGAAGGTGTGCAGAAGTTCCCGAAGCAAGAATACTTCATCGGTAATCTGATGGACTACTATATCCAGAAAGGTCAGGTGGATGAAGCTTTGTCACAGATCAATTCAATTCTGGCACAGAATCCTACTCCGTACTTTATGTATGTAAAGGGTGTTCTGCAGTATGAAAAGAAGGATTATGATGGCTCTATCGCTACCATGAATGAAATCATCTCCAAGAATGGCGATTTCGTAGCTGAGGCTTACAGTAAAATCGGTGACTGCTACTTCTTCCCTGCACAGGTAATTGTAGAAGAGAATGCCAATATCTCTATGGACGATCCTAAGTATGCTTCCAACGAAGAAAAGATCAAGGAACTGTACGAAAAGGCCAAGCCCAATTACGAGAAGGCTAAACAGCTGAAACCGGACAACAAGCAGCTTTGGGGCCAGTACTTGCTTAATATCTACTGGAAGCTCAACAAGGCAGAATACGAAGCTCTTGAAAAGGAAATGGGCTATTGATAGGTTTCTTGCGTGGTAGTTCTGTAGACAAGAAAAACACGTGAAGAACGAATTCCAGCGGTGGCACTCCGATTGTGTGTTTGTCGTTTTCGACAGCATGAATCGAGGTGCCTCCGTCTTTTAAAACATATTCGACAATGACAATGAGAAAACAATTGATGGCAGCTATTTGCTGGTGCATGGCTGCCGTGGCTGTACAGGCTGCAAAAGTTGATACAGTGCAGGTCCGCAGTACAGCGATGAACAAAGATGTTAACGTACTGTATGTAATACCCGACCAGGCATTGGGGGCTCAGGCACAGGCTTGTCCGGTGGTCTATCTCCTGCATGGCTATAGTGGTAATGAGCGTACATGGATAGGCATCAAGCCCGACCTGCCTGCGATAGCAGATGCCAAAGGGATTATTTTTGTCTGTCCGGATGGCAAGAACAGCTGGTATTGGGATAGTCCTAAGAATCCCGAATACCGTTACGAAACATTTGTCTCGAAAGAGATGATTGATTACACCGACAGTCATTACAAGACCATTGCAGATCGTAGTGGTCGTGCCATCACCGGATTGAGCATGGGCGGTCATGGCGCTTTGTGGAATGCGTTTCGTCATACGGATGTATTCGGGGCGGCAGGCAGTACGAGTGGTGGAGTCGATATCCGCCCGTTCCCGTTGAACTGGCAGATGAATAAACAGTTGGGTGAGATGTCGGCCAACAAAGCCCTGTGGGATAGCCATACGGTCATCAACCAGTTGGACAGTCTGGAGAACCGTCAGCTGGCTCTCATCATTGATTGTGGAGAAAGTGATTTCTTTTTGGAAGTGAACAAGACGCTTCACCAGCGGTTGCTGGGGAAGGGGATTGACCATGACTTTATTACCCGTCCGGGTGCCCATAAAAACGAGTATTGGAAGAACTCGATTGATTTTCAGATTCTTTTCTTCGAAAAATTTTTCAATGCCAAAGGTGTTCCTACAGGAAAGTGATAGATGGCTTTCCTGTAGGAACCACAGTCCTTTTGTGCTCAATGATAGATAAAAAACGGACAAGTGACGATTTCTTGTAGATTTATCACTTATTTTCTTTTCTGTTTGTTCGGAAAATACTAACTTTGTTGCCGTTTTGATATTTCTAATTAAATACAGCTATGAGAATGAAACATGTATTTGCTGCTGCCTTTGCTTTTGCTGCCATAGGGACCAGTAGTGTTGTAGCACAACCAGCAGCCATAAAAAAAGTGATTGAGGCAGGTACGACGGACAATCGTGTTATGCACCATTTGGACATTCTGACCAACCGCTTCGGAGGTCGTCTGATTGGTTCAGATGCCTATGAAAATGCTGCTGAATGGATGATGAGGGAGTTTAAGAGTTGGGGAATTGAGACCCATTTGGAGGAAGCCGGTGAAGTGCCGGTAGGATTTAACCGAGGGGCCTGGTTCGGTCGTATGATTGGCGGTGACCAGCCCATGACTCTCCATTTTGTCACTCCATCCTATACCTCTGGAACGAAGGGCTTGCAACGGGGACACGTTTTGCTTGAACCGAAGTCGGAAGGTGAATTGCAGCGGATGAAGCATGTCCTGAAAGGCGCATGGGTGCTGTTGGGCGGCCAAAGTACAGGCTGGCCGATTGACCGTTCATCCAAGGGAGATTCTATCCGGAATGCAGTCAAGGCAGAGAATGCCGAGATTGAAAAGAAGAACAATGCCCTGCGAGAGGAAAACCGTTCTAAAGGAACCCGCCACGAGATGCTGCCACTGAAGGAAATGCCCGGACTGTTCTATAAGGAAATGGAAGAAGCAGGCGTACTGGGATTTGTTCAGTCGGCTCCTGTGCCTTTGCGGGCATTGTACGACCGGCCAATGATGAACGACAAGAATACGACCTTCGATAACCTGCCTACGGTGCCCGATATCAAGCTCGACGAACACCAGTTCCGTATTATCGAACAGATGGCCAAAGAACGCCGTGAGTTTTGGCTGGAGTTTGACATCCGAAACTACTTTAAGTTGGGTCCCGTGAAATACCACAATGTTGTCGCTACCATACCAGGAACGAAATATCCCGATGAATACGTCATTGTGAGCGGTCATTTGGATGCCTATGATGTAGCCAGTGGAGCCATCGATTGTGGTACAGGCATAGGCCCTATGATGGAAGCTGCCCGTCTGATTGCGCTCTCGGGAGCCAAGCCCAAACGGACGATTCTGTTCATTGCGTTTGCAGGCGAAGAGTTCGGATTGCTGGGAGCACAGGCATGGGCCAAGCAGCATGCATCAGCATTGGGAAAGATTTCCAATATGTTTAACCGTGACGGCGGACCCACTCCTCCGGTAGGCATAGCTGTTCCTCAGGCCATGTATGATGACTTCGTGAAAATCTGTGAGCCTGTAAAGGATATCAATAAGGATTTTCCTTTTGAAGTGACAGTTGCGAAACCTCGGAAGCGTCCCGTTCGCATGGGTGGCACGGATGCCAGTGTATTTGCCATGCAGGGTGTGCCCACCATTGGCTTCCGCGAAGAGGACGTGAAGGGATATAACTTCAATTATGGTGAAATCTGGCATACGGAGCGTGACCGTTTTGACCACGAAATTCCCGAATACCAAGAACATACGGCTGTGGTTACCGCAGTGGTTGCACTGGGAGTTGCCAATCTCGACAAACAGCTTTCCCGTGAAGGTTTATACGAAGGAGAATAGGATACTACCATGAAGGGCGGGTAGGGCTGCATATAGCACTTGTCCCTATGGGCGGAAGAACCCGTTCCTGTCGCCGTAAGGACCCGTTCCTCCGGCCATAGGGACGGGTTCTTAGCTGCTTTCCGTTTCCCCGATAGGCCCTTGGCTGCATTTTCGGACCGCGAAAGTCAGGTCAGGTCGTCGTTTTCGGATGTGCTATCTTTGTCGCCGGAAACGATATCCCGGAATAATGCCCATTCTTATGATGTGATAACGTACATGCATGTGGCGCTTGGATGACTATTCAAGCACCACATGCATGTACGTTCTTGTTGTGTCAGGATGACTATCATAGTGGTATGTATGCCAGTTAGCAAATCATCTTTTGAGAGCTACCAAAAGATCTTGCAAGAGTTACCAAATGAGCTTGTGATTGCTGACAAATAAGTAGGGATATTCAGTTAATGGCTAATAGAAGCAAAGATGACCAGATTAGGGAGTTGAAAGCTGCTTTGAAGAAGGCACAGAAGGAGGCGGAACTGGAGAAGCTCCGTGCCAAGGCCTACGACAAGATGATTGATTTGGCAGAAGAACGCTTCAACATCCCGATAAGAAAAAAATCTGGCACCAAACAGTAAGTCTGCTACGGGAAGAGTGTCCAAGGACAGGAATTGGCACTCTTTCCGGACTGTTTGGTTATAGCAGACAATCGTTCTATTGCGGGCTCGACCCGCAATCCCATACTATCTTGATTCTCACGACAGGATGAGATGCCGGGTCAAGCCCGGCAAGACACGGAGAGAACGTCTGCATCATTTTGACACACCCACCAATTAGACAAGACAAAATCGAGTAGC
>JALEPZ010000004.1 GCA_022767125.1 Phocaeicola plebeius
AACAGGTTCTATGGTGACATTTGGCTTCTTGATCAGGTAGCCTACAAGACCGGGCTCCGCTCCGATCTCAAGCAGGTGTTCGAGAACAACGAAGAGGTTGTAAACAGCATTCTTACTCTTGCATACTTCTCTGTGTTAACAGGTTACTCTTACAATAGAGTGGCAAGGTGGCAGCGTATTGAGCGCACTCCATACTCTAAGGAACTGACTCCATCCGCCATTACGTACCTCACGCAGAGTATAAGCGAAGAAGAAAGGATGGCTTTGTTCAGACTGCGAGCCGCAAGGCTTAAGGATGATGCCGTTTGTGCCGTGGACTCAACATCGAGATCCGCCTATGGCAGTTCTCTGGCCGACATTAAATGGGGTAAAAACAAAGAGGGTATAAGCCTCCCTCAGACCTCGGAGGTGGTAGTGTACTCTTTGGATGACCATATACCTGTGTATTACAGGACTTTTCCGGGCAATATTCCCGACTCCAGAAGCGTAGAGACACTTCTTACCGACCTTAGACACGCCGGGTTCCCGAATGTGGCGCTGCTCACGGACAGGGGCTACGAATCAATTCTGAACCTTGAGCGATACATACTCAGCGGTCAGAAGATGGTAATGTGCGTGAAAGTCGGCCAGTCGTTTGTCTTGAAGCATATCCTTGAGTATGGCGACTTTCCCGACGCCCCTGAGCAGATGTCCATTGACTTGGATACCAAGGTATTCTACAAGCAGTATGACATTGACTATCGTGTCAACGGAAACGGAGGGACCGTACACAAGGCCGACAAGTTCAAGTTGAACATTTACTGCAATCCGATGAAGAGGGCCTCTGACATCACGAACCTCAGTACCGAAATTGAGATGCAGTGCAGGGCTCTTCAGGAGATGAAGGACAATAGATATCCACTTGATGACGACGCTACAATTAAAAGGCTATACAAGTGGTTCACAATCGATTATAACCCACAAAACCGTCTCATAAAAGACTTCTCCCTCAATGAGAATAAAGTCAGCAATGCCCGCAGGGCATCTGGCTTCTAAGCTATTGCAACGCTCGGAATGGACATGACTGCAATGCAGACTTGGGAATTGTATGGATTGCGAGACGAACAGGAGAAGTACTTCCAGCAGATGAAGAGTCAACTCGGCTTTGACCGTCAGCGCAACTGGTCGGAAGAAGGCAAGACCGGCAGACTGCTGATCCTCTTTGTCGGACTAATCCTAAGCTCGTATGTGCGCCACATATGGAAGACAACAGACCTGCATAAGCAATTCTCATCCACCCTTGAGGTGCTCGATGAGATGCGCTCAATAAGATGTGTAGAGCACACCGGAAAGGCAAAGCATATCACTCCGTTTGTCGGTGCTCAGATTGACATCGCCAACGCTTTTGGCTTCAAAATCCCTGAGGGCTGTGCCCCGAAATACACCTCCCGGAAGAAGGATGCACCTCATCGAGGCCGCCCATCAAAGCCGAAAACCTCGGAGCTGGAGTATTAATTGTACAAAATGAATCAAAATTCACGTTGTAATCATTTGAAAATCAAAAGAATAATAGCGTGGTGGGGGGGTAATTTCTATAAAATATTTCCCGATTTTGGTTGTATTTTACGGACAAATGACTACCTTTGCATCGTATTCGTACCGTCCCAAGAAACGGTACAAGATACGGGGTTACGGGTCACCGCTCACTGGGTCAGGAGCGGTCCGTGTTCCGGATTTCCCCCCTCGGAAACAGCGGACTAACCTTGCCTGCTGCATCCTCCTTCCATGAATGACGGAGAGTGCAGGAGTAAGAACTATATCCCAGTATATCGACCATTTGTACTATCCACCCTTGGGTTCGTGGACAACCTTAGCCTTGGCTGGACGGCCTCCCTTCTTCTCGCGTGACTTCTTCGACTTGTACTTGGCGTCTCATCCATCAGGTATTTCGCATCCAAATGCTTTGCATGAGTGACATTGGCATAGAAACCAGAGGATAGTTTCGTTTCCCCTACCTTTTACACTGACATACTGATATTTAAAAATGTTATACCATTGATAGTGCAAACGAACGCAAAACTCGGAATATCTATCAACGAAATGGACAACGAAACAGCAAAAGCTTCTGTACCTGCATCTTCCGCCCCTCACTGGTTCGCGCTGAAGGTGTTCTACAACAAGGTCCTCGAGACGGAAGACAGACTCCGCCAGAAAGGCATCGAGTCCTACTTCCCGTGCGAAGAGGTACTGGTGGTCCGTAACGGTGTCCGCAAGAAGATACACCGTCCCATGGTCAGCTCCCTGCTGTTCTTCCGTTCTACCGTCCTCCAGGCCCTGGAGATCCAGTCCATACTGGCGGGAAAGGTGATTCTCTATACCCGCCAGAAAGGCATGAAGAAGCTGCCGATAGCCATCCCCGACCGGGAGATGAACGTCTTCATGCTGGTGACCTCCTCCGGCGAGCGGGGACTGGAGTTTCTCGGGGACGACCACCCCAAGTACCACTGCGGCGATCGGGTGCGGGTCACCGACGGCCCCTTCAAGGGCGCCGAAGGCCACATCTGCCGGATCCGGAAGAACAACTGCTTGGTGGTCTCCATCGAGGGGATCTGTGCGATAGCCACCTCCTACATCCCTCGCTGCTTCCTGGAGAAGATTTCCTGAAGAATGTAATGAAACCTTATTATATATCATTATGGATCTGATTCATATCGCGGAAATCATCATGGCTGGGTCCGCCGGTCTCGTGCTGAGTGCCGTCGTGCTGCCCCGCATCTCCCTGGTCTCCTTCCGCTGCCGTCTGTTCGACCAGACGGGAGGGCGCAAGTTGCATACCGTTCCCATCCCCCGTCTGGGGGGGGTCGCCTTCTTCCCCTGCATCATGATGTCGGTGCTGTCGGTCATCGTTTTCCACAACCTCCGGTGGGGCGGCAACCTGCAGGACGCTTCCCTTACCATCCATCTCTTCGTGCTGATATGCAGCCTGTTCCTGCTGTACCTGATGGGGATGATGGACGACCTGGTGGGCGTCCGCTACCGTTCCAAGTTCGTCGTCCAGGGCATCTGCGGTGCGGCACTGGCGGCCTCCGGCTTCTGCATCGACCATTTCCACGGGCTTTTCGGCATTCATGCCGTCCCCGCCGTCGTGGGCATCCCCTTCACGGTGTTGGTCATCGTCTTCATCCTCAATGCGGTGAACCTGATCGACGGCATCGACGGCCTTGCCTCCGGCCTGGGGATGATCGCCTTCTTAGTGTTCGGCTGCATGTTCGCCCGCCTTTCGTGGTGGGTATATGCCTACATCTCCTTCGCCTCTTTCGGCGTGCTGGTGCCCTTCTTCCGCTCGAACGTGTTCGGCGATGCCGGGCGCGGGCGCAAGATCTTCATGGGCGACACCGGCTCTCTGACCATCGGCCTGCTGCTGGCGGTGCTCGCCATCCGTCTGGGGATGACCGATCCGGTGAAGGACCTCGTTTTCCCGGGAGCGATCGTGACCGCCTTCTCCTGCCTGATCGTCCCGATGCTGGACGTGGTGCGGGTGGTGATCCACCGTCTGCGGACGGGGAACAGCCCCTTCCTTCCGGACCGCAACCACATCCACCACAAGTTCATCGCCCTGGGGATGACCCAGCGCCGTGCGATGGTGACCATCGTAGGCATTGCCCTGCTGTTCGCCGTGTCGAACGTGCTGCTGGTGCGGGTGCTCTCCACGACCCTCCTGTTCCTGCTCGACGTGGCGGTGTGGACGGTCATGCACTGCATCATCACCGTCCGGATCAATGCCCTGCGCAGGGCGTCCGGCAGCCCCGACGGGCAGCCTTGAACCCCAATAAACTCTCAGCAACCAACAGAAAATTCTGAAAATATGAAACCTTGCAAGATTCTATCATTGGTGGCCACGGTCTGGATGGCAGTATCGTGTTCCACCCCCAAAGAGATCACCTATTTCCAGGACCTGCAGCCGGACGTGACGGAGCTGTCCGTTATCGACCCGGCAGAGATCAGGATACGTCCGAAGGACAAGCTCTCCATCTTAGTGAACTGTCAGGACGAGAAGCTGAACGAGCTGTTCAATCTCCGGAATACGTCCGGCAACACGTCCGGCAACCGCATCGAGCTGGGCTATACGGTTGACTCCCGGGGGGTCATCCACTTTCCTGTATTGGGGAAGGTGAAGGTGGAGGGCATGACCCGCGAGCAGATCGCCGCCCATCTGACGGAGCAGCTCCGGGGTCAGGAACTGATCAAGGACCCCGTGGTGACGGTAGAGTACCTGAACCTCGGCGTGGAGGTGCTGGGGGAGGTCAACAACCCCGGACGCATCAGTATCAGCCGCGACAACATGACCCTTCTTGACGCCCTGAGCGAGGCGGGCGACCTGACCATCTTCGGCAGGCGCGATAAGGTGCTGGTGCTGCGGCAGGAGGACGGCAGGCAGCGGGTCTATGGCGTCAACCTCTGCTCCGCCGACCAGCTGTATTCGTCCCCCGTCTATTACCTGCAGCAGAACGACGTGGTTTATGTGGAGCCCAACGACACTAAGTCGCGCCAATCGACCGTCAACGGTAACACCGTCCGTTCCACCTCGTTCTGGCTTTCACTGGCATCGTTCCTGACTTCTATCATCGTACTCATAGCAAAATAACCTCAAGATGGCAACTATACAAAAGAAAACCCAGGTTCAGAATACGCAGGACTTCATCCGTATCCAGGACCTCCTGTATCTGTGCCTTTCCCGTTGGCACTGGTTCGTGCTTTCACTGTCACTCTGTCTGGGCGTCGCGGCAGTTCATCTGCTAAGGACGGTCCCGGTCTATACCCGTACAGCGGTCATCCTCATCAAGGACGACTCCAAGGGCAGTTCTTCATCCGGCATGGAGGCCTTCTCCGATCTGGGCGTCTTTGCGACGAACACCAGCGTGAAGAACGAGATGATGACCCTCCAGTCCCCGGACTTGGTAAGGGAAGTGGTGTCGCGTCTCCATTTAGAGACGGATTACCTGGTGGACGACCGTTTTCACAAGCGTACCCTCTACGGGGAGACGCTTCCCGTAGAGGTCTCTTTCGTTGACTTTCCCGATAGCGAGTCTGCCGGCTTCGTCCTCCGCTTAGAGAAGGGCGGGCGCTACACCTTGTCCGATCTGGTACTGGACGGGAAGGCGCTGAACGCCGTCGTGGAAGGACAGCTGAACGACACCGTCCAAAGTCCGTTGGGCAAGATCGCCGTCCGCCCGACCGCCCATTACCGGCAGGACCTGGAGCAGCGCATTGATGTCGTCCGCTCCCCGGTCGGCGAGGCGACAGGCAGCGTCCTGTCCCGTCTGTCCGTCTTCCAGACCGACGAGAAGTCCAACATCGTCTCCCTGTCACTCCTGGATGTGTCCACCCGCCGGGCGGAGGACGTTCTCAACACCCTGATCGCCGTCTATAACGAGAACTGGGTGAAGGACAGGAATCGGATTGCCGTCAGCACCAGCATGTTCATCAACGAGCGTCTCGGTGTGATCGAGGGCGAGTTGGGCAGTGTCGATAGCGACATCTCCTCCTACAAGAGCCAGCACCTGCTGCCCGACGTTCAGGCGGCTGCCAGCATGTACATGGCACAGGCTAACGAGGCGAATGCTGCCATCAAGTCGCTGAACAACCAGGTGTATATGGCACGGTATATCCGCAACTACCTGACGAGTGAGACCAACCGTTTCCAGCTGCTTCCTGCCAACTCGGGCATTGACAACGCCAATATCGGATCCCAGATTACAGAGTACAACAGCCAGCTGCTGGAGCGCAACAATCTGGTGTCGAAGAGCAGTGTGAAGAACCCGTTGGTGGTGGAGATGGACGCTTCGTTGGCGGCCATGCGCAAGGCCCTCGTCTCGTCCATCGACAACCAGTTAGTGGCGTTAGAGGCACAGATCAGGAGCCAGCAGAGCTACGGAGTGCAGGCCACCTCGCAGATCGCCTCCAACCCGCAGCAGGCGAAGTACCTGCTCAGCGTGGAACGCCAGCAGAAAGTGAAGGAGTCGCTCTACCTGTACCTGTTGCAGAAGCGGGAGGAGAACGAGCTGTCGCAGGCGTTCACCGCCTATAATACCCGCGTCATTACCATGCCTACCGGCAGCATGGTGCCTACCGCCCCTGTCAAGAAAAACATCCTGTTGGTGGCATTCGCCCTGGGACTCCTGATCCCCGTTGTCATCATCTTCATCCGCGAGAACACCAACACGGTCGTCCGTGGCAGAAAAGACCTTGAGGGGCTGACCGTCCCCGTCGTGGGCGAGATTCCCCTGTATGTCGCCGTCAGGAAGCGGTGGGGACTGCTCAGGACGAAATCCACGCCTTCCGTCACGGGCATCTTAGTGAAGGAGGGCAGCCGCAACATCATCAACGAGGCGTTCCGCGTGCTGCGCTCCAACATCGACTTCATGGCCGGTGGCCAGCAGGACCAGAACGTGCTGGTTATGACCTCCTTCAATCCCGGCAGCGGCAAGTCCTTCCTGGCCATGAACATCGCCATGAGCTTCGCCATCAAGCAGAAGCGCGTGCTGCTGGTGGACGGCGACCTCCGTCACGGCTCCACCTCGTCCTATGCCGGCTCCCCCGAGGCCGGACTAACCGACTACTTGGCCGGACTGACGGACGACTGGAAAAAGCTGACAGTCCCTGATCCTAAATACGGGAACTTCCACACCCTCCCCATCGGAAAGGTGCCGCCCAACCCCACCGAACTGCTGGAGAACGGCCGACTGGAACGCCTGTTCGGGCAGTTGCGCAGCGAATACGACTACGTGTTCATCGACTGTCCGCCCATCGACATCGTGGCAGATGCCCAGATCATAGAGAAGGTGGCCGACCGCACACTGTTCGTGGTCCGTGCCGGCCTGTTAGACCGCTCCATGCTTTCGGAGTTAGAGAACATCTATCAGGAGAAACGCTTCAAGAGCCTGTCGGTCATCCTCAACGGCACAGAGAGCACCGGCGGCCGTTACAGCTACCGCTATGGTTACCGTTACGGCTACCGCTACGGCTATCATTACGGACATGCCTCCTACTACAGCTCCAAAGAGAAGGAACAGTAAAGAAGTCTATAAACTATTAATTATTAATTATCAATGTGGCCGTTCAACAAAAGGGTTAGCATTGTCGGCAGCGGCCTCCTTCAGGGATTCACCGACTGGCACAGCCATCTTCTGCCCGGTGTGGATGATGGCGTGCCGACGTTGGAGGAATCCCTACAGCTGCTGTCCTGCTACGAGGTGGCAGGTATCCATGAAGTGTGGCTGACTCCCCACATCATGGAGGACATCCCCAACACCCCGTCGTTCCTCCGGGAACGCTTCGCCGACCTGCAGGCCGCCTACAAGGGACCGATCATCCTGCATCTCGCTGCAGAGCACATGCTCGACAGCCTGTTCGAGGAACGTCTGGCGCAGGACGACCTGCTACCGTTGGGGAGGGAGGGCCGGCACCTGCTGGTGGAGACCTCCTACTTCAGTCCGCCCTACGGTCTGCACGACATCCTCCGTCGGATAAAGTCGAAAGGCTACCTCCCCGTCCTGGCCCATCCCGAGCGGTACGTCTATATGGGCAGGGAGGAGTACGGACAGCTGAAACAGATAGACATCGCCTTCCAGCTCAACCTCCCCTCGTTGGTGGGCGCCTACGGTGCGGATGCGAAGCGAAAAGCTAAGTGGCTGTTGGAGAACCGGTATTACCAGTATTCAGGGACAGATACCCACCGGCTGGCGGTATGGGAAGCCGTCGCCCAAAAGAAACAGATTCCGAAAGACGTACTACAGCTGCTGTGAGGCATCCGGTCGTATCCATCCCGTTCCGCCTGTTTCGTTTGCGGTTCAGACACCCGTCCCATCCTCAATCATCCATCAAAAAAACTCCATTTCTTTTGGCGGATTCAAAAAAAATAATTATTCTTGCGTTGTGATAAAAAAAAGGAGATAATTATGGATACGATGACAATTGCTTTTGAAGACAAAAAGATGATTTCCGTCTTAAGACAGTTGATTCAATCTATGAATGGTGTCAGAATAATCCAAACTGACACAGATGTAGAAGTAGAAGAACCAGTTGCTGTGTCAAAAGGAAAAAAATACAGAATATCCCCGTTGATAAGATCGATGGAGACAGGATTCCAATTGTCAGAAGACATTTCCGACGACTACAAAAAGGAAATAGGTGAAATTAGAGCTAAAAGGTACTTATGAAACTCTTCTTGGATACCAATGTGTTGATTGATTTTATGAGTGAGCGATTGCCTCATTACCTGGAAGCTGCTACCCTATTTACATTGGCAGTAGAACGTAAGTGCACAATTGCTGTGTCTTCTCTATCCATGGTTACATCCAATTATATTTGTTGTGACCGAGGCAAGATGCCATTGACGGATTGGAAAAAGAAGGCGAATACAATGAAGTCATTTATTGAGGTGTGCTCAGTTGATTCAGAAGACATCTTCTTGTCCTGTGGTTTTGATTGGAGTGATTATGAGGATACTGTTCAATACGAAGTAGCCAAAAGACATGCTTGTGATGTTATTGTAACGCGTAATCCACGAGATTTTATGAAATCCGATATACCTGTATTAACTCCAGATGAAGTTATAGAAAATATAGAATACCTCAGGACTAGACCAGACTAAAGTCAAGTCAGAAGGTCTTAATGAGGCGAGAGACTCCCGAGGAAGCTACGAGAAGATGGATGCCTCGGAGACGATTGCACAGGATGCGATGAAGTACATGAAGAACGGATGGAAAGATTTGATACGGTATAGAGATGACGGGAATTACGATATCGATAACCTGATAGCTTATCCCGAAGTTTGGATAATGCGACCGAGCGTTGCTTCCGTCATATCGCGATAGGCCGTCGTAACTGGTTGCATACCGGTAGTCATGACTCAGCGCAGAATATCGCTTTCATGTTCGGTCTGTATGAAAGTTGCAAACTCAACAATGTGGATTTTGGTCATTACATCGAAGATATTCTGACCCGGATACAGAATGGGGAGGTAATCGATGAATCTTTCATTCCATGCAACTATGTCGCCCGTCCATTAGAGGAAGAACGTGTTGCATAAAGTTAAAATCTCAAATAATCAATTTTTTAACAAGACTCAGGTTCACGTAACTCATTGTGGGTGAGCAGGACGTTGTATTGGTAGTTTACCAAAAAAACATTACAACTATATGGCCAAATTGGTGTAAAGATATGATGGGAAGAGAAATACGAGCAGCATAAGGTGGCCATGATGATGAAACGGCTCTATGAGTGGATAGAAGGCCCCCTCCTTGACTTCAGGAGGGGACGATCGAAGCGACATCAGTCAATCGGATCCGTAGGTTCCCCCGAGGATCCCGAAGACCCTGAAGAACCCTCTCCGTCTGCCGGCAACGGGCCGCTGTACTTCACTAACTGGATCTTGTCCGGCAGCAGGTCATACTTCCGCGATCCGTTCACTACGGTGAACGACGGCGTGA